>JACVCM010000079.1 GCA_016742125.1 Sphingomonadaceae bacterium | reverse complement strand
CCCCCGACAAACCCCTGGCGCTTTTTTCCAGCGTCGGCCCAACCCGCGACGGTCGGCAAAAGCCGTTGATGGCCGCGCCCGGCGTGCGTGTCTTGTCGGTACGCTCAAGGCCGTCGGCGAACGATCCCGCCGGATATGTACGGATGAGCGGTACCAGCATGGCCGCGCCGCATGTGACCGGAACGGTCGCGCTAATGCTGGAGGCGGCGGGCGCGCATCCCGTCGCTGCACTCCGGCGGGCGCTATTTTCCACGCTTGATGCACCACCCGTCCGCACAGCCTCACGACATGCGGAGCGTTGGGGTTACGGCATTCTCAACATCGAAGCCGCTGTGGCCGCTGCCCGGCGGCTTCGCGACGGACATCATCCCGTCGCGGTCCCGCTCGAACTTGCGAGCGGTGACGAAGCGACACTCACCACCGCACAGCAGGAGACAATCGTCATGGAACGGGAACTGGAAGCCGCAAGGGCGCTCGATTTTGCGCTGGAATCCGAATATTTCTACACGCCGGAAACGGCGACCGAGCCACCCGCCAACACGGCGCCGGCGCCGCCTGTGGGAACGGAGCGGCCGGCAGCGCTCCCCCCGGAGCCAGCCGTAGCGGCCACGCCTCCGCAACCGGAACCGGTCCCAGAACCAACACCCGCGTTGCCCGAACCGGTTGCGGAACCTTTACCGGCTTCGCCTGGCGTATCGGCCCAGCCCCTGCCCGACCCCAAGACCTTGATCAACATGGCCATCAACCCGCAGGCCCCTTCGACACAAGTGATCGGATGGCCGGGGACACGGCTGGCGGTGCCCTTGATAGCGGGGGACATCATTTTGCGCGGGCGTCACCGGCACCGCGGGCGGGCTACAATGGTTTCGCGACCCCGCGTCTTGCCGCGCCGTGGGGTATGCGGCAGACGGGGGACCGCAAAAGAGGCCGGCTTCTATGCTGAAACCATCAGCGAGGCCGGCTTCGAACGCATCGCGGGGCCCGACGGGCTGCTCCTGCCCGATATCACCATCATCCGTTCGGCAGAGGCCGTCCGGGCGGACAACAGCCACGTCTATCCGATCGTCCCCGTCGTGGGTCGGCCAACCATAAGGATCGGATCGACCGGGCCGGCGGTCATGGATGCGCAAGCGCGGTTGAACGCAGTGCACGCCTTGTGGACAGCTTCGGGGCAACCCGGCGTCGATCGCTGTCCGCTGAATGTCGACGGAGCGTTCGGGCGGGCAACGCGCCTTGCCACCCTGTCTTTCCAACGCAATGCATTCCCGGCCGAACCGTCGCAGCATGACGGTGTCATCGGCCCACGGACATGGAGGGCGTTGATGGCGGCGGCTAATCTTGCGCCACCGCCTCCTGTACCCGTCGCGCCGATCGTTCCAGCAGCAGAGGCAGCGGAAACGATCACGCCCGCGCAAATCGGCACCAACCTTGCCGCCATCACGATGACCAGCACGAGCGTCGACCTGGGGCTGAAACCCAATGCAGTGGATTTCAACGCGATTGCCTATGCCAATACCCCGTCCAAACGCGCCATATTCCGCCAGCTCGCTGTTGCGCGCAATGGGGAGGCGACTGCAGAGGAGCGGCTCGCTGCGCTGAGGGCCACCGTAGCTCCCGGAACTACGCCCAGTGCGCGCACGCGCCAGCGGATAGCCGCCGCCGAAGCGGCAGTCGCACGCAACCATGCGGCGGTCGAGCGGGCATCAACGGCCATTCGCACATGGCTGCAAAGCAATGGCCATGCACATAACCGGCGCCTGCGTGAAATCGCACGACAACGGCAGACGGCTGACCGGGCGCTCGCTCGCGCCCGTCGCGGGCGCGACCAGGCCGCGATCCAGCAGGCTGAGCAACGGGTTGCAACGCTGGAAGCAGACCGAACCACCGCGCATGCGGAGGTCGACCGGTTGATTGCCACGTTCGTACCGCTGGTCCCGATCACCCAAAACCGGCATGTGCTTCAGGTCGATGGCGAGACGATAAGATTGCATGACAATGTCATCGCCTACGCAACCATCGATGCCAGGGGCTTCGAAGGCAAAGGCGACAATGACAGCCGTGCGCTTGTCACTACAAGGCTCGGGCAGTTCGCAACAGGCGATCATTTGCGCATATTGTCGATCATCTCGCACCATGAAGGGACATTCTCCAACGTCAACACATGGGACCGGGCGATTGTCACATGGGGCTTCATTCAGTGGACATTTGGCGAGGGTGGTGACGGTTCGCTGGTGGCGTTGTTGGCGGAAATCAAGCGCCGCGAGCCCCAGCTGTTCGAAAATCGCATGGAGCGTTATGGCCTTGATGTCACCTCGACGGGCGCGCAGCTCACGCGGGCCGATGGTACGGTGCTGAACGGTGGCCCTGCGGCGCTGGCCATGCAAACCGATGCGAAGCTGATCGCTGTACTCTCGCGGCTCGGCGTCGAGCAGGTCGTCCAGCAAATCCAGATAGAACATGCTATCGCGACAAAGATAACCGCCTTGCGCGCCCGTCGTGTGACCGGCCACCCCGTCACAATCGGCGATGTGGTCAGTTCAGCCTATGGCGTGGGCGTCATGACAGACCGGCATGTGGGCAGCGGGGTGGGGAGGGTGACGCAGACGGTCAAAGCCGCGCTCGACCAGTTCGTGCAGGGCAATACGGGCGCCGACCTCACGCAGGAAGTCTGGAAGGCCCGCGCCGAACGGGCCGTGGTCGCGGCGCTCGCGGCAATCGATCCGCACCGCGCCTCCGCCTTTGCCAGCTTCTCCAATGCCCGGGGGTCTTTCGCACCCTGATTTTATCCGCTGTCCCTTTCAGGAGTTGATGCCATGTACCGCTTTGCCGAAGATTTCGCCGAACAGATGCAACCCCGAAGCGACCTGCTGGCGCGTGCGCTCGATCCGGGCGATCCCGGGGTCAGCGTTGCGGCATGGCCGGGGCGGAGGGTCGCGGCCAATTTGCAGGCTGGCGACATCGTCGTGCGCCAGCCGCTGTCCGGTCCCGTGCGCACCTTCATCCTGACCGGCGAGATTGCCCAAAATGGCGAAGCTGAAGCCGAAGCGATCGATGTCGGGGCGACCGCATTCGGTGCTCCGGCCAATGTCCGGCTGCGACTGCATGGTCCGGATCATATGCTGCGCGATGATCTTACGGTCGTGCGCGTTGGCGCGTCTGAACAAGCCTTTGCCGAAACGCCGCCACTCCCTCCGCCTGCGACATCGATGCCGACGATCCGCCAAGGCTCGCGCGGTCCTGCAGTTGTCGAGGCTCAGGAGCGGCTGAATCGCATCGACAGCAATCGGGCAGCCAGGATGCAGAGCCGCATCGCTCGCTGCCCATTGACCGTCGACGGAATTTTTGGGCCCAATACGCGGGGCGCAACGGTTTCATTCCAGCGTCTTGCCTTCCCCGGCCAGCCCAATGAATGGGACGGCATCATTGGGCCGAAGACCTGGGCGCAACTCGATGCGTGGAGCTATGAGCAGCCCATCGATCCGCCGGTTCCTGTGCCTCCGCCGCCACCCAATATCATCCCCGTCGTCGACCGACCGCTCGACCCGCCACGCTGGGGACCGATTTTGCAACCATTCCTGTCACCACATGCAAAGCTGCGCAGCGGCAATGCGGTGCGGACCCTGATCGACGGGCGCTCCACCTTCGAACAGATGGAAGTCGATATCCGCGCAGCCAATGGGAAGAAGGATTATATCTATCTTCTCGGCTGGGACATGACTGCCGATTTCGACATGGTGCCCAAAGACCCCAGCAACGGGATCTATCCCAATGCCTGCCCGATTTCGGACAAACAGTCAGGGCAGGGCCGCAACATCATCAACCTGCTGCAGCGGGCGTCTGACAATGATGTCCAGGTCCGGGTCATGCTATGGGCAAAACCCCCGCTCGAAGGCCAGATTGCGGTGACGCGGATCAATCTGATGAAAAACGGCGCGGCCATCCGCGACGACGAAACCGCCAACAAGACGCCGGCATCGACCAAGAGGTTGTGGGCTGCGCTGGTCGCCGCGCGTGTGGCTCCCGAACTGATCCCGATCATCCTCGCGGCCATCCGCCCCGACCTGATCCGGATGACCGGGGCGCACCATCAGAAAGTGCTTATCGTCAAACGCGGCGAGACGCTCGTCGCTTATTGTGGCGGCGTCGATATCAACGCCAACCGTCTGTATGAGATAAAGACCGGCGATCCGCAGCACGACACCCATTGCCGCATTGTCGGCCCTTCGGCATGGGATCTGCTCGATACCTTCGTCAAGCGGTGGAATCATCATCCCAAGGGCGCGGAAATAGAGGCGGATCCCGCCCACAAGATCGAGCCCTTGCGGGGGGCGAGCGAACCGGTGCCCGGTCCGGTCACGAGGCCCGCTCCATTCGACATGCTGACCAGAGGCACCTCGTCAGTCATCATCGCGCGCACTTTCAATCCCGTGCACAACCCCGGCACTTTCAAGCCGGAGCGCGACATCCAGCGCTTGCTGCTCGTCGCGATAGCGGCGGCCAACCGCTTCATCTATATAGAGGATCAATATCTGTTCGATTATCCGGATCCCAAGCACCCGCGCAATCGCGATATGGCAACGGCGCTGAACGCCGCCATCCCGCGGCTTCAGCATGTCACCATATTGATACCGGGCAACAAGATGAGCGTGCCATTCGTTGCGGGTCATTACAGGCGGAACTTCATCGAGACGATGCTGAGCGGCCTGTCTGCCGCCGACATTGCCAAGGTCGGGGTTTATCAGCTTTCGCATAGCCAGAGCGAGCCGAGCTTTGGCTGCCACGACTATATCCACTCGAAATGCTGGGTTTTCGATGACGAACTCGCCGTCATCGGTTCGGCCAATTGCAACCGGCGCGGATATCTGCATGACAGCGAGGTCAATGCCTTCATCTTTTCCGATCCCGTGGCCGATCCGAATATCATCACCGCATCGGCCTTTCGCGAGCAGTCGGAACAGGTCGCTGGCGCGCCGTTGAGCATCGCACAGGCGTTCCGGATATTGCTCTGGAAAGAGCATCTTCGCGCCAGTACATCGGACGTGTTCGATGGCGTTACCAGCGCGGCTTTGTGGCGCAAGTCGTCCCGTCCGTCGGGGGCACGCGTCATCGATTTCGATCCTAATGTCACCGAATCGAGCCTGCAGAATGCCCAAGCTGAGGCGCTTCGGGATTTTGTCGATCCGGTTCCATAAATTGATTTATAGTCAATAACAGAGGATTAAGCCGACTGGAAGGTCGTTAAGGCAGCTCACAGAGAATCTTTATTGACGAATATTACAATAAATAATATCCGTCCCCTAACGGCGCACAAGCGTCAGACCGGGAGGATGAGCTATGAAATATCCGTCACTATCGAAATTCCTGACCTGTTCGGCCGCTACGCTGGCGATAGCAACCGCCAGCGGCGCGCGGGCGCAGAATGAGGCACCGAGTGATTCCGACGGGGGCAATGACGAAATCGTCGTCACCGCGCAAAAGCGCGAGCAAAATCTGCAGGACGTGCCGATCGCTATCACCGCCTTGACCGGTGCTGCGCTCGACGATGCGAAGATCGAGGATGGCAAGGATCTTCAGTTCAACGCACCCAACGTCACGCTGGCCGCCAACAGGAATATCACGATACGCGGCGTTGGGTCGTCATCCTTTGGTGGCACCGGCGACACCAATATCGGTGTCCTGGTGAATGGCGTCTTTCTGCAATCAGGCAGCTCCTTCGGCGAATTTTTCGACATGGAGCGGATCGAGATTTTGCGCGGCCCGCAAGGGACATTGTTCGGTCGCAACACGACAGGCGGCGTCATCCATTATATAACAAAACGGCCTACACGCGAATTCGAAGGTCATGTCGAGGTCCAGCTGGAATCATTTCGCGGCGTGCGCATGAACGCCGCGGTGAACATTCCGATTGCGGACGGCATCTATCAGCGCTTCGCCGCCAACTATATCAAACGCGACGGCTATACCAAAAACCTGTTCGACGACACGCGGATCGATGGGCGCGACCAGTATAGCCTCCGGTCGACAACCCGGCTCGAACCGACCGACAGCACCACTGTCGATCTGACGCTGATCTATTTTTCCGAAGACAGCGACCGTCAGGAAGCAGCAAAGTCGCTGTGTACGCCAAACCCGTCTTTCGGCTGCGGACCGGACTCAGTCTCCACCGCATTTCCCACCAACAACTTCCTTATCGATTCGATCTTTCTGCCCGGCGTTGTGCGTCCAGGGACATTTGCACCGAATCCGTCCGATCTTCGTACAGTGAACATCGATGTCCGTCCGTGGCGCAAGGCTGAGGATTTTCTGGCCGCGCTCGAAATCAATCAGGAGATTGGCAATCTGACGCTGACTTCGGTGACCGGTTATCGCAACGGCGACAACAGCAGCGAACGTGATTTTGACCAGGGCTATCGTCCCAACGCCTTCAATCCGGGTACATTCGGAACACGCGTCGTCCCTAATGATGGCCGGGGCAATGGTGTTCTCACCTATTTGCTATCAGGCAAGCCCGTCACTACCACCGATTATCGTACCTCCCAGACCGGTAGCGGTTCGGCAAAGCAGTTCAGTCAGGAAGTGCGGTTGGCATCCGATTTCGACGGTGCGTTCAACTTCCTCGCCGGCGGCTATTACATGAACGCTGAAGGCAGCGGATTTGTCGCCACATGGGTGCCTGCCAACACCCTGAACGGATCGATAGCCATCGGCGACACGCGGCTTGGCAAAGTCAAGTCGCTCGCGGCATTTGGCGAGGTCTATTTCGACATCACGCCCGAGCTGAACGTCATTGCCGGTTTGCGCTATTCCGAAGATAAAAAGCGGATTGTGACAACCAGCGGTACTTTTGTCACACCTCCCCCCTTTATCGGCAATGCGACCTTTGACAAGGTTACCGGGCGTGCTGTCATCAACTGGAATCCCGCCAATGACCTGACCGACGATACCAATATCTATCTGTCATTTTCGCGTGGTTTCAAGTCGGGCGGTTTCAACCCCGGCAATGTCGGCGTCCCGACTTTCGATTCCGAAACGATCGACGCCATCGAATTTGGGCATAAGAACATATTGCTCGATGGCCGGTTGCGCCTCAACATGGCGCTGTTCAATTACGACTACAAGAACCTGATCGTCGGCAATATCGTCGGGACGCTTGCGACCAATGTGAATATTCCGAAGTCGCGCGTGCGTGGCTTTGAGCTGGAAATGCAGGCAGAGCCGGTCGAGGGCCTGCGCTTCGAAAGCGCGCTGGGTCTACTCGATGCCGAAATCCGCAGCAGCTTCCGTTCGTCCGATCCCACGCGGGGTGGTGCGTTTTTCGACATCCAGGGGAATCAGTTGCCAAACGCCCCCAAGCGCACGTTGAAACTGGCCGCCGAATATACGGTGCAGGCAGGGAATGACTGGACGGTGCGCCCGCGACTTGATTTCTACTCGCAAAGCGGATTTTATTCGAGAGAGTTCAATCTGGGCGCTGACCGGGTCGACAGCTGGAAACAGTTCGATGCATCGGTCAGGATTGAAAATCAGGAGAAGGATTTGAGTCTCACTCTCTTCGTCAAGAATTTGCTCAATGATGACGATATTACCTTCCTTGAGGCCAACTCAAATCTCGTTGGCAGCTTTCGCAGCGCGTTCCTTCTGGATCCCCGCATATTCGGTGCCTCGTTCCGCGTCGGATTCTGATACGTCGTGGCAGACGATAGCATCTGTCTGCCATTCTCTCCTCACCGACGGAGCCTTCACCGGCTCCGTCGGCCTTTTGTGAGTGACTTTGTTTTTTTGCAGAACAATGTTAGCCCGGCATAACCACGGGATGGGAACAATATGAGCAGGCAGATCTTCGACCTTTCCGGCCACGTCGCCGTCGTCACCGGCGGCAATGCCGGTCTTGGGCTGGCCATGGCAAAGGGGCTGGCCAAGGCGGGCGCGAAGGTTGCGATCTGGGGTCGCAATGCCGAAAAAAACGCGAAGGCTTTGGCTGAGTTGGAGGCACTGGGTGGCGACGTCGCCGCATTTGCCTGTGACGTGACCGACGATGCAGGCAGCGAAAAGGCTTTCGCCGATACGCTTGCACGCTTTGGCAGCATCGACAGCTTCTTTGCCAATGCGGGTGGCTCCGGCGTGCGCGGGCCATTCCACCAACAATCGCGCGCCGACTGGCAATCGACAACCGACCTCAACGTTCAAAGCGTGATCACCTCATTTCAGCTAGCGATACGTCATTGGTTAGAAGCGAAAAAGCCCGGCAGTCTTGTCGTGACCTCGTCCATCGCGGGAATGATGGGAATCCCCATGGCAAGCGGTTATTCGACCACCAAGGCGGCGGTCGCCGGGCTGGTACGTGGGTTGGCAATTGAATATGGCCGGGCAGGGATAAGGGCCAACGCAATTCTCCCGGGCTTTATCGAAACCGAAATGTCGCTTGATACGCCCAAGGCATTCCAGGATGGGGTCCGTCGCCGTGCAGCTTCGGGCGAGATCGGCCAGCTTGAAGATATGGAAGGCATTGCCGTCTATCTGGCGGCAAAGGAGAGCCGGTTCATGACCGGTCAATGCCTTGTGCTGGACGGCGGGCATACGATCTTCCCGCTTTAACTCCGCTTCAATGGCTGTTTGCGCGCCACATATTCGGTTTTCAGATTGAGGAATGTCGCGATAATCATCGTGACCGTAATATCCTCGACCGTTTTCAAATCCATTTTGTGGCGCAACAGGTACGAACCTGCCGATGCGGGAAGCCCGAACGAAATATCTGTCGCAGCACGCGCAATATCGCGCGGGAGTTCGAAATGCGCGATGACGATATCGGTCAGATAGTCAACCGCCAGGTCCCGGCTGTATTCGGTCGCATCGTGGATTTTCGTGACGCTGGGTTCGCTTTGCAGGCGTTCGATAATCAGCCCACGTTCATGATAATATTTAAGATATACATGGGTGACCGAACGCACCAGGTCTTCGAACGTTACCGCATGTTCTGCCGCGTCCGCCTGCATTCGCCGTAAATGCTTCATTTCACGTTGGTAGAGTTCGCGCAGCAACTCGGTGAGGTTCGGAAAATAGGCATAGACCAGAGATTTGCTGACGCCGGCTTCCCTTCCGATCTGTTCGATGCTTAGGGTGGCGACACCCTCCCGCGCGACGATGTCGGCGGTATGGTCCAATATAAGTTCGCGCCGTTTTTCAGGACTGTAGCGGCGTCTTTCCCTGGGTGCTGCCGTCGGCATGCCGACTTCGCTAGCATATTTTTCGGCTTTTGGAACAAGTGTTAAGCGGCGCGTCATTGCCGCATGGTACGCCCTGCAACCGATTCCGATGCATCTGCGGTCAGGTTCTGCTGCACCGAAAACAGATTGCCTTCGGGGTCATAACCATATTGCACCTTCCAGCCTCCGATTTTCACGGGCTTGCCGACAAGCGCTATGCCCGCCGTTTTCAGGCGCGCTTGTTCGGCTTTCAGGTCGGCAACCTCCAGCGAGAATGCATTATATCCCACTTCATCGAGCATTTTCCGGCCAGCAGGCGCAGGTGTTTTCGGCCGGACATATTCCCAGACCTCAAGCTCCATATTGCCGACATTGAACCAGCCGCCCTTGATCGACAGATTGTCGATGCCCGCGACGTCATCGAGGCGCGGCCGGTTTTCCTGCTCGATCGTCCGATGTGCCTTGTGGCCTAACAATTTCTCGTAAAAGCCCAGCATCATGTCACGATCGTGCACGGTGTTGGCGATATGCGTGATCCAGCTTGCCTCACTCCGTTTGGGCGCGTCGAGCGATTCATTCTCGATCATGATGCCGTCGGGATCGCGGCCATATGCATAGCGCACGCCATAGCCGCCGATATCGACTCCATCGGGTTTGCCGAAGCGCGAAATGATCTGAAGTCCCGCTGCCATGAAGCGTAATATCGCGGGGTCCTTGGACGGGGATTGGAAACATATATGCGTGTAGCCGGGACCGATGACAGGGCGGGCATTTGGCGCGGCGGGCTTGCCTGGCTCGAAGTCCATCAACTGGATAAAGCCGGTCGGCATTTCGATAAGTGCTATGTCGACGGTCTTGTGTCTTTTGCCGAGAATCGATTTGGGAAAGGCCGACCCCTTGACCCTGTACCGCTTGACGACCTTGTAAGGCACGGCTTTCGAATAAAAAGCGACTGTGGCGTCGATGTCGGATACGGTAATCGCGGCATGATGCATCCCCAGGTGCGGGCGCCCCTCCAGCGATTGTGCGATGCCCCCGCCCTGCGCAGCCGCTAGCTGGGGTGCAAGCATCATTCCGATGGCGATGATCGCCGCAAATGCGCGTTTCATTTCTTTTTCCTGTTTTCCCTGGGACCGAACACCAGTAAAACATTGCCCGGTATCTGGCCGAATTTGTCATAGCCCGAATTGACGATCAAAAGCCCGCCGGCGACGACCGGCCCGGCGGAATCGATTGCCCCGCCATAGCCTTTGACGCCGTTGATGGTGGGCCAATCGCGCCGCGTGTCGGTTGTCCACAATATGCTGCCGTCCCGCGTCGAATAGGCCCGCAATATGCCGTTTAGCGCACCTGCGAAAACAATGCCGTCGGTCAGTGTCACGCCAGCCGACAGGGCAGTACGGCATTCATGTTTGGCTTCCTGGCAAACATAAGGTTCGATCTTGCTCCAAAGCGGTTTGCCGGATGCCACATCGAAAGCATGCATGCCCTGACGCGGCGGTCCGACCGCGCCTTTATTACCAGGCGTGTCGGCAATTCCTGCATAAAGCGCCCGACCATCGGTCGCCATCCCCCAGTGGACGCCGCCATTGAAGCCGCCCATGCCTGCACGCTGCTCCCACAACAGCTTCCCGCCATTTTCGGGGTCGAGTGCGTAGATCATGCCCGATTTTTGTCCTGCAAGAATGATGTCACGTCCATCCGCGGCCTTGGCCAGTATCGGCGGCGCCCCGAAATCGAGGTCGGGGCCGTCTTCCCTGGGGCAGTTGATGTTGTTGCTGTGAATTCCGCAGGACGCGTTCCACGCGTCGCCCTTGATCATCTGCTGAACCCAGCGAACACGCCCGGTGCCGATGTCCAGCGCGATGATCGAATCGCTCATGTCATTGGCCGGCGTCGAATAATTTTCGCCGGTGCCGATATAGAGCAATCCGCGTTTGGTATCGACCGTCGGGGACGACCAGACAGGCGCGCCGGACGGACCGAAATTCATGACGCCATTTTTGTTTTTTGTCGTCTGTTTCGGCGCGGCCGTGGTGTGCATCCGCCACAGTTTACGGCCGTCTTTCGCGTCAAGCGCGGTCACGCCGCCGCGGAAGGTGCAACAGCCATAGTCCCCATTCATGGCGCTGACGACCTCGGTCGACGACATCGGCACATAGAGCCTGCCGTCATGCAATGTGGGCGACCCGGTAATCGTACCGGCAGGATGGTCCTTGACTGATTTCTTCCAGACCAGTTGGCCCGTTGCCGCCTCCACGGCATATATGTTTGCGTTGAAATCGCCGAAGTAAAGCCGGCCATCCTCTCCCAGGGTAGGCGCGCTGCGCACTTCGCTCTCGGCATCGAAAGTCCACCATATGCAACCGCTTTGCGTGTCCAGCGCGTAAACCCGGCCGTCCTGGCTGCCGGTGAAAATCACTTCGTCGGTCACGGCAGGCTGCGACCGCGCACGGGCAGCGTTCGGGAATCCGAACGCCCATTTCAGTTCGAGAGTGCCGACATTGGCCGGTGTCAGACCTCCGATCGATGCCGGCTGATAACGGTGGTTCTCGATTCCGTTGCCCCAACGATTCCACAACGGCTTGCTGTTCAGTCGTAGCTTGCCATCACACATTTGCCCGGCGACCTTGCCCGCTTTCGCGCCTAGATGCGCCGCGACCAGCTTGCGGTCTTCGGGGGTCAGGGCTTTACCCTGTTCACGCATCAATCCGGTTTCGAGCGATGCCAGTATCGCCGCCGGCGTTCGGGTTTCCAGAGCCGGACGCGTGGGTGCGCCGGTATCACCATTGCTGTGGCAGGCGGCGCAATTATCTTCGAAGAGCGTTTCGGCGCGTTTGCGGTCGGCGTCGGATAGCCCCTTTTCCGCAGCAGAACAGCCTGCAAGCGTCCCGATTGCGATAGCAACACATACCGCGCGCCTGTGCTTGCCCATCCGGTCGATCCTCTCCATCATTGCGGGATAGCTTTTATTGACGGTTATTACAATAGAGGATAGTGCAGTTCAATGCCAAGACAAATGGTCGTTATCGCCCTACTGCTGCTCATATGGCCGTCATGGGCCAAAGCCAGCCCCGCAGCTGATCCTGCGGTAAGTTATGCTAATGCGACCAAGTCCGGCACGATTGGATATCGTGAGGGCTATTTTGGCGAAGGCGACAACCGTCTGCATTATGTCGAAACCGGCAAAGGTCCGCTGGTCATCCTGTATCATGGCTTCCCATCTTTCTGGTACAGCTGGTTCGACCAGATGGAGGCACTGAAGGCAAATTACCGCGTTGTCGCCGTCGACGGGCTGGGCGCAGGTCTGTCGGCCAAGCCGGTCGACCTGGAACCTTATCGCGTCGCGACTCTCGCTGCCCAGATCGACGCTCTGGCGCGCCATTTGAATGGGCGGAAGCGCTTTACCCTGATCGGCCATGATTGGGGTGCGGCGCTCGCCTTTGCCTATGCGCAGGGTTATCCAAAAAGGCTCCATGCCGTCGTCGGGATGAGCGCACCGCCCTATAACCAGTTCCTCAGTCTCGTGCGCGCCGATACGGAACAGCAAAAGCGTTCTACCTACATGCAGATATTCCGCACCATTGGCTTGGACGCCATAAAGGATCGACAATTGCCCGCCCAAATCTGGCAACAATCCTATGGCGCGCTGATAGCGCGAGGTGATTTGACGGCCAATGAAGGCGCGCTGTTTCGTGCCGCCCTATCCGACCCGCTTGCAATCAACGGCGGCATGAACTGGTATCGCGCGAACATGCCGCCCGTCAGCGAGATACAACCAACCACCTATTGGCCCGCCCACAACGCCCCCATAAAGGTGCCCGCTTTGCTGATATGGGGGGAGGCGGACAAGACATTCGTATCCGGCTTTATTGACAATTTTTCTGCTTATGCGCCGAAGGCGGAGATTATCCGGCTGGCTGGTGTAAATCACTGGACACCGATGGAGCAGCCTCATCTTTCCAACAACGCCATCACGGACTTTCTGACGCGGCATGTCAGTCGTCGCTAACGGCCTAGGCGGTTGATACGACCGTCCCCCGCGGCTAAGCAGAGGCCATGAAAGACTGTTCCCAATGTGTTGTCCGCAACCGCGCGGTCTGCGGCGGGCTTCAGCCTGACGAGCTTGAAGCCTTGGGCCAGTTGGGCCGCAAGCAGAGAGTACTCAAGGGACAAACCGTCGTTTGGGAAGGCGAAGATGCGTTGGTGGTGGCCAATGTTATCGATGGCGTACTGAAACTGTCGATGAGCACAGCCGATGGCCGCGAACAGATCGTCGGCATCCTTTTTCCGTCGGATTTTATCGGACGTCCTTTCGGACAGCAAAGTCCATACAGCATTACCGCATTGACCGATGCAGATTTGTGCATTTTTTCGAGGGCCGCCTTCGACCGTTTCTCTCGCCAACATCCTGAACTCGAACACCGGCTGCTCCGCCGGACGCTCGACGAACTCGACCGAACGCGCGAATGGATGTTGTTGCTGGGCAAAAAGACCGCCAATGAACGTATTGCGACATTGCTTCTGGAACTGTCGACCCGGATGGGCGAAACCGGGTGCTCAACCGAACAAGTCGATCTGGACCGCTTCGAACTTCCGCTCGATCGCCAGCAAATCGGCGATCTCCTTGGGCTGACTATCGAAACCGTCAGTCGTCAACTGTCGCGTCTGAAAGCAGCGGGCGTCATAGATTTGCCCGACCGCCGGATGGTGGTCATTCAGGATCGGAGTCGTTTGCAGGATCTCGCTGCTGCGGCCTGATTACCGGTCCGTTCCTGTCAATCCAGGGAGCTTTGCTGCGCAAGGCAGCCTGCAACATGCTCGTAAAGCCAGTTCCTTGAACTCATATCGGCAAAACTATGTGAGGCGGTATCGAATGAAGACATGCGGACTTTTTCGTTTATGTGCACCTGTGCAAACAGACTGGCGTTCCATGCGTCCGCGAAAGCCAATCCTGTTGTGTCCTTGGCCGCGATCAGCATATCGGTAGGTATCGATATAACGGATAGCGCATTTGCAAGCTGGGTGGCGAGCGATGATGGGGCTTCCTTCCTGGCAGCTTTCACAAGCCCCCCGGCCAACTTTCGCAAGTCTATCTTGCAGCTGAGCAAATCCGGCAAACTGCGCGGATTTTTGATCCGTGCCCAATAACGAGCGCGTATGGCCCCGGCGCTTTGGGGAGTGGGCGCCG
>JACVCM010000078.1 GCA_016742125.1 Sphingomonadaceae bacterium | reverse complement strand
GCAAATCTGGGTTCGCAATCCATTTGCTCATCACTTCGCGCGGCGTAGCCTTGGCCGATAGTCCGTAACGCCCCGCCAGCTTGGCCCATGCCTTGCGTGCCCTGACTTTATCGCCGAGCAAAGCGGTGGACAAAACATATGTCAGCTCCAGACCCGGCTCATGCTTTTGAGCGAGTGCAAGATATTTCAATGACAGTTGCTGTGCGCCAAGCGCATCGCCGCGCTGTATCTTTTGCGCGGCAACGGTCGCAGCTATTGCCAGATCGACATTAGGGTCCATCTCCAGCGCACGAACAGCATATCCCTCGCCCTCGGACATCCGGCATCCCAGCATGTACATGCCGAGATACCCCATGATCCTTGAATTCAGCGGATTGAGATCGACGGCACGTTGGCCCCATGCAACGCCTCTGCGGCAGTCGCGCTCGAAAAAGGCATTTTGTGCAACGGCAAAGCTGGCTGCAGCGTTTGTCGGTTCAAGTCTGGCTGCTCGCGCCGCCAATTGCCGTCCCTGCGATATCGCTTTGGGGTCACGCGCAATCTGCCCGGAGATATTCTTCGCCGTGGCAAGCATCGCCAGCAAATAGGCATCGCCTGGAAACTGGTTCACCGATCTTTCGAGACAATCCAGCGATCGCGTCAAACCGGTCAATTCGCGATACCGCATATAGGTGTGAAATTGCAGCAAGCACGGATATCCAGGGCCGAAGTCGTTGCGGTGTTTGGCCAACTCACGCTGCGCGATCACGCCATAAGGCGCTATGATCTCGACTATCGCCTTTGCCAGATTGTCTTGCACATTCCCGTCGTGCGCCAGTTCGATCCTTTTGGCCCAAACGACCTCGCTCGTCCTGGCATCAACCAGCCGAAGCTGCATAAGGCTTGTATCGGTGTCGACGAAGAGCGTCTCGAGCCGATATTGCGACGCGTCGGTCGCCGCCGGCAATTTTTCAAACACCTTCACCTGATCAAAGCGCTCGATCGCTTCTTGGAGATAGCTCTGAATGGCTTGGGCCTGGACTTTGTTGGGATTATTGATCGAGCCGTTGGGTGCAGCGATAACAATTTCCGGATAGCCTTGCCGCGGAGAGGGGCCGGGCCAAAGCCAGAAACCTAAGACGATGGCACCAGCGATTGCAGCCAGGGCGATCTGTATCGAGCGCTTCCGTGGTCGCCGCAAAGCGATCAATCGGTCAAGTGCACCGGGAGGCTTGGCTGGGGCTTCGGAACGCGGGGTAAATCCGTCCCAATGAAAATCGAGGCGGTCTGAAGCCGTTGGAGGCGGGGGCGCTTCGAGCCCATTGGAAACCAGGCTAATCTCATACCGGCCATGCGGAATGCTCAGCCGCGACGCACCCCCGTTGCGTGCATAAAAACTGTCGAGCATGCGTCTCAGTCGGCCTACCTGAACCCGGGGATAGCTGTCCAACTGCGTATCGATCCCATCGCTGCGTCCCAAAGCGTCGACAGCGATTGTGTAAGCCTTCAATCGCTGGGGATTCTCGGAAAGCCGATGGTCGACCAAGAACCGCAACAGCTTTGCCATGACCGGCGAACGAACAAATTCATGATCGCACAGCACGCGATCACGCTCCAGGCAGAGTTGCAGTCGTTCGTCGTCTGTGAGAATGGTGAGTGCCCTTTTCCTGAAACGGATTTGCCATTTCAGGCACGCGATGGCGACAATTATTTTGCAATTGCCTGAACTGGCTAGGCTGCTGGGCTTCTTTGCGTACGCTGCGTTTGCTTCGTCAAATCGACCAAGCATCCAAATATTCCGAGAATTTCACCGTTCCGCCCGAACTGGCATGTGCCGCGCGACAGAACCAGAACCTCTTGATCAGATTCCGCAAGAATTCGTGCAGAAAATTCGAAATCTTCGCCGCCATGCAAAGCGTGCGAAACGGCATCTTCGACCATCTGGCGATCTTCGGGATGATAATATGCAATCGCTTCAGCCAGACCCGGGTAACCCGCCGATTTGGGCCGTCCATGCACGGCGAAAACGAAGTCCGACCAGATCACATGGTCGGCGCCGGTATCCAGTTGCCAATAGCCAAAGCGCCCCACATCTTCCGACAGATCCAGTGTCAAACGAAGCCGCTCTATCTGGCGATCCCGGCTTTCGAGATCTCGGCGCATCCTGTCCGCGCGCACATAAAAATAAACTGCCAACAGACTGGCAAGGGCAGCGGCAAGGTAAGCGGTGTGAATTTGCATGGACAAATCGCTTACAGGCTCCCCTGTAAGATTACAATGTTATCTCCCTCACCTGCCGAACCGGACGAGATCGTGCTTTGATCGCAGGCCTGGACAGCAACATCGACAAAATGCCCGAAAGCTGGCTTTACCGTTCGCGCACCAATTCCTCGGTCCGGTGCTGCATGACCACGATCAACGGCCACTCTACGCCCGAGCTGTTGGTAATCGCGACGCGGTCGAACAATCGCGCGCAGGCGGCAACGCATGTCAACGCGAGCTTTGCGGACTCAAGGACGGCGACAGGGATAGCTCTGCCAAGGTCGTCATAGCCGACAACATGATAGGCATCGGGGCAGGCGGCAGCGTCTGCAGCCGGGGCGGTCAACACTTGATGGCTTTTCCGGCGCTTGTCCGCTTTGCCGGTCATTTGCGCTTCATAATGGATCGATAGCCAGCACATGAGTTCGTCGATTGGTAGACGGGATTCGAGCGATATCCCGGTCCTGGCACCTGTTTGCCAGCGCACGTAACCAACTAACTCATCCAGGTTCGGCACCGTCAATGTAAGTTTGCGTCCCTGTTCAAAATGCTCATGGGTTTCAACGCATAAGCCCGTTGGTGAGATGTCACATATATAGGCGGCGACTTTCTTAGAGCCTGTATGGAGAACAATCGGATGCCGCATTTGAATGCGCGGTGCCCTCCAGATGAGCCTATTCTTCTTCTCGCTTGCGCCGGACAAAATGCCCTCGACGTCGACTGGCTTCGGAAAATGGATGCCAACCGATGATTGTTGCCGCCATCTGACCTCTCCCATCAGCGGTTTGTCTTCGCTCAACAACACGGTCACATGCCGTTCAAGGCGAAATTCAGGGTGCACGACCAACATCATGCCGCTGATCGACAGATTCTTAACCAGCGCCCAGCCTTCGCGTTCGCCGCTCTTGATCTTCGCAAGGCGAAGCATCGCTACCTGACGTTCGGCACCTCGCCGATCAGCATGAATCGGAGGCGTAGCGCTCGACTGATCGGGCAGCAGGGAGAGTTTGGCAGGATGCATTTATTTGACCTTCATCCGATAGCGTAATGAGAAACGGCTGTCAGCGTGCGCCACCGGCAACAAATTGCCGCGCGGAGCGACCCTGATATGGGTCACGCGATCATCGAAGCCGTCGACGTCGGGCTGCGGCACATAATCGAACGTCTTGCCGCCATTATCCGAAAACTCGATCATGTCGCTGGTGCTGGAAAGCGCACTGAACGCAAACTGCAGCCCGCTGTCATGCTCGACGAATGCGACCGGCCCCGAACCTTGCGACACAAGATCGCCGACAAACAACGACATATGCTGGGGGATGGCGTCGCCCAATACGAAAGATGTGGTCGTTGTAGAACCGGTGCCCGGCCCGGTGACATCGACCGAATAGTCGACAATAGTTCCGGGAATGATCCGTGCCGGCTCTGCCATTCGAAGCGGATCGGACACGATGGCGTTCGACATATGGATCGAGAGATCCCTGACTTCGCCTACGTCCGCATGCAACGGAGAGGCGGTCGGAGCAACCAGCAGCGCCAATGCAGTGAACATATGGCGCGTCCTGATTTTCGTGGGAGCGCGGAATGACTCGCTCCTGTGTTTCGATCCGCTTGAACGCATGTCTACATCCTTCCGATGATCACTGAAACTCAAGCAAATGATATTCGCACATTACAGACGACCGTTGCTCGGCCAGCTCACGAAGCAGCTTGGCGCATTCCGTGACGCGCGACTTCCGAACTACCGTCGGCAGATGGGTCGATCGCGCCGGACGAACGAAATCGGAAGCGGCAAGCCTCACCGGACTGATGATCGTAACCGAAGCCGTAACAGGGCTCTTGGTGATCTTCGTCCCGGAATGCCCAGTCTCGTCATTGGCTGCGTTTGCAACTGTCGGCATGATCATGGCCAAGAGCGGTGCGACCCGAAAGGACCGGAGAATCGGTCGCCGCCGTATAGAATAGCCGCGAGACGGCATCCGAGTGTTCATTGGCCCGTCAGCTGATCGCATAGCTTGCTTCGACATCCGCGCCTCCAAACCTATGACCTTAATATTGAGGGTGGAGCGAACCCAATGTCTGCTCCACCCTCAGTTGACGAAGCGATATGGACCAGAATATCGCCCCAAATGCCGGACGGTGGTGGGCTCCGTCCGGACAGGCCAATCTTTGGTCGACCTCATGACCGCTTTTGAGGGCAGCGCGGGCGCGAAGACAGTTAAACACGGGTAATGATACGGTTAAGTTTGGATCACGACCATCCAAACATATGATATTCATTTGATTTGTGGGTAGCGGGTAGCAATCCGGAAACAGCGGAGTAACCCGCTGTTAACTGTCCTTAACGCGTCATTAAGGTGTTACGGGGCCGTCACCCTGGCATATCGGTATGTGCTGGTGCGCGAACTGATTGAAGCAGCAGGCGCGACCCTGCGCTTCCTGCCGCCCTACAGCCCCGACTTCAACCCGATCGAAAAGGCCTTCTCCAAACGCAAGGCCATGCTCAGGAAGATCGGCGAGCGCACCGTGAAAGGCCTCTGGGACCTGATCGGCCAGCTCGTCGACATCTTCCAGCCCAACGAATGCGCCAATTACTTCACATCGTGCGGGTATGACCCGGAATGATCGAAAAACGCTCTAAAGGCGATGTCCGGCTTGGGTGTCCCGAAGATGTCGCCAGCGCTGATTTGCCCAACATTCTCGCGGCTTTTACGTTGGAGCATCCAAATGTTCGCCTACACGTGCGCTGCGATTTGACGCTTCACCTTGTCGAGCATTTTGACGCGGGGGCGTTCGATCTTGTGATCATAAAGCAGGATCCTCACCGAATTATCTCCGGTGCGCGCTCCTTACGTGAGGAAAGGCTGGCTTGGGCGGGACCAGGATCCCAAAATGGAATAGCAATCGATCTTTGTAAAAAGCCAGTTCCTCTTGTCCTCGCACCGGCGCCCCGCGTCTATCGAGCCAGAGCAATGGAAGCGATTGGTTCAATGGGAGGCGATTGCGATGTGGTATATGCCTCACCGAGCGCGGCGGGCCAGATTGCAGCTGTAAGGGCCGGACTCGGCTGGACGATGTTGCAGCGCCGCCGTATCCCGACCGATCTGACAGCGGTGACCGATGAGGGCTGGCCACCGTTGCCGCCAGCAATAATCTGCCTTCTCGTCTCGACTTATTCAACCGGCGCTGTCGAGACCTTTGCTCGTTTTGTCGAGATGCGGTTCGCCCACCCACATCGCCAGCCCTGACCGATATTTCGGCCATGCAACCTCGCATGTCCGTCGTCAGAAATGCGCGGCCAACGGACGAGACGGCCAGGCATACGTTCGACGAGTTGGAGCATTATGCGCAGGCTATCGACGCCTGCCGACGCGCATCCGAACATTTGCCGCAGTTCAACTACCGATTGTGACCTGCCGATCCTTGGCGCGCCAACGGCCCTAGGCAATGCAACGCTGCTACCGTTGCGGACATTGCAATTCAGGCAAAGAGTAATCACTCGGTGCATGCAGCATCAGAACCGCATGTGGCGGAGCCGCGATTGCTCAACCGATAGACTGAGCGCGTTCAGCGTGTGGATTGTGTGCCAATCAACCTGTCCTACACCGCCGTTGATGTTGTGCGTCGTTATGATCGAAGCATCTGTCTGTCCAATCGGACCCTCCAATTGATGACCGATCAGCGCCCCTGACCGAACGTAGCCAGCGCAGCAACCCACGCTTGGCGAGGACCGTGTTGCCGTTTCTTGGTGAACCGGCTGCCCGCACCACTCCTGCGAAAGCGGGGTTACCCTCATTGCAATCGGTGCAGCGCTGGCTGCGCCCGGTCCTTGTGGGGCTTGGTCAAAGGGAATGGTCCCTTGGACTTGAAGAGAGCTTCGAAAGTGTCCGTCGTCAGAACATTTGGCACTGATGGCTGCGTAAATTAGCGGAGCGTTGGCCTCGTCTTATTGGTTGATATTATGCGGCTAACTGGCGGTGTTGCAAGCGCCGATACTCGATGGTCTGTCGTTTGATCCTTTCTCGCTGTTTGATGATGGTTTCAGCTCTGCCAAAGTAGGCGTCGGCAGGTGTGACGTTGTTCAGGCTCTCGTGATAGCGCTGATGGTTGTAATGTTCGACGAACGCCTCAATCTGGCGTTCGAGATCGCCGGGCAGGAAGTAGTTTTCCAGCAGAATGCGATTCTTCAAAGTCTGGTGCCAGCGTTCGATCTTACTGAACCGCCCCGGGTTTGCGGATGGCATGGCGCTCCGCGCACATGGCTCATTTTGTTGGCCTCGATGTATTCGGTCAGCTCGCCCGCAATGTAGCTGGGTCCATTATCGCTGAGCAGTCGCGGCTTATGCAGCACCGTTGCTTGATCGCAGCCTGATGCCTGCAGGGCCATATCGAGCGTGTCGGTGACGTCTTCGGCTCGCATATTGCTGCACAGCCGCCACGCGATGATGTAGCGGCTGAAGTCGTCGAGCACGGTAGAGAGATACATCCAGCCCCAGCCGATGATCTTGAAGTAGGTGAAGTCGGTCTGCCACATCTCGTTGGGCCGCGTCGTTTTGGTATGGAACTCGTTGGCCGCCTTCACCACCACGAACGCAGGGCTGGTGATCAGGTCGTGGGCTTTCAACAGGCGATAAACCGTGGCTTCGGACACGAAGTAGCGCCGCTCATCGGTGAAGTGCACCGCCAACTCGCGCGGAGACAACTCGCTTTGTTCCAGTGCCAGTTCAATGATCTGATCGTGGATCGCATCAGGGATACGGTTCCAGACGCGGCTCGGCGCGGAGCGCTTGTCTTCCAGCGCTTCGGGCCCGCCCACAAGGTAGCGGTCATACCAGCGGTAGAAGGTTCGTCTGGCGATGCCGAGCTTGTCCAAGGTCCGCTTGGCAGGCAGATGTGACTGCTCGACAATGCGGATGATCTCGAGCTTCTCCGAGGCTGGATACCTCATTCGTCGTCTCCCCCACCCGCGATCATGCTTTTTTGAGCAACCGGTTCTCGAGGGTCAGATCGGCCACGCACTCCTTCAGGGCACGTGCCTCACGGCGCAGACCCTGCACCTCGCCACTGGTCGCAGCACGCGCAGTATCACCCGCCAGACGCCGCTTGCCTGCTTCCATAAACTCCTTCGACCAGGTGTAATAGAGGCTCTGTGCGATGCCCTTCTTGCGGCACAGCTCGGCTATACTGTCTTCCCCGCGCAGGCCTTCCAGCACGATCCTGATCTTGTCCTCGGCCGAGAAATGCCGACGGGTTGCCCGGCGAATATCCTTCACGACACGTTCCGCAGAAGCCTTCGGTTGGCCGACATGTTTTGGTCTCATCTTCGTTCCTTCGTCACTACGACGAGACCAAAACACTCCTTAAATCACAACCTCAAATCTGGGCCATAAGCGCTGACGGGGAACAGTGATTCGGTGAAATCGGATAAAACATCGAACTGCCCATTGGGATCCTTGATTTTGCCCCACGCAATTGAAAGTTCAGCATGAAGCGCCGGCAAATCCGAGTCGATACTACCGCTGAAAATCAATTCGATGCGGTGTTTTTCAGGATTAGCAATCAGCTTGTACATTTTTTGCTCCTATTTAGGCCGATCATCCTTTTTTCACTGTTCTCCGTCAACACATATGTCACGGAGTTAAGTTGATTATTTGAGAAGTGTTTTGGTCGCGTCTTGCAGTCTGACCCGAAACTCTCGTGTCGGGTGTCCGGCTCCGGCCCCAAAGACACCCTGGCACCCCAAAGGCATTTCTCTGCCAACGACAATGCCCCGCGATTAAAACGCGCGCTCCAGCCAGTCGAGCGAGCCCAGGTCTAGAGTTTGTCCTGATGAGGTTGAAACATCACCGTAGCCCTGAGCCTGTCGACGGGCGCTTCTCGGCTAGGCGTGCTTCGACAGGCTCGGCACTACGGTTCCATTTAATCTGGACAAACTCTAGCATCGCCGCGCCTGCGCGTTCCATGAAAGCGCGGCAAACCGCTTCTGGTTGCATCGCGCCGAATGCGCCGGTCACGATCACACAAATCCCTCAACAATTCACGAGAATGCGCTGTCCAAGGCATCAGCTAAACCGGCGGACGCCGGTAGCGAAGTCATGCCACCGTCGACTGGAATGACTGTGCCGGTGACGTAGCTGCTGGAATCCGACAACAGAAACGCAACCACAGCAGCAACGTCGCGCGGTTCACCGATACGCTTGATAGCGATAGTGCCCAGCATTTGTTTGAGCATTTCCGGATCGGTCCAGACCGGGCGTGACTGCTCGCTTCGAATAAGTCCGGGTGGGACGCAATTGACCCTGACTCCATAAGGCGCCAACTCGGTCGCAAGGCACTTCGCAACATGAATTTGCGCCAGCTTCGAGGCTCCGTAGGCCATCAGCAGAGGTTCGGCGATCAGCCCCGCAGCCGACCCGATGATAACAATGCTGCCCTGCTTTTGAGCGCGAAGCGGTACCGAGACAGTCTGGCACAGACGAAAGGTCGCATGGACATTGCCGTGCAGCAATTGCGCGAATTTCTCTGGCGGGGTTTGATCGGATGGACCGTGGAACGGCATGACCGCAGCGTTGCACACCAGCCCATCGATACGGCCAAACGCGCTGAGGCAGGCCGCCAGCAATCTGTCGCCCACGTCGAGGCTTTCGATATCGGCGTCGAGTCCGATGGCGCAATTGCGACCTGTTCTCGTGTTCAATTCCTCGGCTACAGCCCGGCAGTCGTCGGCATTGCGGCTCGAAACGACGACCTGCGCGCCGCGCTCTACCAGTTCCCAAACGATGCCCAGACCAATACCCTTTGTTGCTCCGGTCACAATGATGGTCTTGCCATCGAGGTCTAGCATCGTTTCGATCCTTCCATCGGAGTCCGGTCTGCTTGTGGCGAACCAGCTGAGCGCCCGAAGCTATCTTCCAGCCACCGCAGCGAACCGAGATCCAGCATCGCGGCATTGGCGCGTTCCACGAACGCCCGACAAACCGGCTCAGGCTGCATCGCGCCGAACGCGCCGGTGACCATCGCGCAGATCCAGGAGTAGATAGCGTAGCTGCGGTGACCCTCTTGCGCCCAATCCATCGTGGCCTCGGTAATTCCCGCAGCGTTGAGTTCGCCGACGTACAACTCCAGAAGCTCTTCCTGATACTGGCGGCGATCCTCGATCGATAGTGACATGATCATGAAGAAGCTGACATCGCGAATACCTTGGCCGCGCTGGACCACCTGCCAGTCCGCAAGGCACGGCTGTCCATCCAACATGTACCAGTTGGACAGGTGACAATCGCCGTGCATCAGTGTCTGCGGACCTTGCTGCCAGTGACGCATCAACTGGTGACGATAGCGATAGACATTGGCGGAACGCGCGACGACTTCGTCCGCCGCGAGCCCAGCAAAGCGCTTCAGCGTGCGCCCTTCCGAAAGATAGAACAGCGCCCGTTCCATCCGCACTTCTTCCAGACTTTCGCGAATGGGAACCCAGGCCAGATTGTCTTCGAATTCCCTGGAACGCCAGAATGGAGCGTGCAGCAAGGCAAGCTGTCGCACAGCTTCACGCGCTGTGTCGATATTCGTCGGTACCGGCACCCGGCAGAAGGTAACGTCGCGGTCTGCCAGATCTTCCATCACAATGATGTAACGTCCGGACCTGCGATCCGAGTCAGCATAGTAGGTTTTCGGTGCACGAAGCTGCAACCGCGGACGGATTTCGTTGTAGAAGCGGCTTTCCGCCTCACCCAGACCCATCGCTGTGGTATGAACCAAGGTCGGGATGTGCACCGGAGCCAACTTCACGAACATCGTTTTCGGCAGACCCGCACCGGACCCTTGCAGCCGCAGCCGGGCGCGCGATGCTGTGCCGCTTTCCTCATCCTCGATCGTCACCCGATCGATCTGCCACGGGCTACCAACGCGGCGCAAAGCTGCGTTGAGCCATTCAGCAGTGATGTCACGAGCCCGCAGCGGAACGTCGTTGCCGACAGCCCGTCGGCCCCGCCATAGTTGATAGGCCTCGCGAGCCCACCAACTGGCAGAAAACCTGAGATCAGCCGCGATCGACGGTGTTGGCGCGGTGGCAGCGGCGTCCATAGAACTTTGGCTCAGAAGTCTTGAGGCTTGATCGTGAGTTGTAGCATGATCGTGCGTGGCCGGTTGAATGCGCCAAACAGATCGGACGAAATTCCGAAGGTGGTACCGGTGCCGATACCTGTCCCCGGAACGTCGTTGCCCGAGGCGGCCCGCAGCGTGTTGGTCAGATTGCGGCCGATCATGGCAACCTCCCAACCCTTTTCGGCGCGCAGCCGCAGCGCAGCGTCAAGATTCCAGTATCCCTTTTGCAGCGCATTGGGGTTGTAGTTCTGGAATGGCATATACTCGCTGCGATAGGTGCTGTCGAAGCTGACGGAAGCCTCAAGCCCGTTGCTTACCTGATGTGCAAAATCGAAGCCAAAGCTGCCGATCCATTCCGGCGCGTTGACCATGCGGCGCCCACCCAGATTTTGGGTTGGTGTGCCGGTGCTATCGACGCCGTTGCACCCGAGCGCGATCGTCTGCCCGCCGTAGCAACCTGTGATAAATTTGGAGTAGCGCGCATCGTTGTAAGCGAGGCTGCCGCGCAGTTTAAGGCCCGAGATATTGCGTGGCTGGAAGGAGGCATCGAACTCGAGTCCATCTACCTGCGCAGCAGCGGCATTGCGCACCACAAGTGAAATTGCCGCAGAGTCAAACGACGATTGCTGCAGGTTGGTATAGTCATAGGTGTAGGCGGACAGGTTCATGCGCAGCTGGCGATCCATCGCCGCCAGTTTGACCCCGCCTTCAAAGCCCTTAACCTTTTCCGGCTGGTACCGCAGATCCGCGGTCGGAAAAACGCCGGTCGTTCCCCCGGATGTGGCACTGAAGCCGCCGGACTTGAAGCCCTGCTTGTAACTTGCGAAGAGCGTGGCGCTCGTGCTCGGACGCCAGGTAAGCGTGACTTCCGGCGAGAAATTGTCATTCGAGATCCGCGAAGGAGCGACGAAGTTGACCGGTACGCCGTTGTTGGTCGTGGCAAGGGTCTTCGATTCATCCGTATAACGCAAACCGCCCGACAGCTCGACCTGCTCGGTCAGGTTCCAGCGCAGTTGGCCAAACACCGATACGGCCTCACCCTTGATGTCGTGCGAGGCAATCGGAGGAACGAATAGGGTGGGCAAAGTGAAGATCAAAGGGACGACGTCCCGGTGCCGGTTCGATTCATAGAATGCCCCGGCAAGAAAGTTCAACGGACCATCGAAATCAGAAGCCAGCCGCAATTCCTGCGAAAACTGTCGTACGCGAATATCCGAGTGCGCCGCGAGAACCGGCACATCAGTGAAGGTATAGGTATCGGCGATTTGCTGCCGCAGATTGTAGTAGCCGGTTACCGAAGTCAGCGTCAGCTGGTCGCTCAACCGATAGTCCAACTGCCCTGAGGCGAGAAACTGCCGACTCTCGTAATAGGGCGTGCCATCGCGAAAACCGGGAGCGGCGGCTGCTTGCGTAGGCGAAAGCTCCCCGCGCACCGTCGTTCCGTTAGCCGTACAGTCGTCGCGCCCTGGCGCAGAAAGCCCGCCAAGCTGATACTGCGGTTGCCCAAGCGGGCAGTAGAACAACTGCTGAATCGAACTGACCCCGGCGTTCTCAAGTTTGCCATAGCTCACCCCGATTCGTCCGGTCAGCGCATCGCCTGCCTCGAATTTGAGGGAGCCGCGCACGAAGAATTCCTCCGAGTTCGGACCGGCGGTCCGACGCGGATTGCCGCCTGCGACATTCTTGACATAGCCATCGCCCATCTTGCTGTAGTAGGCAGCCAGTCGGACCCCTGTGCTGTCGGACAGTGGCGCGGAAACCACGCCAGTCAATTGCCATTGCTGATCGTTGAATTCATAACTGCCCTGCAGCGACGAATAGAACTCCTTGGTCGGTTCGGCCGAGTTGAGCGAGATCACGCCACCTGGACTGTTCTTGCCGAAGAACAGGGCCTGCGGACCCCGCAGCACTTCGACTTGCCCTACATCGACTTGCCCCAGCTTGAGCGCCAACGCTTTGCTCACCTGAATGCCGTCGATGTTGAGCGCAACAGCCTGATCGGTCGAAGGGTTGTCCGGTCCGCTGCCCACGCCGCGCAAGACCAGCACACCACCCGTCTGGGTGGTCGTTTCGCCGACGATCAGCGAGGGGACGGAATTTGCGATCTGCGCGATCGAAACCGAATCATAGCGCGCAATATCCTGTTGCGTCAGCACATTGGCGACGACTGGGGTGCTGATGAGTGTTTCTTCGGGCCGCAGCGCTGTAACCAGAATTTCGGTTGGCTCCGCCTCGGCTTCCTGGGCCAGAACCGGCGCGGGCATAGCAACACCGGCCATTAACGATGTAAGCAGCGCCCCCCCCGCAATCGACAAACGGGTCAGCATGGCTCCTGATTTCAGGTTAATCATCCTCTCTCTCCTCCACTCTCTTGTCCATATTCGTAGGCAATAAATTTCGTTAAGTCAACTGACCGACCGAACATATTGGTTGAGCTATTCCTTTGGTCGGACTGCATGGCAAAAACTCAGGGAATCGACTGGCCGCGCAGCTTCAGGAACAGATGCATATGCGCGGTGAAACCGGCATCGGCGGTGATCATCTGCCCGGTGATCAGGGCCGACCGGGGCGACGCCAGAAAGCCGACAATCTCCGCCAGCTCCAAAGCCGAGCCGACGGCGTTGCGCAGCAGATGCGGGTCATAGACAGCTTTCATCATCTCGGGCCAGGCGCGATCGGCCTCATCGGGCTGAACAGGGCCGGGACAGATCGTGTTGCAGCGGACACCCTCTTTGCCATAGCGAGTCGCGATCGACCGGGTGAGCGAATTCACCGCCGATTTCATCGCGCTATAGGCTGCGCGTTCATGATCACCGAGCAGGCTCTGGATCGACGAGATGTTGACGATCGATCCCGTACCCCCGGCAATCATATGCGGGATCGCCTCACGACAGGCAATGACCGCGCCCCTGACGCTCACCGTATAAACCCGGTCCCAAACCGCAAGTTCGGTATCGGTCACATTGCCATCAAGGGGAATCTGACTGAGGTCAGCGGCATTGTTGACCAAAACCGCGATCGGCCCTGCTCTGGCTGCCGTCGCCACCATCTCGATCACTGATCGTTCGTCGCTCATATCGGTGGCGGTTGCGGTGGCTGCCGCGCCTTGCCCTTGCAACTGGGCAGCGAGCGCGGTCGCACCCTCACCGTTAATGTCGGCGATCACGACGTGATAGCCTTCGGCCGCGAGCCATTTGGATGTCGCCGCACCGATGCCCGATGCGCCTCCAGTGACAATTGCGATTTGCGCCTGCGCGGACATAGTCCCTCCCCTTATAAAGTCCGGCTGATGATCAGCTTCATGATTTCACTCGTGCCGCCATAGATGCGCGACACACGGGCATCGCGATACATGCGCGCGATCGGATATTCGTTGATATAGCCATAGCCGCCGAAGAGTTGCAGGCACTGATCGACAATCCTGCCTTGCAATTCGCTGAGGTGCAGCTTGGCCATGGCCGCAGTGGCGCCATCGAGCGTCCCGTCCAGCAACCTGCCGATGCAATAATCGACAAACACACGCGCGGCATTGGCCTGGGTCTTCATCTCGGCAAGCACGAACGCCGTGTTCTGAAAATCGATGATCGCCTTACCAAACGCCTTGCGCGTTTTTACATAGTCGATCGTTTCGGCAAGCGCGCGTTCGATCATCGCCATCGATTCAATCGCGACGACCATGCGTTCTTCGGCCAGATTAGTCATCATCTGGCGGAAACCAAGCCCCTGTTCGCCGCCCAGAAGGCTGTCGGCGGGAACGCGCACATCTTCGAAAAAGATCTCCGCCGTTCCTGCCGCCGACAAGCCGATCTTGTCGAGCTTTCGTCCTTTGCGCACGCCGGAGACTTCACCGACCGGCACGAAGAACAGGCTGATTGCGCGATTGCCATCGTCCGACGGCGTCTTGCAGGCGACCATCAATATGTCGGCAAAATGGCCAAGCGTCGTGAATATCTTCTGGCCGTTGATGACATAATCGCCGCCATCGCGCCGCGCCGTGGTCCGGATCGCCTGGAGATCGGAACCGGCGCCGGGTTCGCTCATCGCGATCGCGCCCAGCCATTCGCCACTCGCCAACTTGGGAATCCAGGCGCTTTTCTGCGCCTCGGTCGCAAGGCTGCAGACATAGGGGCCGAAAACCATGTTGACGACCGAGATCATCAATTCATGCGCGCCCGCCCGCGCCAGCCGGTCGGTAATGATGATGTCGTGCAAGATATTGCCGCCGCTGCCGCCATAGGCCTCTGGCGCACTGGCCATCAGCAGGCCCGCCTGCCCGGCCTTGCGCCATGTTTCGCGCGGCACTTCGCCCGCCTTGGCCCAATGTCCGATATGATCGACGCATTCCTGATCGTTGAAACGGTCAACCGCCTATTCGAAAAGCTGCAGCTCTTCGACCATATAGTCCG
>JACVCM010000077.1 GCA_016742125.1 Sphingomonadaceae bacterium | reverse complement strand
GGCCGGTGGTTTGCTCGGCCAAAATGGTGGGCGATACAAGGTTCGAACTTGTGACCCCACCCGTGTGAAGGGTGTGCTCTACCACTGAGCTAATCGCCCGCCCGTTACGACAGATGGCGGCTTTGGCAGAGCGCCGCGCGGTTGGCAAGATTTCAGGATACGATTTTGATATGTGTCTCTACAGCAGGCACTTCAAATGCCTTGCTATTCAGACCAACAAAAACTGTGTCCACAATCCGCGCGAGTTTCTCAACCTTCAGCTTGGCAGTGCCGATGTAGATGATGGCCTCGGGATTGGTGTAGCACTGCATCATCTGGTTAATTAGCGACACGGTTTCGTCGATCGAAAGGCCTTCGAAATAGCCCTGCTCCATCGCTTCCGCGACGATGAGAGCAAGATAGTGGTCGCCGAGGTCGACATAGCCCCGCACGACTTCGAAATGTTGCTGGCCGATCTCCAGATAGCTTTTCAGCAAGTCGGGTTCAGCCTCATACTGCTTCACCATCAGTTCGAAACGGCGGCCGAAAAACTGAAACATCTTTTCGCGAACGGGCAGGTCTGCGGCGGTGACCTCCTCCATAATCTTCACCTTTTCTGCGAAGAACCGTTCGGCGACGGCTTCCAGAAGCGCATCGCGGTTTTCAAAGAAGCGATAAAGATTGGATGGTGACATGCCGGCGGCCGCAGCCAGGTCTGTCATCGAAATATCGGCAGCACCCCGCTTCCGGACGAGGTCGTCCACAACTTCCAAAAGATGTTCCCTGCCAGCTTCGATATCGGTCTGAGGGCGGGCCATATATCGCTCCTGTGTATTAGGCGCCTAAACCAGTTTTATGATATGTGTAATCTATATATTCAGTTTTCAATAGCGTCGAATGCAAAACGCGGCTGCATGTCCGTGTCACTGCGCAGTGCACCCTCCGACACCAGGTTTGACAGCGTCAGTCCCAATAATCTTATGCCCATCTCGGCCGGCAATATCTGGTCGAGCAGACTGTGACCTATTTGCGCAAATTCGGCGCGGTTTCGAACATATTGGCCGACAGTGCGCGAGCGTGTGACGGTGCGGAAGTCGGAATAGCGCGCCTTCATCACCACTGTCTTTCCGCGCGCCTTGTAGCGTTCGATCCGCTCCCAAACGAGGTCGATAATCTCCTCGATCGCATCGCGCAGTTCGCCCTCGCTGCGCTTGTCGTCGAAATAGGTGGTCTCGCCCCCGATCGATTTGCGGATGCTGTTTGCATTCACGGGCCGATCGTCGATGCCGCGCGCAGCCTTGAACAGATATTCGCCCCAGCTACCGAAATGATGCGACAGCCAGGTCAGATCCTTCGCTGCAAGATCTGCACCGGTGTGAACCCCGAGACGTGCCATCTTCTCTGCGGTGCGCGGGCCGACGCCGTGAAAACGGCGGACGGGAAGACTGGCGACAAATTCCGGTCCCTGTTCGGGCAGGATGACGCACAGGCCATCCGGTTTGTTCTGGTCGCTGGCCAATTTGGCTATGAACTTGTTGTAACTGACCCCTGCACTCGCGGTCAGGCCGGTCTCTTCCCGAATGGCGGCGCGAATAGCTTTCGCGATTTTCACCGCCGAACCAATTCCCTGCTTGTCCTCGGTTACATCGAGATAAGCCTCGTCCAGCGACAGCGGCTGGATGAGATCCGTATAGCGCGCGAATATCTCGCGGATCTGCCGCGAGACCATGCGATAGGCCTCAAACCGCGATTTGACAAAGATGAGGTCCGGACACAATCGCGTGGCCGTTGCCGACGGCATCGCCGACTTCACGCCGAATGCCCGCGCCTCATAACTGGCAGCAGCAACCACACCACGCTTGGATGAGCCACCAACCGCTACCGGCTTTCCGCGCAGGTCGGGGTTATCGCGCTGCTCGACGCTCGCGAAAAAGGCGTCCATGTCGACATGGATGATTTTGCGGATGATATCCTCCCGGGGCGAGAGAGGTGGCGTTGGCGAAGCGATCGAGGTGGGGAGACGGTCGTCCGCTGCTGCTTGTGAAGGAGGACCCCCACCACCACCTTTGAGGTGGTCCCCCTCCCCATGTCGGGGAGGATTCATTACACGCCTACCGCCGCTCTTAAGGCCTTACGGTCAAGCTTGCCGATCATCGTCTTGGGCAGCGTGTCCATCACCACCACCGATTGCACGCGTTCATGCTTGCCCAATTGCGGGTTCAGCCAGGCGGCGATTGCCGCCCCATCCTCGCTAGCGCCGTCCTGCAAGGTCACGAAGGCTCTCGGCATCTCGCCATGATATGCGTCGGGTACGCCAATGACCAAGGCCTCTTTCACCGACGGATGCTGGTAAAGTACGTCCTCAACCTGGCTTGGGAATACCTTGAACCCGCCGACGGCGATCATGTCTTTGAGGCGATCGACGATGTGGATAAAGCCGTCTTCGTCGATCGTCGCGACATCGCCGGTGCGCAGATATTTGCCGATAAACACCTCTGCGTCCGCATCGGGCCGGTTCCAGTAGCCACACATGACCTGCGGTCCGGCAAACACCAGTTCTCCTGGTTCGCCTTCGGGTGCCGGTTTGGTGGGGTCGTCCTTGTCCACCAGCTTCACGTCGGTGCCGGGGATCGGCTGACCGATGGAACCAAGCTTGTTCAGGCCTTCATATGGATTGCAAGACACGACGCCCGAGCTTTCGGTCAAGCCATAGCCTTCGATAACCACCGCACCGGTGCGCATTTCGAACCGCTCCTTCAACTCGGCAGGCAGGGGCGCGCCGCCCGAGATGCAGGCCCGGAGCGAGGAAAAATCCGCACCGTCGATATCGGGACAATCCAGCAGCGCCTGGTACATTGTCGGCACGCCGGGAAGCGAGGTCACATGGGTTCTGTTGACCGCCGCCAGCGCAGCTTTGGCCTCGAACCGGGGAAGCATCACAATCTCCCCACCATTGTTGACTGTACGGTTGAGGACAGTCGCGTTGGCAAAAACATGGAAAAAGGGCAGGACGCCCAGGATACGGTCGGGCGCGGCGTTCCCCGGATCATTAACCCTGGAATGTGGATCCAGCATATTGATCTGGCGTGCGTTGGCAGTGATATTCTGATGGCTGAGCATCGCGCCCTTGGGCGTCCCGGTCGTCCCACCGGTGTATTGCAGTTGCGCGATGTCCTTCACTGGGTCGCATGGCTGCACCGCATAATCGCCCGTATTGGCGATCAGGTCGACATAGTTTGTAATCCGGTTATCGGTCGGGATGCTCGCGATATCCTTGCGCTTGAACAGCCGATAAGCCCAGCTCTTGGCAAGCGGCAACGCTTCGGAGACGCTGCCGACAATCAGTTCTTTCAGGCTTGAATTGTCGAGCACCCTGATCGCTGTCGGAAGCAAGGCCGCCGCGGACACCGTAAAGAGTATCGATGTTCCACTGTCCGCAACCTGATGGGCCAGTTCATCGACCGAATATAGTGGTGAGAAATTGACCACCGTCGCCCCGGCCGCGAGCGCACCATAATAAGCGGCGATATAATGCGGCACATTGGGCAGAAACAGGCCGACATGGTCGCCCTTGCCGATACCCTTTGCCTGCAACCCTTTCGCTACACGCTTTACCGTGGCAGCCATCTCGACATAGCTGTATTTGCGCCCCATAAAATCGGCGAGCGGAGCATTGCCCATCCGCTTCGCCGCCTCGAAAAACATGTCGTGCAGCGCCAGTGGGGCAAAATGCTGATCCCATTTCGCGGGGTGGAGATAGTTGGTGGTCCAAGGATTAACTGACATGAATGACAGCTAGCGCGGATGGACGTGGCGCGCCACAGCTAAGTCGTTGTGCGCGGAAAGGTTGTGCCAGTTTAGTTCGCACAAAGGCACGAAGGCACAAAGAATTGCGCGAAGCGCCTTCATCTCATTTTCTCAAGGACAGAAATGACGTGAAGATTTCAAAACAATGCTGCCGCAAGCGCGACCTCTTCGTGCCTTTGTGCCTTTGTGCGAACCAAAAAAATCAGACAGCGAAATACCAGCCCGCGCCGTCACGCACCTCGCAGTTCACCCGCCCGGTCAGCTGCAAATGCCGCAAATGCGCCATCGCCTCGCCGGTCGCGAGCCCGTAAACGCTGTCATCAATCTCCCGGTCGAACAGCAGTCCGAACGTATCTACACCCCGCATCTCTTTCTCCCGAAGCGCCGCCTCCAGCGCGTCCAGCCGTTCATGGTGGCCCGCCGCCAGCCGGTCGAGCCGCACATGAACGCCGGTAAAGGGCTCTCCGTGGGCGGGTAGGACAAGCATATCAGCGGGAAGCGCGGCGCGGAATTTGGCAAGCCCCGCCAGCCATTCCCCCAATGGATCCGCTTCGGGTTCGCTGTCCATCGTTGACACGTTGGAGGTTATGCGCGGCAATATCTGGTCGCCTGCAATGACCATACCGTTGGTGAAATCGACAAGGCTCACATGCTCAGGCGTGTGCCCGCCCCCGGTCATCACCGTCCAGTCGCGATTGCCGACCCGGATCATTTGCCCGTCGTCCATTCGTACATGTCCGGTGGGCAGCCGCGATACGGCACGTGCGAAATTGCCCCAGCCGCCGCTGCGCATTTTCTCGACGCGCTCCTCGTCCCACCCGGCAAAGACGCGGCGCTCGAGCACCTCCTCGGGCGGATGCTCCTTGATATCGCTCGTCAGCATCCGCGCCATCAGCCATTCCGTGCGGTTCATCCAGATCGGCACCTTGAACTTGTTGGCCAGCCAGCCGGCGCAGCCGACATGGTCGGGATGGAAATGCGTGACAAAAATCCGCGTCAGCTTCCGATCGGCCAACGCATCCCCAAACAAGGCCTTCCACTGATCGATGGTCCCCGGCATGAACAGCCCGGTGTCGGCAATTGCGTAGCCGTCGCCATCGTCGAGCAGCCAGATATTGATATGCGCCAGATTCCCCGGCACCGGCATCCGCGTCCAACCCAGATCCGGCGCAAGCGGATATATCTCCCCATAGGTCGGCGCATGATCCCCGAGCGGATAGGTAAGGCCCTTAAGCTCCTTCGCCTCGAAACCATGGTCGGCGAGCGAGGCGTCATAAGCGGGGGTGGGTTTCGAAGCCATGAGAAAGGCCCGTGCCTTAATCGCGCGATTAAGGCAATGGTGACGTTGGGGAAGGTTTATTGGATATTTGGAAGGTCAAAAATGGGGTTCACTTTGGAACCCAAAAAGCCGTTATTGGGGGAGGCCCCTATATGCGACCCGGAGTATCAGGCGTCGTCACTTGACGACGAACTGCGTCGCGTACTTTGGCACAAAGCGCGCCCGAGTTGTATTCCATTTTTGTCATTGCATCACCGTCACTGATGATTAGCGTGTGGCGGCCGGGCCTAGCTTCTCTTGCGGTATCAAGTCGTCAAAAAGACCGCCATGCTTGCTATACTTCGCATACGGATTTTCGGTGGCCAGTAACAAGAGCAATGAAAGCATCATGCCGCTAACCTTAGAAACCTGCCGCCTGTGATACAATAACTAAGTTTTGGGAACCGAGTTCCGGGGACACAATACTAATTAGCCGGATCGTGCATCTTCGCGTCAGCCATGGTGGAAAGGTTGCGCCAGTTTTTTCGTTATAAGAAAGACGAAAACAAGGAATAAGTGGTCGGGCCGTCAAATGACTTTGCGAATATACATAAACCCTTATTTCTTCTTTCCTTATTCCTTCTAACGGAAAATCGTCACCACGCTTGCAATGTAGGATTTGACCTGTCAGCGTTGCCTCCGACCCGCCTGTGTCAAGGCTATCGCGGGCGGCATCGTTATCTGCCCCGATGGCTGCAGGGGGCTTGCCAATCAGCCATGATGCGAATGTCGTGCAAACGCGGTCCTTAAGTTGACAAAGTGGACACCAAAGAGTGCGTTTTGCGTGAGTCTTGTCAATTTAGCGCCTTGATCTTCGTGCCTTTGTGGCTTTGTGTGAGGCTAAATTTGCGTAACTTCCGAGCGGTGCGCGGAGGCGAGGTTGCTAAATCTCACACGAAGACACGGGCCGAAGGCGACCGGAGGTCAACGCACAGAGAAGATTTGGGAAACTGCTGGACCTGCCAACTTGTTGCCAACTTCCGTCCATGTCAGCGCGTATTTTGTTGGACGATTGTCCTACAGCGATTTGGATGTTTTTGGTGGATAGTTTCCCGGTTTTCTGGGGGTTAGAGAACCCGCACCGAAGGAAAAGAGCCGCCGATTTCGCCGCGTTCGCCTCACCCCTTCAGGGGGGAGGATACGAAGACTTAACGCTTGCGCCTAGGCGAAGTTGGAAAGGGGGTTGGCCGGCGAGATTGAGCGCGCCGTCCCCCTCTCAGCTGCGACCAGGCAGCCCTTCGACAAGCTCAGGACTGCATGGTCTCGCTCCTCTCCCATGAGGGAGAGAGGCTTTTGGAGCCTTACTCGCCCGACTTCTTGAACAATGTCTCCGCCGTCAGCTCCGGCGCGGCCTCTTCCTCACCGGCCAGTGCGGCTTCGGCCTTGCGATGGGCGTCGTCGCGTTCGGCGCGAAGCTGTTCGATCAATGCTTCTCGATCGGTGCCGAGTCGGGCGTCATCCGCTGCGCTGTTGTCGATACCGGCCTTCTTCGCTGCCCGGTTGACCACGGCATCGAGTTCGCGCTGTGAGGTCAAGCCGAGTGTAACCGGGTCTTTGGGCTGGATTTCGGCGATGTTCCAGTGGCTGCGTTCCCGGATTGCGGTGATCGTGTTGCGTGTCGTTCCGATCAGTTTGCAGATCGCACCGTCCGAAATTTCGGGGTGATTACGCAGTAACCAGGCAATGCCGTCGGGCTTGTCCTGCCGCTTCGAAACCGGTGTGTAGCGCGGGCCCTTGGTGCGGCGAACCTGTTCCGGCCCCTTGCTCATTTTAAGGACATAATCCTCGTCAGCCTGACCTTTTTCGATTTCTTCCATCGAAAGCTCGCCCGCATGTACGGGGTCGCGTCCGGTGTATTTCGAACCGGTCATGTCATCAGCCATCGCCTGCACTTCGAGGATATGAAGTCCGCAGAATTCCGCAATTTGCGAGAAGCTGAGCGCCGTGTTGTCGACCAGCCAGGCGGCGGTCGCGTGCGGCATCAAGGGGGTGGCCATGTTCTTCACTCCAAATAAAAGGGGCCGCCCCTTACCGGAGCGGCCTGAAAATCTCTGCCGCCATTTAGGGACAAATCGCTGCGGCGTCTAGTCGGTGATTGTAATGTATCCGGGCAGCAAAGTCACGCGCTCCAGCCAGCGCTGAACCGCCGGATAACGCGAAAGATCGAAGCCACCGCCTTCTTCTGCAACATGCGTGTAGGCATAGAGGCAAATATCGGCGAGCGTCGCTGTGTTTCCGACCAACCAGTCGCGTTGCCGCAATTCGTCATCCATCAGCTTTAGCGCCGCATCACCAGCCGCGCGTTTGCCGTCAGCCTGCATTTTCTGCAGCTCTGTCAAATTGTCCGCGCCGACAAAGGCCATCCAGTACCGATAGGTGGCGACATTGGGCTCATGATTATATTGTTCCCAGAACATCCAGCGCAGCATGTCGGCACGATCGAAGCGATCATCGGGAACCAGCGCACTTCGGTCGGCAAGCCAGAAGGCAGCGGCGTTGCTTTCCGGGAGAAAGCGGGTGCCGATCTGAAGCACCGGAATACGGCCGTTGGCATTGACCTCCCGCAGGAATTCGGGCGTGCGCGTTTCGCCGCGCAATATGTCATAGGTCCGCCGTTGCAAACCGATGCCAAGCAATGCAGCGGTTAGCCTGATCTTGTAGCAATTGCCGCTTGGGCCATATTCGTGGAGGATAAGCTGGTCAGTCATGTCACTTGCGCTACGCCAGCAAATACCGCATTTCAACCCGCGAGAGGGAGCAAAACATGAAGCGCATTTTGAAATGGCTCGCCGGGATTCTGCTGTTACTGGTCGCAGGCGTCTTCATCTGGGGTTATGCGCCGGATACCGATGCTGCCGCCATGAAGGCGAAATATGGCGGCGGCGCGTCCCGGTTCGTTGAGTTACAAACCGGCCTGAACGTACATTATCGGGATCAAGGCAAGCGCGACGGACGGCCCATCGTTTTGATCCACGGCTCCAATGCCTCGCTGCATACCTGGGAGCCGTGGGTAAGGCTGCTAGGCGACGATTACCGCATCATCACCCTAGATTTGCCGGGCCACGGCCTTACTGGCAGCCATCCAGGCGGGGTGTACGACTATCCGGTATTCGTAGATGTCGTGAACCGGCTGATGACCAAGCTGGACATCAAAAAGGCTGTAATCGGCGGCAATTCGATGGGTGGCGGAGTATCGTGGATGTTTGCGTTAAAGCATCCTGACAAGACCGCAGCGCTGCTTCTGGTCGATGCGGGGGGAGCGCCGCAATGGCAGGCACGCAAAACTCCTATCGGCTTTCGGATGATGCGAATGCCCGTAGTGCGTGAAGCAGCCCGCTTCATTGCCCCGCGCAGCATGTTCGAATCGAGCATCCGGACTTCGATGAGCGTCAAATCGAAGATCGACGGTGCGCTCGTCGACCGATATTGGGAACTCAACCGCTATCCGGGCAATCGTGAGGCGACGATGAAGCGCTTCTCGCTACCCCATAATAACCGACCCGCCAGCAAGGAGATGCTGGCGGCCATCGAGGTACCGACACTGATAATGTGGGGCGAAGAAGACAATCTGATCCCCGTCCGCTCGGGGCGCTGGTTTGCCGACGCAATCCCCGGTTCAAAGCTGATTGTTTACAGCGGCGTCGGCCACATTCCGATGGAGGAGGTGCCGGAGAAAAGCGCGGCGGACGTGAGAACCTGGCTTAACACTGTGCCTGCAACACCGGTACCGGTGCCCTGAAGCTCACACCTCCAGCACGATCTTTCCAACATGCTCGCCCGACTCCATATGGGCATGTGCGGCGGCGGCTTCTGCCAAGCGAAAGGTCCGGTCCATTTCGGGGCGCAGCGCGCCCTCTGCAACCATCGGCCAGACATTTGCGTAAATCTCTTGTGTCAGCAGCGCCTTGAACGCGGCGGTCCGTGCACGCAGCGTCGAACCGGTAAGCGTCAGGCGGCGCATCATGACCTGCGCCATGTTGATTTCGGCCATCATCCCGCCCTGCACCGCTATCGTGATGTGGCGACCGTCTTCGCGCAGACATTGCAAATTGCGGGCGACATAGCTGCCGGCAACCATGTCGAGTACGATGTGCACCCCCTGCCCGCCGGTGAGGGTCTTCACCTCCTCCACAAAGTCGTTGGCTTTGTAATTGATCGCATGGTCGGCACCAAGAGTTAGCGCAGCATTGCATTTTTCTTCCGATCCGCACGTTACGACAACCGTCAGCCCGAACAGCTTACAGAGCTTGATGGCCATTGTGCAAATACCGCTCGTCCCGCCGTGAACAAGGATGGTTTCGCCGTCACAGGCATAGCCGCGCTCAAATACATTATGCCAGACGGTCATCAGTGTTTCCGGCAGGGCTGCTGCCTCTGCCATGGTCAAGGCGGCAGGGACCGGAAAACACTGGTCGAACGGTGCAACGCAATATTCTGCATAGCCGCCACCCGAAACCAGCGCGCACAGACGGCTGCCGATTTCGCCCGTGTTAACGCCTTCACCGACGGTAACGACCGTCCCCGACACCTCAAGCCCCGGAAGGTCGCTGGCGCCCGGCGGGGGTGGATATAATCCTTTCCGCTGCACAACATCCGGGCGGTTGACCCCCGCATAAGCGACCCTGAGGAGAACTTCACCTGCCCCTGGTTTTGGCACCGGGCGTCGGCAAGTTTTCAGAACCTCTGGTCCGCCTGGCGTGGAAATCTCGATCGCTGTCATCATTTCCGGCAAGTCGGCCATCGTCTGTCCCCCTTCGACGGCGCGCCTTTTACGCAAGCTTGATATTGACAGCAAGCACGCTGCGGTAAAATATAGGCTATGGACAGCGACGACAATTTGCCGCTCCGCCGCGACGATCCGCTGGCCAATCTGGTCAGGCAGGATCTCGATCCTTTATCTGTGGCCGAGCTCGAGGAACGTATTGCGACGCTGAAATCTGAAATCGTCCGGTGCGAGGATAAGATTGCGTTTGCCAACCGCCATCGCAGCGTCGCCGATGCACTGTTCAAAAAGTGAAACACGCTTACCCTTTGCTAACAAAATCGGCGCTTAATCCGTTTTTCGTCGCACGGCTGTTGAAAGCGACCCGGGGCGGCGCGATATATATGATATCTCAACCGGCGACCCAATATTAAGGAACTCACTTCATGCCATCATTTGCGGAATCGCTGGAAGCCACGCTCCATAATGCGCTGAAGCATGCAGGCGACAGGGCACATGAATATGCGACGCTAGAACATCTGCTGCTTGCGCTCATCGACGATGCCGATGCCGCCAAGGTCATGCAGGCATGCGGGGTCGATCTTGGCGAACTGTCAGATGTCGTCATTACCTACCTCGATACCGAGCTTGAGAGCCTGCGTGTCGAGGGCAAGGTCGATCCCTCACCCACCAGTGGGTTCCAGCGGGTTGTGCAACGTGCGATCCTGCATGTGCAATCATCAGGCAAGGACGTCGTGACCGGCGCGAACGTGCTGGTAGCGCTATTTTCCGAACGGGAAAGTTACGCCGTCTATTTCCTCCAGCAACAGGATATGAGCCGACTCGACGCAGTCAGCTACATCAGTCACGGCATCGGAAAAGACGGCAAGCTCGCCGAACCGCGTCAGGTCACGGGTAGCGAGCAGCCCAAGGAGGAAGAGAGCGAGGACGCCAAGGGCAAGAAAGACAAAAAGGAGGGCGCGCTTGAGCAGTTCACCGTCAATCTCAATGAAAAGGCGAAATCGGGCCGTATCGACCCGCTGATCGGGCGCAGTGCAGAGGTTGATCGTACAGTCCAGATTCTTTGCCGCCGCTCCAAAAACAATCCGCTCTACGTTGGCGAACCCGGGGTCGGTAAGACTGCGATTGCGGAAGGCCTCGCGCGGCGCATTGTCGAAAAGCAGGTGCCCGAAGTGCTACTGCCGGCCGTGATCTATTCGCTGGACATGGGGGCGCTGCTTGCAGGCACCCGTTATCGCGGCGATTTCGAGGAAAGGTTGAAGGCGGTCGTGACAGAGCTCGAAAAGCTTCCTGATGCGATCCTGTTCATCGACGAGATCCATACGGTCATCGGTGCTGGGGCAACGAGCGGCGGTGCCATGGATGCGTCGAACCTGCTCAAGCCGGCTTTGTCAGGTGGCACGATCCGCTGCATCGGTTCGACCACGTACAAGGAATTCCGCAACCATTTCGAAAAAGACCGCGCCCTGCTGCGTCGGTTCCAGAAGATTGATGTCAACGAGCCGACCGTAGAGGACACCATCAAAATTCTTGCGGGTCTGCGCAGCGCGTTCGAGGACCATCACAAGGTCAAATATACACCCGATGCATTGAAAGCAGCGGTCGAGCTGTCGGCACGCTACATCAATGATCGCAAACTGCCCGACAAGGCGATCGACGTGATCGACGAAGTCGGCGCGATGCAGATGCTGGTGTCGCCCTCCAAGCGCCGCAAACTGATCACCGCACGCGAGATTGAGGCGGTTATTGCTACCATCGCGCGCATTCCGCCCAAAAATGTATCGATGGACGACAAGACCGCGCTGGGTAATCTGGAAGCCGATCTGAAACGCGTTGTCTTTGGACAGGACAAGGCGATCGAGGTGTTGGCAAGCGCCATCAAGCTTAGCCGCGCTGGCCTGCGCGATGGCGACAAACCCATCGGCAACTACCTGTTCAGTGGCCCCACCGGGGTCGGCAAGACCGAGGTCGCGCGCCAGCTCGCCTCGATCATGGGCATTCCGCTCAAGCGCTTCGACATGTCCGAATATATGGAGCGTCACTCGGTCAGCCGCCTCATCGGCGCACCTCCGGGTTATGTCGGCTTCGACCAGGGCGGCCTCCTGACCGATGCGGTCGATCAGAACCCGCATTGCGTGTTGCTCCTTGACGAAATTGAAAAGGCGCACCCTGACCTTTTCAACATCCTGCTACAGGTGATGGATAATGGCCGTCTGACCGATCATCACGGCAAGACGGTGGATTTTCGCAATGTCATCCTGATCATGACTACAAATGCGGGTGCCAGCGACATGGCGAAAGAAGGTATCGGCTTCGGCAATAATATCAGCAAGGAAGATGCTGGCGACGAAGCGGTCAAGAAGCTGTTCGCACCTGAATTCCGCAACCGTCTCGATGCGCAGGTGCCATTTGGCTATCTGCCGACCGACGTTGTCGCGCGGGTGGTGGACAAGTTCATCCTGCAACTCGAACTGCAGCTCGCCGACCAGAATGTGCATATCAAGCTCGATGACGAGGCGCGTAGTTGGCTCACCGAGCGCGGTTATGACAAGCTATACGGTGCGCGCCCGATGGGCCGCCTCATTCAGGAGAAGATCAAGCAGCCGCTCGCCGAGGAGTTGCTGTTCGGCAAGCTGGTGCATGGCGGTGAGGTTGCGGTGCATATGAAGGACGGCGCGCCCGCCTTCGAAATTACCCCTGCCCCGCCGAAGGCCGGCAAGACAAAGCCGTCAAAGAAAAAAGCCAAGGATAGGGCGGGTAAGGCCGAATAGTTGAGCCAAGTGCCAGATATATTACCGTAGCCCTGATTCATCAGTGCGACCAATGCCGTTGGAAGTCAAAGGGTGCTTATCCGCCATGCACAATGCTCGGCTGAGAAGCACCTTTCGACTGACGAAGCCGTTAGGCGACTGCTGTTTCGGGCTAAGATTAATGGCTAGGCTCCTACCGCAACCAATTCAGCCGTCGACCCTATCCCGTCGAACAATGCCGCCTCGGTACCGGTCATCCACACCTGTGCCCCCGTTGCCGCAAGCCGCTCGAAAAGGGCGTTACGCCGGGCGGGGTCCAGATGAGCTGCAACTTCGTCGAGCAACAATATCGGCGGCACCCCACGGTGTGCAGTGACCAGGACCGCATGTGCCAGGATTAGCGATAGCAGCATCGCCTTTTGTTCGCCAGTCGAGCTGCGCTCAGCCGCCTGGCTGTTGGCACGGTGGTGAACTATCAGGTCAGCGCGATGGGGGCCGGTCAATGTCCGCCCCGCCGCTGCATCGCGCTTCCTCGAATTATGCCAAATCGCCCGCAATTCCTCGGCGGATGTAGGTCCAGCCATATCGATCTTGATGTCGGGCACCGCAAATGGAGCGGTCGGCGCACGGTCGAGTTGATTGATCAGCGCCTCCAGCATCCTGCGCCTGGCTTCGATAATAGCCTCTGCACTCTCAGCCATCTGTGCCTCCAGTGCATCGAGCCACAGGTCGTCGGCCATATCCGCGCCTGACAACAACCGGTTGCGTTGCTGCACGGCCTTTTCATAACGGCTGCTGGTAGACGCATGGTTCGGTTCGAGTGCGAGGACCAGACGATCGAGAAAACGGCGCCTTCCCCCTGCCCCATCGACGAAGAGCCGGTCCATTGACGGTGTCAGCCAGATCACGGACAACCATTCGCCCAGACTGTTTGCCGTCGCATTGGCGCCATTTATCCTTACTTTACGGCGTTCGGGTGCGCCCGCCTCGACACCTGTGCCGATCTGTACCTCTCCGAGCTCTGCCGACACAGCAAAACCAGCGTTGCCTCCTGTCCTCACCATTTCAGAAAGAGCCGCCCGCCGAAGTCCCCGACCCGGCACCAGCAGCGAAATGGCCTCGAGAATGTTCGTTTTGCCTGCCCCGTTCGGGCCATGCAATGCAACGAACGGCGCGGCAGGTTCGAGCGTCAGCATGGCATGGTTGCGAAAGTCGGTGAGCGAAACGCGGGTCAGGGCCATAGCTTGCCGCTGCTAACGCGGCACCAAATCACGTCAACCAAAATATGGCCACAGGTGATTCCCAAATATTGGTAATATTTGCCACTTTATGAAATGTTACAATGATGAAGGACTAGTCAGGATTCCGTTAAAGCTATGATATATTGTCATTTTGTTAAATTGGCACGGCGCATGCAAAGACTGTGACATAGCCGGAATGGTCCGGCGAATAGCAAAGGAAATAGAAATGACCCTCTCTTCACGTAATCAAATCGCCTCGGTTTTTGCAGCCGTAGTTTGCGCCTTCATCACTGTCGGCATGAGCATTGCTCCTGCCGTTGCACCTGTCGCTTCGCTCGTCGCATAAACCGACGAGCTCGAAAGGGAAATGACCATGAACTCGACCGCACGCAACCAGATTGCATCGGCCTTCGCTGCTGTTATCTGCGCGTTCATCACCATCGGCATCAGCGTAGCGCCTGCCGTTGCCCCCGCCACAGGCCTTGTCGCCTGAGGCGGGAAATCAATAATCGAATTTTGGGAGTTAATGTAATGTCACGTCTGGTTCTCGACAAAGCGAATAAGAAAATCCTCGGCGTGTGTGCCGGCCTCGCCAATTGGGCGAATATGGATCCAATGATCGTTCGCCTGATCTTCACCGTTGCCACGCTTGTGGGCTTTGGCTCGCCAATATTGATTTATATTGTGCTTGCGATGATCCTGGACTGAGTTAAATGTGCCCGAATAATCCCGCATCACAGGCAGGAATATTCGGATGACCTCAGATAATGACGACAGCGAGAAGCGCGTTATTTCCAATCATCGCGAGTATCGGCGGGGCGGTGGTTTGATCACCGCAGATATTCTTGGGCATGGCGGCGGGCGGCAGCAGGGGGGGGGGGGGGGATTCTTCCCGTCGGGGCTTTGAAAGCGGTCCGGATCGTGCATCCCTCCGGACAAAGGAAATTTTCTCACTCTTCCTGGGGGTAAACCGCTACCAGCAGGGTATGC
>JACVCM010000076.1 GCA_016742125.1 Sphingomonadaceae bacterium | reverse complement strand
ACCGCATTCTCTATTGCCAGCGGCTCACCCCCCGCCATCCGGACGCGGCTCAGCCGTGCCACGTCGGCGGCGCTCGGTAATTCCAATATGCGCGATTCCTCTTCGGTCGCGGAAGCGATCACTTTCATCATCCAGATCGTGTCAATCGCTTCTCCGCGCGCTTCGGCGTCTTCGCTGAAGCTGCTTAGAAAGGAGCCGGGAGCCTGAATGCGCGGTGTAACATAGGTTCCAGAACCCTGACGTCTCGACAGCAAGCCGTCTTCGATTAACAGCTCGATTGCCTTGCGCACAGTCACACGCGACGCGCCCATGATACTGCACAGGTCACGTTCGGAAGGAAGGGCTTCGCCCGCACCAATCTCGCCATCATCGATCTGCTGCCGCAAACGATGGGCCAGTTGCATATAGATGGGTGAATTGCTGTGTTCGCTGCTATGCGTGACGACTTGTTTCACGAAGCGCCCCTTTCCAGTGCTTCTACCGCGTCGCGCAATATGCCGTCATGTTGACGCAGCATATCCGCAGCTTTTTCAGGGTCGTTCCCAAGTGCGATCAACACTGCGGTCTTTATATCATTTCGAGCCAAATGCACTGCCTCTATTGCCATAGCTTCAGTGCAATTGCTCAATGCCCTGACGATGCCAAAAGCCCTGTTGAGCAGTTTGTCGTTGGAAATAACCATGTCCACCATCAGGCCCCGGTAGACGCGCCCAAGACGCAGCATGATTGCGGTAGATAATAGATTGAGAACGGCCTTTTGCGCCGTCCCGGCTTTCATTCGTGTCGACCCGGCAATAGCCTCGCTACCGGTAGCCGCCAGCAAACCGTGTCGCGCGGCCTGAAGCAGACCTGTTTCAGGATTATTCGCGATTCCGATGGTGAGGGCGCCTGCCCGATTTGCCTCATCCAGCGTCGCTATCGTAAAAGGTGTTCGGCCGCTGGCCGCAACTCCGATCACGACATCCTGTGCGCCGATCCCGGATTTCCTTATTTGTTCTCTTGCCTCATCGGCGTCGTCTTCCGCACCTTCTGCACTGTGGATGAGTGCATCAACGCCGCCCGCCATCAAATACACCAGGCGCTCGGTCGGCCAGCCAAATGTCGGGCCAAGTTCTACCCCGTCCTGAACCGCCACTCGCCCTGACGTTCCTGCACCTGCATATACAAGCCTGCCGCCCTTTTGCAGGCGCGCAGCGGCAGCTTCTGCTGCTGCCGCGATCTCCAGCGTTTGGCTCTTGATGGAGGCGATAGCGGACATTTGACCTTCCAGCATCGCTTCGATAGCTTCGATCGTAGGCCAGCTGTCGATATCCGCAAATCGCGGGTTCAGACTTTCGGTACTAGACATGTGGAATACTCGGTGTGACGGATCGAGGTTGAGAGCCGAGCAGGCAGACGGCAGTTGCAACGGCCGTTCCTATGCAAAGCTGCCAAGGAAATGCGATTGTCTTCATTGCAGATGGCAAGCCAAGAGTGTCGACGACATATCCCTGAAATGCAAGAATTGTGACAAACCCTGATATAAGTGCAGCGATGACTGAAGTAGAAGACCCGCGCTTTGTAAACAGTGCCGTAAAATAGACCCCGAGCAATCCTGAATATGCGAACGCCATGACCCCCAATACGAACTCCAAAAGCGGCAAGCTGCTGTAGCGCTGCCAGTAATAGCATAGGATCGACATCGCGAACAGAGACAGACCCAGCAACACCGTGGTCACGCGCCCAGCCAGAATGAAGTGCTTTTCACCATGAACGCCGCGGCGCTCCTTCCATGGCCGGTAAAAGTCGTTGATCAGCACAGCCGCCATTGAGATTAGTGCTGAATTGATTGCAGCAGCTGCGATAACGCCTACGGTCACCAGACCCCGGAGTCCCGGCGGGATTTCGCTGAGAATAAAGTGCATGAAAACGGTAATCTTCTCGCCCTGAAAGGTCTGCACGACTTCATTCCCGTTTGACCCCATCAGGTCTGGCCTCTCGTAAAATATGTGCAGCAGGGAGCCGATAACGAGAAACAGCAAGATCACCGGGATGGACGCCCAAACCGAAGCATACAGTGCGCGGCTCCCATGTTTCGGACTGTCGCATGCGAGCAGGCGCTGTGTAGTGTCTTGATCAAGACCGGAATTGCCGATGTTAAGCAGAACAAGACCGGTTACAGCCGCGAAAATAGAAAACGGCGCGGTAAAATTGAAAGACCGGTCAATGATCTGAGTCTTGTCTCCGGATGGCGACATCGTCAGGCTGGTCATAATGTCCGGCAGGGGAGCAGGTATTTTGGCCAGCAGAAAGATCAGAACCATGATGGCGGCCCCGACATAAAGCACCACCTGCACCAGATCGCTCCAGATTACCGAATTCAGTCCGCCCATGAAGGTGAAAGCCAGCCCGAAGATCAGCAATGTAAAGGACGCAATGACGATATGTCCCGGCTCTACATCGAGAAACATGATCATCGAGACAGCAATCGCAGCCAGATATAGCCGCGCCCCGCTCGCAAACACGCGCCCGATAAGATACATGGCTCCCGCCGCCCGGCGAGCGGACACGTCGAAGCGTTGTTCGAGCAGCTCGTAAACCGTGGTAGCACCGATGGCATAAAATCGGGGTATGAGTATGCTGGCAACGAACCAGGCTGCAAGCAGTGCACCGATCGTACTCGTCAGATAGGTATAATTGCCGCGAAAGCTATTGTCGGGAACACCCAAGAACGTCGCCGCAGACTGGACCGTCGACAATACGGACACTGCCACTAGCCAAGTCGGTGCGTGATGACTGGCGAGGAAATAATCGTCGGCATTCTGCATGTTGCGGCGCGTGGAAAAATATCCGGCAGCAGCAAGTATACCAACATAGCCAGCCAATATCCCCCAATCCAGCGCCGTGAACTGCAATGGCGTCATTCACCGCTCCTTCCTATTTTGTGGCAGGCTAATTGCCGGCACGGCGAATGTCATGATGCATAGCGATATCGGTATGTTCAGGGGAGAGACAGAAACCTTCTTCCGCCTCTCCCCATGAAGTTATCGGCGGATCGTCAGTGAAAAGCCGAACGTTCGACCAAGCACGTCATATGTATCGGGAAAGGTATTAAACGCCCCAGGATTGACCGGAAGTGGCGGTTGCTTGCCAAAAATATTGTCGATGCCGAATGTCAGCGACAATCCCTCGATCGGCGGACGCAGCGCAATATTCAAATCGAAATAATCGAACGCATCGATCTTGCCGACACTCCCCGTCGTGCTGTCCTTGACCGAACCGATATGTTTCCAGCCGAATTGGACGGTCAGCGGTTCGCTGTCCCATGTGAATGTCGCACGATGGCGGTAATCCGGCGCAACCAGGGTCACAAGGTCGGACGAACAACGCGCCCCGTAACTGCCTTTGCAATCCACTGGCGTGAGGACAGCATTTCGTTGAATGGTGTATTTCGTGACAAAGCTGCCTTGGTAGCCAAAGCTCCACCGGTCGCCCGGCAAGCCGAAAGGCACATCGAAACCATATCTGAATTCGACGTCGAGACCCTCTTGTTTGATAGACGCCAGGTTACGGTCATCGACAAAAGCATCCTTGATAAACCCTGTTACCGGATCGCGCGTCACTGCGTCGCACAATGGATTGCCTGGTGTCGGATCGGTGACGTAGCAGCTCACGATCGCATCGACCGGCTGGATCTGTCCAACTGCATCGCGGATGTTGATTTTGTACCAATCGACCGAGAGGTTCAAGCCGGGGATGAAGCTCGGGGTGAAGACCCCACCCACTGTGTAGGTCTTGCCGCGTTCCGCCCGAATATTGGGGTTGCCCCCGAAAAAATATCCACCGGTCAGATTGGCGGGATTGTTGGAGTCATAAGGACCGCGATAGCCCTCGGCGGTACATTGAGTGATGGTAGCTGCATTGGTCGCGCCCACACAGGGATCGCCCGCGTAACGCGGGAAAAGTCGCGCAACTGTCCGCAGATTGGCAAAAGGGATTGAAAAAACGGGATTGGCAAACTCGCCGATATTGGCATCGCGGATGACTGTCTGCCGCGTTGCCCTGAACCGCAAATCGTCGCTCACAGTCCAATTTACCCCGATCTTGTTGGTATCATAGCTACGGTCAGGTCCAACGGACTTTTCATACCAGGAACGGCGGTAGGCACCTTCGACATTGAGCTGCTCGATCAGCGGAACGTCGGACAGCAGCGGTACGACCAGCTCGCCGAACAGCTCATGAACCTTGATGAACGGCGGAACGGGCGGCGCGGATTCAGCGCCTTGGTTGAACGAGGTTCCAAGATCGGTACCATAGGCAAACCGGCCTGTTTCCTTGCGGAACTCATAGCCCGCCGTGAACCCGACGGGTCCTGCCCAACCGTTGAAGAAATCGCTGGTGTCGCCGGCAACATAGGCCGATGCCACCTGCTGGATGCGCTTGCGCTTGCCAAAATCGAAGTCCCGTAGCACGCTGGTAAAATCGCCACCCGGTCCGAAGATGTCGGTCGTGTTAACCAGACCGGCAAAGCTTGCTCGCGTACCGTCTCCCTTGACCGTAATGGATTCCTTTGAACTGCCGTATTGGTAATAGGCATCCCAGCTGATCGCCGGGGTGATCTGGCCTCGCAAGCCGATTTGCGCCTGGATATTGTCCCGGTCATTCTCTGCAAAGGTCGGCCCCAGTTCGCCGAGCGATCGACGGACGTTGACGTTAGCAAAGCCGTTCACAAATGTCAGTTGCGCACGCGCCTGCGGGTCGAGAAACGGGTTGGTTTGTGATATCTGGACATTGATCCCTGCGGTCCCGGTGGTGGGCGGATTCTGCCCGGAGCGCGTACCTCCCCGCGTTTTGACAGTCGAATACATGACACGACCATAGGTCTCCACGTCATCGAAAAGCTCATACTTGAAAAACGCATCTGCATTTATCCGGCGCAATGGCTGCGCGAGGAGGAATAGCGGCGTATAGTCGGTGGTTTGCGGCGCCAGCGTGAATGCGCCGTTGGCATCATATGAAAAGGTACGTCCGCTGGCGACATCGGTAAAGTTTCCTCCGATCGGGAGCGTTGCCGCCCCGCGTCGCGCGAAACTGCGCTTGCCCGCCAGCAGGGCATCGCGATCGGTATATTCCAGATAACCGACGATGCTTCCGCGATCTCCCAGTTTCATGCCGCCCATCAAGTGCCCGCTTTTCTGGGAAGCGCCACCGGCCACGGCACGGTAATTGACGTTCGCCTGCAATCCTTCAAAATCATCGTTGATGATAAAGTTTACGACGCCGGCGACAGCGTCCGCTCCATAAACCGCTGCTGCGCCACCTGTCAGTACATCGACCCGTTTCAGAAGAGGCGCAGGTATGGAATTGACGTCGACCGCGTTGCGAAAGCTGAATGGCAGGGCGCGTGTCCCGTTAATCAGAACCAACGTGCGATTCTGACCCAAGTTACGCAAATCGAGGGTTTGGGCGCCAAACGCATCGCTGCCTACCGATGTCGAGTTTACGCCGCCGGCAAGTTGCGGAATCTTGACCGATATATCCTCGATGGTAACCGCACGCTGCAGTTGGATCTGCTCGCCATCCAGCGTGCTGATGGGACTGGTCGAAGACAGGCCTGCGCTCTTTATCCTTGTCCCGGTAACGACGATTCCGCCATCGTCCTCTTCAGGAAGCGGGATATCCTGTGCAATTGCGCTGCCCGATGTGGTTGCCGCCACCAATCCGAGAAATGCGCAACTTCCATAAAATATCTTCGATGTTTTTCTTGCCATGGCACAGCTCCCTTCCCATTGTGCTTTTCGATAAAGTCGCAAAGAAGTAACCGGCTTGCCCTATTTATGCAATACCATTTTAATACCAATATGGCATCAGTTGCTTTGGGCGTAGCAATGATACCGCAACACCAAAGCTAGCAACCGGCACCAGCGATATGGTGACCAGCCGCATGTGTGCCGGCAAGCCGCCCCAATGTGGTCGCGGTTAGCAAGCCGTTTCCGGCGATGTAGCCATCTGCCGCCGGGCCAGAAATGCCGCGTGCCGCACCGCCACCTGCATAAAGATTGGGAAAAGGCGTCCGGTCCGCGCGCAATATGCGCGCATCGGCATCGACTTCCAAACCGCCTTGTGTGTGGAATAGTGCGCCCGTCACCCGGACAGCATAAAAGGGCGGAGCAAGCTTTGCCTTACCCGTGAAACTACGCCCGAAGCGGTCGGTTTGCCCGTTGTCGACAAGCCGCCAAGTGTCTGCAATGCTTTCAGCCAATCCTTCAGCACCGATGCCACATTTATCGGCCAGTTCCTGAACGCTGTCGGCCGTTACCAGGCATCCCGCCGAGATGGCCTGCTGATAATCCTCGAACTGCAACATCACCTGGTGGCGCGTTTCGTCGTAGATGCTCCACGCGACATGCCCGGGCTGTTCGAGCACTTTCACCGCCTGTTCGGAATATCCCGACGCCTCATTGGCAAAGCGATGGCCTGCCTTGTTTACCTGAATGCCGCCCTCAACGATGAGCGGCCACAATATCGGGATGCCATAGCCGGCAGCAAGTCCGGCATGGCCCTGATAGGCGGACAAGTCGGCCATCGCCGCGCCGAGCTGCTGCCCCCAGCGGATTGCGTGCCCCTTGTTTCCGGGATGACCGTGAAAGGTGGCATGTTCAAGCTCCGGAATGAGTTCGGTTACCATTGCCTGGTCCCCGGCAAAGCCGCAGCACGCAAGGATGAGGGCCCCGCAACCGATGATGTCGCTGCTACCGTCTGGCCGCGTTGCACTGATCGCGATCACACGGTCGTCGCCGTTTACATATAGCCTGTCAACGGTCGCTTCGGTCAGGATGCTGATCCCGGCCCGTTCGCAGGCGTCGGCCAGCGCGCCCATCAATTCGCCACCCGATCGACCCGGCATGCCATGCATGCGCAGCACACTGTGGCCGGGATAGGTGAAACCCTCGACCAGGCTGAGCGCGATGCCGTGCGTTTCGGTGAGCCAGTCGATAGTGTGGGCCGACTGTTCCGCGAGGCGGCGGACCATCGCAACGTCGACGCGGCCCTTGGTCTTTGCGATAATGTCCTGGGCAAAACGCTCGGGGCTGTCGTCGATACCCCTCGCGCGCTGTATTCTGCTTCCTGCCGCCGGAATCAAGCCAGTGGACATGGCCGTGGTTCCAGCGGGACTTTTGTCGCGCTCGATTACCAGCACATCGGCGCCCGCATCATGCGCGGCTAGTGCAGCAACCAGTCCCGTACCGCCCCCACCGACAATCACTACGGGAATGTCGGCGATGGTCTCGACGTTATCCGCGCGGATGACTTCGACTTCGGCCATTATGCCGCCCTTCCAAAAAGGGCGTAAATCGGGGCCAACACGCTTCGATCTTCGATCGTGGCAGGAACAATTACATCGCCGCCATCGGCGATCTGGCGAATCGTTTTCCTTAAAATCTTGCCCGACCGCGTTTTCGGAAGTTGCCCGACAACATATACTTGCCGGAAAGCCGCTACCGGACCGATATTGGCGCGGACATTGGCGACCAGTTCTGCCTGAAGGTCGCCGACTGCAATGCTGACCCCAGCCTTGAGCACCACCAACCCAACCGGCACCTGCCCCTTCAATTCGTCTGCCGCGCCGATCACTGCACATTCGGCAATCGCCGGATGTGCCGCGAGCACTTCCTCTATCGCCGAAGAGGAAAGCCGATGTCCTGCAACATTGATCACATCGTCAATACGCGTCATCACAAAAACATAGCCATCATCGTCTATATAGCCCGCGTCGCCGGAGAGATAATAACCGCGATAGCGCTTTAGATAGGCTTGCTCATATGCTGCTGGCGCATTCCAAAGCGTCGGTGCCGCACCGGGTGGCAATGGGAGTTTTGCAACGATGGCCCCGGTTTGGCCCGGCAGCACGGTCTGGCCTTCACCATCCAGACAGTCGATGGCCCAGCCCGGCATGGGCAGGCTGGTCGAGCCTGCCTTGAGAGGATGTTCCTCAATACCAAGTGGATTGGCGCAGATTGCCCAGCCGGTTTCGGTCTGCCACCAATGATCGACCACCGGTTTGCCCGTGAGTTGGGCGACCCAGCGCAGCGATTCAGGATCGGTGCGCTCGCCGGCGAGAAAGATCGCGCGCAGGTTCGACAGATCGTGCCCGGCAGCGAAGCGGCCTTCGGAATCAGCCTGCTTGATCGCGCGGATCGCGGTCGGCGCTGAGAAGAAGCTGCGCACGCGGTGCTTCGCCAGCAACTGCCAGAAAATTCCGGCATCGGGTGTGCCAACTGGCTTGCCTTCGAAGATTACGGTGGCGTTCCGGTTAAGCAGGGGGCCGTATACGATATAGCTGTGCCCGACGACCCAGCCCACATCGCTTGCGGCCCAAAAGGTTTCGCCCGGCGGGCAATCGTAAATGCCCCGCATCGACCAGGAGAGCGCGGCAAGATAGCCGCCGGTGTCGCGCACAATGCCTTTCGGACGGCCCGTGGTGCCGGAAGTGTAGAGGATATAGAGCGGATCGGTCGCGGCGACGGAAACGCAGTCGGCGGGCTTTGCCGAGGTTATTTCAGCGGTCCAGTCATAATGATCCGCTCGGTCGAGCTCGGCCGGTCCCATCGCTCGCTGCCAGTAGATGAGGCCCAATGGTTTGTGGCTCGCCAGTGCCAGTGCTTCATCAATTACCGGCTGATAGGGCAGCACGATGCCCTTTTCGATACCGCAGGACGCCGCCACCAGCAGCACCGGCTGCGCATCGTCGATCCGCGTGGCCAATTCCTTCGCGGCGAACCCGCCGAATACTACGGAGTGAATGGCGCCAATGCGAGCACAGGCAAGCATCGCGACTACCGCATGCACCGAATTGGGCATGTAGATGAGAACGCGGTCGCCTTTCTGCACATTATGTGCAAGCAGTGCGCCTGCAAAGCGCGCCACCTGGTCCTGCAACACCGCAAAGGTCAGCCATTCCGACGTGCCAGTAACCGGGCTTTCATAAATAAGCGCAATATGATCGCCATGTCCCGCCTGTACATGCCGGTCGACGCAGTTGAAACAGGCGTTAAGCTCCCCGCCGACAAACCACCGCCCGACCGGATTGTCAGCATCGTGGAGCAGCACCTTGTCCCAGCGCCGGTCCCAATGGAGACCATTGGCAACCTGCCCCCAAAACTCTTCCGGCCGCGCGCTGGCGGCCTCCCGGATTTCTCGGTAATCAGGTCTCATGGGAAAATGCACATAAGCTGCCGTCCGGGGTTGTTTCGTTTCGACGCAAAGCTAATCGCACAGCGGACAATATCGTGCAAAAGCCTAATCGGCGGCCTATTATTTCGGCAACGCCGCGCTTGGAGGGAATTTCATGCCCACAACCACTGACCTGCCCAAAACCGATATCGTACCGATGCTCGACGCCCTGGAGACGCAGTTGCGCTGGCTCTCGTCATGGATCGTGCATCACGCAAACCATATCCGCCCCAAGCGGGACGGACTGAAGGTTGGCGGGCACCAGGCAAGTTGCTCCTCAATGACCGCGATCATGGCCGCGCTCTATTTTCATGCGTTGCGCCCGCAGGACAAGGTAGCGGTAAAACCGCATGCCGGGCCGGTGTTGCACGCCATCCATTATCTGCTTGGCAATCAGTCGCTTGACCAGCTCAAGGCATTCCGCGCGCTGGGCGGCGCACAAAGCTACCCATCCCGCACCAAAGACAAGATTCCTGTCGATTTTTCGACCGGTTCGGTCGGACTGGGCGTTGCGATCACCGCCTTTTCCAGTCTGGTACAGGATTATCTGATCGCGCACGACCAGCTTGCCGAAAGCGAAGCCGGACGGATGATCGCGCTGATGGGCGATGCCGAACTCGACGAGGGTAATATCTACGAATGCCTGATCGAAGGCTTCAAACATGACATCCGCAATTGCTGGTGGATCGTCGATTACAACCGGCAATCCTTGGACAGCACGACCGCCGACCGCATGTTCCGCCGCTTCGACGACATTTTCGAAACCTGCGGCTGGCGAGTGATCACGCTCAAGCATGGCAGGCAGCAACGCGAGGCCTTTGCAAAGCCCGGCGGCAGGGCGCTGGAAGACTGGATCGACAATTGCCCCAATGCCGAGTTTGCGGCGCTGACCTATCAGGGCGGTGCAGCCTGGCGCGCGCGGTTGCTTGCCGATCTGGGCACGAAGGCGAATGCCCGCAAGTTGATTGGAAGCTATGACGACGACGCGCTCGCGGCACTGATGACCAACCTTGGCGGACATTGCTGCCAGACGCTGATAGACGCCTTCGACAGCGCGCAGGATGAGCGGCCGACCTTGTTCATTGCCTATACGGTCAAGGGTTATGGCCTGCCGCTGGCGGGGCATAAGGACAATCATTCAGGGATGATGAACCCACCGCAAATGGAAAGATTCCGCACCAGCCTCGGTATACAGGAGGGCAAGGAGTGGGAACCGTTTGCGGGCTTCGGCGACAATATCGCTCGACAGCTGCGTGCGTTCATCGGCGATACCGCGCTGGCGCGCAACAAGGTAGAGGCTGAAGCCGCAGCCATCCCCGTCCCTGCCCGTTTCGCCGTCCCCGAGGGCGAGGAGCAGTCCACACAGGCGGCATTCGGCAAGATCCTGCTCGACCTCGCCAAATCGGGTGAACCGATCGGAGACCATATCGTTACCACCGCGCCCGACGTTACCCAAACGACCAATCTTGGCGCATTTGTCAATCAGCGCGGGCTGTTCCGGCGCAGCGAGGTCGCGGACGTTTTCAAAGAGGCCAACATCCCTTCTGCCCAGAAATGGGCAGCCCATGGAGCAGGACAGCATATTGAACTGGGTATTGCGGAGAGCAATTTCTTCCTGATGCTTGCGTCATTGGGCTTGTCGGGTCCGCATTTCGGAACGCGGCTGTTGCCCGTCGGTACGGTTTACGATCCATTCATCGCGCGCGGGCTCGATGCGCTAAACTATGGCTGTTATCAGGATTCGCGTTTCCTGCTCGTCGGCACACCGTCAGGGATTACCCTGGGGCCGGAGGGCGGCGCGCACCAGTCCATCAACACGCCGCTGATCGGCATGGGACAGCCTAACCTACTGAGTTTCGAACCGGCCTTTGCCGACGAACTCGCGCTGATGATGCGTTTCGCATTCGCGCACATGCAGGCGGCGGACGGGAGTTCGGTCTATCTGCGGCTTACCACACGGGTCATTCCTCAGGTCGAGCGGACTGACGACGCTTGGGAAGCGAACGCGCTCAAGGGCGGCTATTGGTTGCGCAAACCAGCGCCGGGAGTGGACATGGCGATTGCGTTTTCCGGCGCGATCGCACCCGAGGCATTAGCCGGATACGAAATGCTGATCGATGATGTTCCGGGACTGGGGTTACTCAATGTCACCTCACCCGATCTGTTGCACCGCGACTGGTCGGCGCAACGCGCGGCACGGGCGGCGGGCCGACGGCCGGAGTTGAGCCATATCGAGGCGCTGCTAGGCGAACTTGCACCCGGTGCCGGGCTGGTCACTGTTCTCGACGGGTCGCCCGGCGCATTGTCCTGGCTTGGTGGGGTGCGGGGGATGCGGGTCAGCCCGCTTGGAGTCGACCGCTTCGGTCAGACGGGCGATTTGCCGGATATCTACAGCACTTACCGCCTCGATGCAGACGCAATCTGCGATGCGGCAGCGGAATTGCTACTCTAGCAGGTCGACTTTAAGACCTGTGCCTTCGGCCTCAGCTGCACGCCAGACCGCGTGCGCTGCAGCGAGATCCTGCGATGCGACGCCAAGCGATTTGTAGATGGTGACATCGGCGTCCGATATCCGGCCTGCGACGGCACCAGTCGCAACGTCACCGATCTCGCCTGCGATATGCCCTGCGGTCACGACGCCAGCGTCGATCGCCTTGAGCAATTCACCTGCGGCGGCCATTGCCGCATCGCGATAGTCGACGAAGAACCGTCCGCGCTGGACGGTCTCGCTATCGACTTCGGAATAGGCAGCGACGGCTGAACCGACGAGGTTAAGGTGCTGCCCAGCCTGCAAAGCTGTTCCCGGCAGCACCGGATCATGCGCTGCGGTGGTGGTGCAGATGATATCCGCGCCTTCGACAGCTGCCACGGCCGTGTCGTACTGCTCCACGACAATGCCAGTCGCAGCTTTTGCTTCCGAGGCGAACTGCGCTGCTCGCTTCCTGTCCCGTCCCCATATACCAATATGTTCGATGGTCCGGACTGAGCGCATGGCCTGAATGTGCCGCCGCGCCTGTTCGCCAGTACCCAGAACCGCCAGCCGCCTGGCATCCTTGCGCGCCAGCAAATCGGTTGCCAGCGCGCTTGCTGCCGAGGTACGAATTGCGGTCAGCGTCGATCCCTCGATCATCGCCAGCGGCACACCGCGTGTCGAATCGAACAGCAGCACCATACCGACATGTGAGCCGAGCGGGTCGCCCGGCGGCCGCTGATATTTGCACACGAGCTTGATCCCGAAACATGCCGGATCGCCAAGCGCCCCGGGCATGATTGCCATCTTGCCGCTGCTGTCCGGCACCGGCATGAACTGGCGCATCGGCAGCGTAACATGGCGATGTGAGGTCGCGACCATGGCCTGTCGCATAATCGGGATGCATGCGTGGATTGGCAACAGCCGTTCGACCTCTGACGCAGTGATGACGCGCAAATGCTTAGTCCCTGTTACGGGGCGGCAGGAACCGCATGCGGGCCATCACTTCGGCCACATTTTCGGGCCGCGGAAATGCATCGGGCATCGCCTCGCCTGATTGCCGCGGCTTGCCTATAGCATCGAACCAGTCCTCCAGCCCGGGCGGGAAAAAGACCCAGAACATCTTCATGTCGGTAGAACCGCTGTTGACGATGCGGTGCACATTGTTGCGTGCGAACAATACCGTCGTTCCCGGCATGATCGGGTCGATCTTGCCGTCAATCTCCACAAAACCCTCGCCCTCATAGATAAAAACCAGCTCGTGATTGCGCTTATGCCCATGTTCGCGCACTTCACAGCCGGACGGCATTACCTGGATACCGCTTGAAAATGTGTCATAGGGCATATTCTCCGGTTCGAGCTTTACCGTGACATAGCCACGGGATGGTAAAGGCTGCCAGAGTGAGCGCCCTTCGTCGGGCCCGACTACCACCGATGCGTTTTCAGTCATTGGGGTTCTCCTTGCGCATTCAGGAATTGCAACAGACGTGCGTTATAGGCCGGTGCTTCGACGATCGGGCAAAAATGCCCGCCTCCGTCGAGCAGATGCGTTTCTGCCCCGGGTATCAAATCCCCAAGCTCCTGCGTGAACGCGGAGGGCGTGATCTGGTCGTCTTTTGCGCCGATGCATAATGTCGGTACCCGGACCTCGTGCAGGCGATCGCGCAGATTGTGCGCCATCAGCGCGTCGATCCGCGATAACTCGGTTTCGATGCCGGGAAAGGCGGCGGCGCGCTTTTCTACATAGTCGGGTTCGCGCGCCAATATCGCCTGCAAGTTGCTCGCGGGCATCGACAGATATGTACCGAACGCAAAATAGCTGTCCGCCCCGCTTTCCAGGAGGATTCGCCGCCGTGCAGCGAACAGCCTTGTAAAATAGGGATCCGGCCCCGGCCAGGTGCAGCTCAGCACCAGGCTAGCCAACCGGTCGGGATAGGCCAGCGCCAGATGCTGCCCGATCGCACCGCCCGTTGAATGGCCCACAAAATGCAGGCGCTCAATACCGAGGGCGTCCATCATCGCGATGATATCCTCGACCAGATCGGTCAGCGCAACGGTCGGTTTCCCACCAACGCTGCGTCCGCAATTGCGGTGGTCGAGCGCCATTACCCGGTAACAAGCCGCAAAGTCGGCAATCTGGCTGGCCCAGAAACTGCCCCGGCCACCGAGACCCGGTACCAATAAAACGGGCGCGCCGCTGCCGCAGATTTCGACATGCAGTTGTCCGCCAGCGCCTACATCGACAAGGCAGTCCTGCTGTCCGACATCCATGCTCGCGCGCCGCCCATACATGTCATACCACCATGCAAACCGTCTTGGTTTCGAGATAGGCGTCGAGCGCTTCTCGCCCGGAATCGCGGCCCCAGCCGGATTGCTTGATCCCGCCGATGGGCAGTGTCGCGTCGTACATGGCGTGCGAATTGACCCAGACCGTCCCGGCACGGATGGCGCGAGTGAAATGATGCGCCGTGGACAAAGATTCAGTCCACACGCCAGCCGCCAGGCCGTAATGGCTGTCATTGGCTTCGGCGATCACCGCCGCCGGGTCTTCAAAGGGTTGTGCAACAAGGACCGGGCCGAACACCTCCTCACGTACGATTTCCATCGAGGGCTTGACGCCGGTGATAATTGTCGGTGCAATGAAAGCCCCGCTGCCTTCAGCCATGCCACCAACCGGCGAAGCGCCATCGGCAATCGCGCGTTCGAGGAAGGAGGCCACCCGCCCCGCATGTTGCGCGGACACAAGCGGGCCGAGCGTGGTCGAGGGGTCGAGCCCATGCCCCTGCGTCAGTCCGGCGGCATAGGCCGCAACACCCTCCACCAGCCGGTCGAAAATCCTGCGATGCGCATAGACCCGCGATCCGGCGATGCAAACCTGTCCGCCGTTGAAGAAAATTGCATTGGCAACGCCGGGAATAGCAGCATCAAGATCGGCATCCTCGCAAACGATGACCGGCGACTTGCCGCCCAATTCGAGACTGACTTTCTTCAGATTACCCTTGGCCGCATCGAGGATGGCACGCCCGGTTGCAGTCGATCCGGTAAAGGCAATCTTGTCGACATCTGGATGTGCAGCAAGAGCATGCCCAGCCTCAGTGCCATAGCCTGTGACCAGATTGACCACCCCGTGGGGCAATCCTGCTTCGTACATTAATTCGACGAGACGGATTGCGGTCAGCGAAGTATCTTCAGCAGGCTTCAGCACCACAGTGCAGCCTGCCGCAAGCGCAGGGGCCAGTTTCA
>JACVCM010000166.1 GCA_016742125.1 Sphingomonadaceae bacterium | reverse complement strand
CCCGCGGCCCTGCCTTATCGTCGACGATTCGCGGGTTGTGCGAAAGGTCTCGCGCCCCATGCTCGAAAGCTTCGGTTACTCCGTCATCGAAGCAGAAAATGGCGAAGAGGCGCTCGCACGCTGCAAGGCGGAGATGCCGGGGCTGGTCATGCTCGACTGGGACATGCCGGTGATGACGGGCATCCAGTTTGTCACGCAACTGAGATCGCTCGATGCAATCCATCGCCCATATGTTGTCTTCTGCACCAGCCGAAGCGAGACGCACGATATTTTCAAGGGCATCGAGGCGGGCGCCGACGAATATGTCACCAAGCCGTTCACCGCAGAGTCTCTTCGCGCGAAACTGGAACGGATCGGCGCGGTCTGAAACGGCCTATCCGGCTTCCTCACCCTTTGGATAATGCCCCCGCTTGACCAGCGTTTGCGCAATACCGGTCGCGATCAGGAACACGCCGAAATAGTAAAGGTACCAGATCGCTATGCTCGTCACTCCAGAGCCTGCCAGTGGCCCTAGTCGAGCGAAAATCAGCAAGTCCGAAACAACAAACAGAACCGCGCCGGTCCCGACCCGATAGCGCGGAAAATTGCTGCTCCATGCCATCGCGGCCATGGCAGCAAGGACGATGCTATAGGCGGCAACCTGAATGCCCTCATTTACCGCAGGCGGCAGTCCGTAAGCAATGACCGGCGTCAATATGAAAATGGCGATGGCAAGCATGCGCTGGCTGAAGGTCGGTCCCACCCGTCGGTGCCTGGAATAGAGCCAGATGGCGACCAGATGCCCCCCGGTAAAGGCGAGCGCGCCTGCAACCATGCTGAACTCGATCAACCCGTCGCCCAGCGCATAGAAAGCCAGCATGACCGCCAGTAGCACAAATTCGCCTTCGTGATGGCGCCGTAGCGCAAACGGCACGAGCAGACCGACCGCCGCCATTTTCCAGAGGATTGCAAACAACCCGCCCTCGATCGGCAGGACCAGCCAGCTGGCCGGATAACTCAGGCCGGCGAGCAGACTGCCCAGCAGCCATGGTCGTTTATGTGCGAGATCCTGCCCCATCGGCTTTTGCATCCACCAAACAGCCTTGCAAAACAAGCGGAATTTGGCCGATCATGCTGTCCGCAGTCAGCCCTGCCCCGCCCCGAACGCCGATATCGCCGTGCAGCCACGCGCCGATGCAGGCGGCATCGAACGGGGGGACAGCTTGCGCCAGCAACCCGCAAATCAGCCCGGTGAGGACATCGCCAGACCCGGCAGTCGCCAGCCAGGGCGATGCGTGGCGGTTTACTGCCATGCGTCCATCGGGCGCTGCGATGATCGTCTCCCGCCCCTTCAGCAACACCACCGCCCCGGACCTTTGCGCAGCAAGTGAAGCCGCGGTTGGTCGATTGTCGAGGCCGATATCGGGAAACAAACGAGCAAATTCACCTTCATGTGGAGTGATGACGCATTCGGCCTTTATATGGGCGAACAGGTACAGGCCTTTGCCTTCGAAAGAGGTCAGGGCATCGGCATCGAGAACGCAGGGAATGCCGAAATCCAGAAAGGAATTGACCAGGTCCTGTGTGGCTTCCCCGACGCCCGATCCAGGGCCAATGGCGAGGGCAGTCACCCGCCCGTCGATCACCCGCAAATCCGCCCCTGTTTCACGCAGCATGATCGCTGTCACAT
>JACVCM010000075.1 GCA_016742125.1 Sphingomonadaceae bacterium | reverse complement strand
ACGACAGCGAGAAGCCCGTTATTTCCAATCAACGCGAGTATCGGCGGGGCGATGTTTCGATCACCGCAGATATTCGTGAGCATGGCGGCGGTCGGCAGCAGGTGGAGGTGGTAGATCTCTCTCAGTCGGGCTTTAGAATGCGTACAGGATCGTTCATCCCTCAGGACAAAGTCATTTTCCTCACTCTTCCTGGGTATAATCCGCTACGAGCGCGTATCGCCTGGCACGAGCGCGAGGTTTATGGATGCGAGTTCGTACAGAGGTTGCACGAAGCAATTTACGACAATATTCTCCAGAAATACCCCCATTTCGGACCAGACCGCTGAGTCGGAAATTTTCGGGGGGACTGCGTTTTCCCCAGACAGTTCCGCCCAAGCGCGGCGGCATATGGCCACGCTTCATTCGTCCCTTGTTGTTTCTCGCCATCCTGCTCGCCTGCACATGGTACTTTGGCAGACCGGCTGAAATGCCGATGAGGACCAGCGCAGCCGGTAAAAGGCTTATTGTTCTGGATGGCGACAGCTTTGTCATCGGTGGAGAGCGTTTTCGCCTGAAAGGAATCGATGCCCCCGAGCTGCACCAGGTCTGCAGGGATGCACAGGGGAAGACCTGGGGCTGCGGCAAGGTCGCACGCCAGGTACTGGTCAAAATGCTTTCCGAACCTCGATTAACATGCGAATCCGTGGCTACCGATCAATATAATCGCCTCCTTGCCACCTGTAACACCATCCGTTCGCCCGACATCGCCGCCGATCAAGTCCGTGGCGGCATGGCAATCAGCGATGATTTTTACGGAATACGGACCTATGGCGACGAGCAAGATAACGCTCGACAAGCAAAGCGCGGTATTTGGCAGGGCGCCTTTGTTTCTCCCGCTGGATGGCGAGCGCTCAACACATCGCAAAAGACCGTCGCACCGGGCGTTTTTCACTAATCGACGCGACTATGCATGGAACATAGCCTTTTGACCCCCGTTGCCGGACTGAAAACAAAAAAGTCGCAACGGAGTAGATGGTCTCGATGTTTGACGAGCCTCATTGGAAAAGTTCCAGCAATCAAAGGAAATCGCGAAGGGATGCAGTCCGGATCGGTGCCGATTTGCTGATATCGGCGGGCCCGCGGTTCAAGGTGTCGGTGCTTGATCTATCGCAAACCGGATTTCGTGCGGAAACCGGCAACCATATAGAACGCGGCAGCAAGGTATATCTTACCATTCCCAGCTTCCAAAGCCTGTCCGCACGCGTCGCATGGAACGAACGTGATTGTTATGGCTGCGAATTCACCCATCCGTTGCATCAGTCGATTTTCGAGCACATCGCGCGCAAATACCCGATGTTGGTTGAATAGCGCTTGAGGTCGGGACTTAAGCCACTTTGCGGAGGAACACCGTCCCTGCCGAGTAGCCAGCTCCGAAGGAGCAAATCAGGCCGATTTCGCCAGGGTTAAGGTCTTCATTATGCTTATGAAAGGCAATGATTGATCCGGCGCTCGAGGTATTGGCGTAGGTGTCAAGCACGGTCGGGCTTTCGTCTTCGGTTGCTTCATGGCCCAGCACTTTGTGAGCAATCAACCGGTTCATCCCGGTATTCGCCTGATGCAGCCACATACGCCGCAGGTCCGAACCCGACAGGCCAAGACTTTCGGCATGTTCCAGGATCATCTGGCCGACCATGGGCACAACTTCCTTGAAAACCTTGCGGCCTTCCTGCACGAACAGTTTGTCCGTGCGCGGACCGCTCTGGTCGACCGGCCCCTGTCCGTGGGCCCGGTTCAGGAATCCGAAGTTATTGCGGATATTGTTGGAAAACTGGGTCTTGAGCCGCGTTCCCATAATCTCCCAGTGTCGCGAAGGAGCCATATCCTTGGCTTCCACTAATATCGCCGTTGCGACGTCGCCGAAGATGAAGTGGCTGTCACGATCGCGCCAGTTCAGATGGCCCGATGTGATTTCAGGATTCACAACGAGTACCGACCGCGCATTGCCGCTCCGGATGTAATCAGCCGCTGTCTGAATGCCGAAGGTCGCGGACGAACAGGCCACGTTCATGTCGAAGCCAAAGCCGCGCTCCATGCCAAGTTCATGCTGTATTTCAACGGCCATCGCGGGATAGGCACGCTGCATGTTGGATGCTGCGCACAGAACGGCATCGATATCCGCCACATCGCGCCCCGCCTTTTCCAGTGCATCGCGGCAAGCGGCGACGCCGATTTCCGCCATCACTGAAATCTGGTCATTGGGACGTTCGGGATAGCGAGGTTCCATGATCGCGGGATCAAGGATAGCGGCCTTGTCCATGACGTAGCGGGATTTGATACCGCTCGCCTTTTCGATAAATTCAACTGAGCTATGTGTCAGCGGCTCGGCAGTGGGATTGTCCGCATTGTAACGGTCGGCATAGGCGTTAAAGCTGGCAACCAGCTCTTCGTTGGTAATGCTATCAGATGGCGTAAATAGCCCGGTTGAGGAAATAACCGGTATTGCGCCTTGCGCGCTTTGCGACATGATTTTTCCCGCTTGTGTCTTTTTGATGCGTCCGGATGCCTAGCGCCTGCGTAACTGCGAAACAAGCGTTTGCAGAGGCTTGCAACGTCGTTAATGTCACGGGGGGAGGAAGATCGAATGTCGATGGAAGAGCGTCAGCCAAGTTGGCTGTCTCGCCTGTTCAGGCGCGTGTTGATAGCGATTTACAAGCATCAAGGCTGGCGCGCACATGGCGAGGTCCCCAATCCCCGCAAATTCGTCCTGATAGCCGCCCCACACACCAGCAACTGGGATTTCGTCTATTTTCTCGGCCTTACCGACGAACTCGGCATCAAACCCCATTTCATGGCCAAAACGTCGCTGTTCCGCTGGCCCTTCACCAATTTCATGCTCGATATGGGCGGGGTTCCCGTCGACCGATCCTCGAGCAAAAATTATGTCCAGCAGATGATCGACGAATTCAGACGGCGCAAGGAATTCATGCTGACCATTGCGCCAGAGGGTACGCGCGGAACGGTCAAGGCCTGGAAAACCGGTTTTTACCACATCGCTATGGGTGCCGGGGTACCGCTGGTCGTGGGCATGATGGATTATGGGTCGAAATCGGGCGGGTTGGGGCCGGCGATCTGGCCGACCGGCGATTACAGGGCGGATATGGCAAAGGTTGCTGAGATCTATTCCAAAGTGACCCCGAAGCATCCTGCCAAAGGCATGACCGCGATATTCGATGGGACGGCGATATGAATGAATGGCTTTCGACACTTGCGCTGAACGCGGCCGCATTGCTTGCAGTCATTCTGGCACTCTGGGCCTATTCTGTCAAAATTCGCGATGTGTCTTTTATTGACGCGTTCTGGGCATTTGGCATGGTGTTACTGGCATGGGCGACATGGGCGCAGTCGGGACAACCCGGCGCGCGGTCGCATCTGTTGCTGGCTCTGACGACATTGTGGGGGTTGCGTCTTGCCCTGCATCTGTGGGCGAGATGGCGCGCGCATGGCGAAGACCCGCGTTACGCCAAAATCATGGGCAGTGTGATGGAGAAAAAAGGCTGGAGCTGGTCCAAGACGTCGCTTCTGTCAGTCTTTCTGACCCAGACTCCTTTGCTGTTCATCACCTGCCTGCCCGCACAATTGGGTATCTGGGCCAGCGATGGCGGTCGCACCGTCATTGGGCCGCTGGGTGCGCTAGGCGCCCTTATTGCCTTGATCGGTATCGCATTTGAAACGATCGGCGATGCGCAGCTTAACGCCTTCCGCGCCAATCCTGATAACAAGGGCAAGGTGCTCGACACCGGGCTGTGGCGATACACCCGTCATCCCAATTATTTCGGTGATGCCTGTACCTGGTGGGGAATCTGGCTGGTCGCCGCAGAAACAGGCTTGCCAGGGTGGATCAGCATCATCGGGCCTGTTTTCCTGACCTTTACCCTGACCAAATGGTCCGGCAAACCGCTGCTGGAAAAGGGCATGAGGCGAACACGCCCGGATTACGCCGCCTATGTCGGACGGACGTCCGGCTTTATCCCATGGCCACCCCGAAAAGGCTAACGCTTGTCCCTGGCAATGGCGTCAAGCAAGCCGTTGACGAATTTCGCATCCTTCTTGTCGAAAAAGGCATGTGCGACATCCAGATATTCGTCGATCACAGTGGCTGTCGGCACATCCGCCCGCGCGATTAACTCATAGGTCCCGCAACGCAGGATTTGCAGCATCGTCTTGTCGAGCCGCGCCATTTTCCATTGTTCACCGAGCTTGCCGTTGACCAGGTTGTCGATTTCCTCGCGCCGCGCATCCACGCCAGCCACCACGTCATCGAAAAAGTCGGTATCGGCATCGGCATATTGGGCATCTTCGATTTCCGCGCCGAGCCGGTGGGCATGGAACTCGTTCAGGAGGCGCGCCAAGCCGACCTTTTCCATGTCCATCTGATACAGCGCCTGCACTGCGGCAAGGCGGGCAGCGGAGCGGGATTTGGAGCGGGAAGAATTCATAATCTTGTCCTGACACTCGCGGCATGCGCGGGTAAACCTTCGGCATCGGCGAGCGTCGCGGCCGCCGGACCAATGGCGCTGAATGCCTGATTGTCGAGCGCGATGAAGCTTGTGCGCTTCATGAAATCGAGCACCGAAAGGCCCGACGAAAAACGCGCCCGCCGTCCGGTGGGAAGCACGTGATTGGGGCCAGCCACATAGTCGCCAATAGCCTCTGGTGTCATGCGTCCGAGAAACACCGATCCGGCATGACGCACCATCGCAAACAGCGCCTCGGCCCGGTCATCGTCGACCGCCAGTTCCAGATGCTCCGCCGCCAGGCGGTTGACCAGAGGCATGGCATCCTCAAGTTCTTTGACCACCACAATCGCGCCATTGTCCGTCCAGCTCTGCCCTGCCACCGCGCCGGTCGCCAACCCTGAAAGCTGCGCATCCACGGCGATGGACACCTTGTCGGCAAATGCGGCATTGTCGGTAAACAATATCGACTGACTTGTCGGATCATGCTCTGCCTGGCTCAGCAGGTCGGCGGCAATCCATTCCGGCTTATTCTTGGTATCGGCGACCACGACGATTTCAGACGGTCCTGCCACCATATCGATACCGACGACACCGTAAAGCTGGCGCTTCGCCTCCGCCACCCACGCATTGCCCGGGCCGGTTATGACGTCGACCGGCCTGATGCGGTCGGTTCCGTATGCCAGCGCCGCAACGGCCTGCGCGCCGCCCACGCGCCAGATTTCATCCACACCAGCCAGGTGGGCTGCCGCCATCACGGTGTGGTTGACCTCCCCGCCCGGGGTGGGCGTAACCATCACGAGCCGTTCGACTCCCGCAACCTTGGCAGGAATGGCGTTCATCAGCACCGAGGACGGATAGGCCGCACGTCCACCGGGGACGTAAACGCCTGCGGCATCGACGGCGCTCCAGCGCGCACCCAGCCGCACACCATCCTTGTCGCGATAGTCCCTGTCTTTTGGCAGCTGCGCCTTGTGATAGGAACGGATACGCGTGGCCGCAAGTTTCAACGCGTCGCGCAAATCCGGCACGAGACCGTCGAAAGCCGCCTTGCACTGGGCTGCGCTGATCTGCCAGCCTTCGCTGTTGAGGTCGAAGCCGTCAAAGCGCTGCGTCATTTCGACCAACGTGACATCACCCCTGTCCCGTACCGAACGAAGTGTCTGGGTCACGACGCTCGAAACATCGGCGTCCGCCTCCCGCCGGTCGTTGACCAACGCATCAAAGGCCTCTGCGAAGCGGCTATCGGAAGCATCAAGCCGCCGCATGCGCACCCGACAGTTCGCGGAAACGATCGACCAGTGCCGGAATGGTCCCGCTCATCATCTTGTAGGCTGCCCGGTTGACGATCAGCCGGGCTGACACCTGCGAAATCACCTCGGTCTCCACCAGACCGTTGTCGGCAAGCGTCCTGCCCGAGGAGACAAGATCGACAATTCGCCCCGAAAGACCCAATGAGGGAGCCAGTTCCATTGCCCCGTTAAGCTTGACGCATTCGGCCTGGATGCCGCGCTGCTGATAGAAATGGCTGGTGGTTGAGGGATATTTGGTTGCCACACGGACATGTCCCCCATTCGTGTCGTCCGCAGCACCGGCCGGCATGGCCACCGAGATACGGCAGCGGCCGATTCCGAGGTCGACCGGCGCATACAGCTCGGAGTAATCGAACTCATCGATGACGTCCGATCCGACAATCCCGATTTGAGCGGCGCCATGCGCCACGAAAGTCGCCACATCGAAGGCGCGCACGCGGATGATGCTCATCTGCGGATCATTTGTGGCGAAGAGCAATGCCCGACTGTTATCGTCGAAAAAGGCCGCTTCGGGTTCGATACCCGCGCTACGCATCAGCGGCAGGGCCTCGTCCAATATCCTTCCTTTGGGGATTGCAAAGATGATGCGGTCGGTCACAATGGCCGCGCTTTAGGGGGCGCGTGACGAAAGGGCAATATGGCAGACGATTTCAGTCAAGGCGTGATGGACAACGGGCACATTGTCTCAGGCATCAAGTTTCAGGCGGAGCATTGCCGCAGGAATGACGCCCCGGTCACTGCGCGGATCATCGAGGCACAACTTGCTCTCCTGCATGGCAACACAATGTGCGGTCAGCGTATTGCCACCTGGCCTGGCCTACCGCTTGAGGATGCCATGCCATTACGGCTGGCAGGCGGTTTTCATCATCTGTTGCTGAGCGGGGATGATGACAGGCTCGTTCCGGTCTACAAGGCTGAAGTTACCGAACAACCGGGCGTCGATGCCATAGTTGCTGCCGTCACTGCCGATCACGATGCGCGCTTGCTAGCCTGGTTCGACGGCCCACCCCAGACCAATGAAGCAGGCCGTTCAGCCAGTTTCATGGCCGGTCTGCTATGGCTGTCGGACAAGGCGGGACCGCATTTTGAACTCAACGAGCTTGGCGCGAGCGCGGGTATCAACACGATGATGGAGCGCTATCATTACGACCTTGGCGGAATTACCGTCGGTCCGGTAACTTCGCCCATGCAGATCAAACCCGAATGGCGCGGCCCGCCACCGCCTGCTGCAGATGTAGATATCGTCAGCATCTGCGGATGCGATCAGGCACCCGTCGACCTCTCCGACCCCGATGCCGCACTCCGCGTGAAAAGCTATGTCTGGCCGGAAAATGCAGGACGGCTGGAGCGGATGGACGCAGCCATCGCGCTGGCGGTGCAAAAGCGCCCCGATGTGGTGCAAGCCGACGCGCTCGATTGGGTGATGGAGCGATTATCGTCACCTCAGGACATGGGCGTGGTGCGCGTGATCAATCATTCGATCGTATGGCAATATATTCCGGAAGACCGGCGCAGGCGAATCAGCGAAGCCATTGAAGCCAAAGGTCTCGAGGCGAGCACCGACCGTCCGCTCGCATGGATGATGCTGGAAACAAACCGCCAGACGTTCAAACACGAACTGAGCATCAAATACTGGCCTGGACCCGACACATGGCACGTGCTCGCCGAAGCCCAAGCCCATGGGGCGTGGGTGCAGTGGTCGGGGGATTAGCCCAAAAACCGTTCCATCGCCGCGTTCACGGCGTCGGGCTTCTCCCATATGACGAAATGACCGCAATCATGGACCGGCTCGACCGTCACATTGGGCACAAGCGCCTCTATTCCGTCGATATTGACGGCTGGCAGCGCCAGATCGTCCATCGCCCACACCACCAGTGTCGGGACATTCAGCCTGGGAAATTCTCCGGCGGCAAATGCCGGTATTTCCGCTTCCTCATCCATGGCAGGTACATAAAGTGCCGAGGCGCGATACCAGTTGAGCATTCCGAAACAGGCGTTCCGGTCTTCCCAATCCTGCAGCAGCGCCGCGCGTTCCTCAGGCTCCATCTGGCTTGGCCTGTCCCATCGGATAGTTTTGAGAAGGAGGCCGGACAGTCCCTTTTCGCGTACCAGCGCATCATTCGCAGGGTCGCGGAAAGCGCGGATATACTGGCTCGCTGCCCGCTGCCCCATATCGTTAATCAGCAGCCGCTGAAACAGATAGGGATGGGGCGCATTGGCGATGATCGCACGCGGCACCCGCCCCGCCCAGGCGGGATTGAATCCGCCCGGTTGCCCGTTGATGGCGACACTCCATGCAATCGCGCCCCCCCAGTCATGCCCAGCGACGGTAAATTCCCGAACACCCAAGGCGTCGGCCAGTGCAAAGATGTCCGCCGTCAGCTTATCGGCGGTGTAGGCGTCCACTTCCTGCGGCTTGGAGGTTCCACGATAGCCCCGCTGGTCAGGAGCTATGCAGAAAAAGCGATCGGAAAAATGCGCAATCTGGTGCCGCCATGTCCGATGCGATTCAGGGAAACCATGCAGAAACATGATGGCCGGATTGGCCGGGTCTCCGGCAGTAAAGACATCCATCTCTATGCCGGTGGAGAGGCTGAGACGATGTGGGGCAAGCTCAGACATATCTGGTACTTTCAATGGTAGTTTGGTGAGCCTGGACCGCTAAACCATTTAGAACACAAAATAATCCAACATGATTGTAAAAAATCGGCAGTTTTGTCGTCAGGGATAGCTTACCGTCTTCGGTATTTTCGGTATCGGAATGAATTCCTCGTCATCACCGGGGACAAGTGGGAACGTCCCCGATTTCCAATCTGCCTTTGCCTGATTGATGCGCTCGCGCGAAGATGACACAAAATTCCACCAGACATGGCGCGGCGTATTGAACGCCTCCCCGCCAAGCAGCATTACGCGGCAATCGCTTTCTGCGCGCAGCATCATCGCCTGCCGTGGTTTCAGCACGTAGAGACTGTGCGTCTCCAGCGGCTCTCCATCCAGACTGGCGTTGCCGAGGGCGACGAGCGCCGCGCGCTCGTCAGCCTCTGCATCGATTGGAATGCTTGCACCTGCATTCATCAGTATATCGGAATAGATGGTTGCAGCATGCTGGGTCGTGGGCGCCGTCGCACCCCAGAGCGAACCCATGATCACACGGGCGGACACTCCGTTATTTTCAATCAGCGGCAAATCGTCCTTGCCCACATGCTCGAAAGCCGGATCGATTTCCTCCTTCCCATCGGGAAGAGCCAGCCATGTCTGCATCCCCGAAATCGGTGAACCAGATGCGCGCTCAAGCTGCGGAGTCCGCTCGCTATGCACGATGCCTCTGCCCGCCGTCATGAGGTTCAGCGCACCGGGTCGTATCGTCGCATGAGTTCCGAGACTGTCGCGATGGTCGATGGCCCCTTCGAACAGATAGGTCACGGTCGCCAGGTTGATGTGCGGGTGCGGGCGCACATCCATGCCCTTGCCGACGTCGAAATGTGCGGGGCCGAACTGGTCGACAAAGATGAAGGGGCCGACCATCGTCCGCGGCCTCGATGGAAGGGTGCGGCGAACCTCGAACGCACCGAGATCATGGGTGGTTGGAGTGATGACAAGCATGGCAAAAATATCGACTGGTGCATCCGCCATGTCAACCGGACGCTACAACTCAGTCTTCCAAGCGGCTTTCTTCACGCAATTTCAGGCCAGCGGCCTGTAGCGGCGTGACCGCATTGGCAAAGCCTCGGGGCGTCATCCCGGTGTACCGCCGGAATTCGCGGTTCATATGCGACTGGTCGAAATAGCGGAGCGCGTCGAGTTCGGTCTCGGTCGGACTGCTGAAACCGCGGAGCGCGGTTGCGCTGTCAAGAAACCGGCTTCGCCGCAAAACACCCTTCGGAGTCAGTCCGAAACTGGCGAGGCAGCGACGTTCGAATTGACGGACCGAAAGGCCTACAGATATAGCGGCGTCCTCGACCAGCATCGTGCTGTCGGTTCGCGCGATAACCTCGAACAGTGCCATTTGCGGATCGATCGCCGGTTTTTGCAGTGCTGCAATCCGCTTCCTGATGATATGCTCCATGGCACGAAGCTGCCCTTCATCGTCGCTCCCGCGAGCCACGCCAGCGAACAGCTGGTCTGCCAGATCGCCCCACAAATCCTGAAAAGGCAACATCTTGTCCGTAAAATGATGATGCGCCTGTTCAAACAGGGCGCTCCAGCCACTCGGACGTATGGCAAAACCGGTCACCGCAAAGCCGCCTTTTACGCGGACCCGCAACGGTCGGCTATTGGCACCGAAAAACACGATGTTGCCCGCTGTATTCCATTCGCCCGGGGCCGTTTCTGCTGCCCAGTCGCCACGCAGCAGGCAGCGGATGAAAGCCGTTTCGGCGAGCAAAAAGTCTTCGACCACCGCACCATCCGGCAAGGGTGCCTCAAACACATAAAAGCGGCGTATATAGGGGGCGAGATCGGCAGATGGCCGATATGTGCGCGACAGCAGCATATGTCCCCTTGTCCGGTTGCGACCGGGAGCGCGTGCGACGCTCCACCTTAGACGCACGTTACAGTATTAACGCTTTGGTCGGCAAGGATAATCGCGGTCATCCGCTGTTATTCGCCGGGTGCCTTTGCCTTGATCGCCAACGCATGAACCCGGTTGCCGGGTATATCGCCCAGCGCCCTGTTGACCATCCGTTGCCGCATCACCCGGCTGACACCCGCAAAAGCGGCGCTAACGATTTCCACCGTGAAGTGCGATTCACCCGAACCGTCATCGCCTGCATGGCCATGATGCTTCGCACTATCATTGATGACAGCGAGATGGCTTGGAGCAAAAGCCGCATCCAGCAGCTGCTCCATTTCAATTTGTGCAGGTCCTTTATTCATCGCGGACACTTCCCATATCAACAGTTTTTCGCCAAGGAAAATCATGGCCTCCAACCATTCACATGACCGGTTTCATGGCCGCATAGGCGGGTCAGGTCGACAATGTGCCCACCGGGGCTGCACAGAAGCGGGCGAATTTCGCGCACCTGACCCAGAAGGCCACGCGGCCACGCACAACGGCCCCGGCGACTATCAATATCTCTGCGTGGACCATATCCGCGAGTTCAATGCAGGCTATAACTGGTTCGACGGGATGACCGCCGAGGAAATATTCAACGCGCAAAGCCCGCTCAACATCTGGCCTTCGGAAACACGTGCCTTCCGGCCAAATGGAGGAGTCGATTCGCCGCCGAAATGGGCAGACTTCAAAGACCCGCTAGAGGCGATCTCAGCCCGATTCCGTGACCATATGCCCAAGCCTCGCGCCGACGGCCATGTCCTGTCCCCGGAAGACCGACGCGCCCTGAAGACGCTAGGGCTTGGCGAGGATGCAGACCGGCGTGCACTTCGGCAGGCCTATTCAACCAAGGTCCGCACCTATCATCCGGACAAAAATGGCGGCAACCGGTCCTATGAAAAGGCTTTGCAAGACGTTATTGCGGCCTATACGCACCTTAAGAAGGCGGCGGCGTTTGCATGAACGTCGTTCCAGCAACTGCGGGAACCCCAGGCAGCCCTCGCGCAAACCTCCCGAAACCCTTGCTTCCGCGGGGGTGAATTAGTTGAAGACGAGCATATGACCGACATCCCCAATATCCAGCCCGACAGCCGCGATGCGACCATTCTGGCCGAGCCGGACAAGACCGTGAGCGTGCGCGAGATGTTCGGCATCGATGTCGATATGGAATGTCCGGCCTTCTCGATCGCCGACGAACGTGTGCCGGATACCGACGACAATTATGTCTTCGATCCCGACACCACGCTCGCCATCCTCGCCGGCTTTGCACATAACCGCCGTGTCATGGTGCAGGGATATCACGGCACCGGCAAGTCGACCCACATCGAACAGGTTGCGGCACGGTTGAAATGGCCGTGCATCCGCGTCAACCTCGACGCGCATATCAGCCGTATTGACCTGATAGGTCGCGATGCGATCGTCCTGCGCGACGGTGTCCAGGTGACTGAATTCCGCGAAGGCCTGCTCCCCTGGGCGCTGCAGACCCCAACCGCTCTGGTTTTCGACGAGTATGACGCGGGCCGTCCTGACGTGATGTTCGTGATCCAGCGCGTGCTGGAAACCGAGGGCAAGCTGACCCTGCTCGACCAGAACCGCGTGATCCGCCCCAATCCCTGGTTCCGCCTTTTCGCCACCGCCAATACGGTTGGCCTTGGTGACACCAGCGGGCTGTATCACGGGACGCAGGCGATCAACCAGGGACAGATGGACCGATGGAATATTGTCGTCGGTCTCAATTACCTTCCCGCGCAGGTCGAAAGCGAAATCGTGCTGGCGAAGGCTGGAGGCAGTTCGACCGAAGAGGTTGCGAACATGGTCAAGGTTGCGGATTTGACCCGCCAAGGCTTCATTAACGGCGATATCTCTACCGTCATGAGCCCGCGCACCGTCATCACCTGGGCACAGAACACCGCCATCTTCAAGGATGTCGGCTTTGCATTCCGCCTGTCGTTCCTCAACAAGTGCGACGAGGCAGAGCGCGCCCTGGTTGCCGAATATTATCAGCGCGTCTTTGGCAAGGATTTGCCTGAAAGCGTGGTTGGTAAGGCGTGAGGGCAATATTGCTAGCCTTCGCCGGGTGCGCCGCGTTTCCAGCGGCTGCCCTTCAAGTTCCGGTGCCGGTGCCTATACTTGTGCAGAGCCGGCCCGCTCCAATGCCGCCGATCCAGCGCAATCGCGAGGCTTCTAGCATGTTTCAGAAGGTCGGCATCGACATCCCACAATGGGCCAAGGATGCAGGTCATAACGGTTCGGTATATTACATAGTCAGCGTTACGGTCGACGGGCATGCGTCGGATATCAAGCTTAGCGAAAGCAGCGGCTCCTCGGCGATCGATGAATCCGCTCTTGATCGCCTGAAATCGGCCCGGTTCTTACCGGCAACCGATAGCGCCGGAAAGCCAGCAGCCGGAAGCGCGCGTATCAGACTCGAATATCATCAGTGGGATGACGAAAGTCCCGGGGGTGGCCTCGATGACTATCGCTGCGGCCAGCTAACCCGAGAATATAACTGGTTTGCCCAAACCCATCATGGAAAGAACCGGCGCATCTTTCCGCTACAAAATTACTATGTGGGCTGGGAAATGCTGAAAAATAGGGAAGATATTCCCTTGCGTGACCGTCCGGCAATCGAAGCGCAGCGTAAAAAATATGAAAAGCGCTGGCAGGACGTCCTTGAGGACTGTCGAAAGACGCCTGACCGTCTCCTGCTTGACCGCGTGGAAGATCCCAAGGGATTTCGAGGTTTGGCGGAGTCTTTTTAAAGCCATGCCGGACCAATCCCCCCTCGAACAGTTCAAGGCGGTCCTGACCGGCACCGCGCGTGCTCTGGCGCATGAGCCGGAGGTCGAGCTTGCGTTTACCGCAGACGCGCCGAGTCAGGCGGGGAAGAATTTCAAGGTGCCGATGCCTGGGCGATTGCTGCCCGCCGAACAGGTCGCCGAAGCGAGGGGCTTTGCCGACAGTTTTGCGTTAAAGCTGAAACATCATAATGCCGCGCGCCATGCCGCGTTGCGTCCTGCCGAAGCGATTGCCGGAGCGGCGTTCGATGCGGTTGAAAATGCCCGTGTCGAAGCACTGGGTTCGCGTAATATGGCGGGCGTTGCGGCCAATCTCGGCCATGCGCTGGAAATGCGGCTGCGCACCGATCCGATCAGTCGCGCACAGGGCGCGGACGAAGTGCCGATTTCGACGGCGCTTTCCTTAATTGTTCGCGAAAGGCTGACAGGCGCACCGATCCCCGCAACTGCAGTGGAAGGCGTCGAATTTTTGCGCGGCTGGATCGAGGAAAAGGCCGGCAGCGACCTCGACGCGCTCGGCCTCGCGCTCGACGATCAGTCGGCCTTTGCCGCGTTGACGCAGACCATGCTGGAGCATCTCAACCTCACCGAAGGCGAAATCGACCCGTCGGATGCCGATGACGGCGGCGAGGATGCCGAGGACAGTCAGGATCAGGACGGCGACAGCGAGGATGAGGGCGAAGGCGAAGCCGGACAGGCCGAAGCCCGCGCGGAGCCGCAGCAGGGTGAAGGCGAGGAAACCGAAGCCGATTACGATCAACATATGGACGACCAGGAAGGCGCCGACGGCGAAATGGGCGACGACGGCATGCAGCCGGTTACGCCGCAACGCCGCAACTGGGACCATTTGCCGCAAAGCGATTACAAGGTCTGGTCGACCAAATATGACGAGACGATCACTGCAACCGAGCTGGCAGACGAGGACGAGTTGAATCGCCTGCGCGCCTATCTCGACCAGCAATTGTCCAGTCTGCAATCGGTGGTGACCAAGCTCGCCAACCGCCTGCAACGCCGCCTGATGGCGCAACAGAACCGCAGCTGGGATTTCGACCAGGAAGAAGGCCTGCTTGACGCCGCCCGGCTCGCCCGCGTCGTCGTCGCGCCGGGGAGCGCGCTGTCCTACAAGGTCGAGCGCGACACCGAATTCCGCGATACCGTCGTGACATTACTGATCGACAATTCGGGCTCGATGCGCGGACGGCCGATCAGCATCGCGGCGATCAGTGCCGATATATTGGCGCGCACGCTCGAACGTTGCGGCGTAAAGACCGAAATCCTTGGCTTTACCACGCGTGCATGGAAGGGCGGTCAGGCGCGCGAGGACTGGCTGGCGGCGGGTCGCTCACCCATGCCCGGACGACTCAACGATTTGCGTCACATCATCTACAAAAAGGCTGACGAGCCATGGCGGCATGCCAAGCGCAACCTCGGCCTGATGATGCGCGAAGGGTTGCTTAAGGAGAATATCGACGGCGAGGCCTTGCTTTGGGCGCACAACCGCCTGATCGCCCGCGCCGAGGATCGCCGGATCCTGATGGTCATCTCCGATGGCGCGCCGGTCGATGATTCGACGCTCTCGGTCAATCATGGCGGCTATCTCGAACAGCATCTGCGCAAGGTCATCGAAATGATCGAAACGCGCTCACCGGTGCAGTTGATTGCGATTGGTATCGGCCATGACGTGACGCGTTACTATCGGCGCGCGGTGACGATCATGGATGCCGCGCAATTGGGGGGGACGATGACCGAGCAATTGGCCGGGTTGTTTGAAGAGGAATAGGCTT
>JACVCM010000005.1 GCA_016742125.1 Sphingomonadaceae bacterium | reverse complement strand
CGGCGTCACTGTCTATTATGACTGGGACCTTGCCGACCTGCGCGACTATATCGACTGGACCCCCTTCTTCCGCGCCTGGGAATTGCACGGCACCTATCCGTCGATCCTGACCGACGAGGTGGTCGGCGAGAGCGCAACCGGGCTGTTCAAAGACGCCAATGCGATGCTCGACAAGATCGTCGGCGAAAAATGGCTGCGCGCGAAGGGCGTTGCCGGACTCTGGCCCTGCTGGCGGGATGGCGACGATGTCGTTGTCTATTGCGAGCAGACCGAAGCGCACATCCGACTGCCGTTCCTGCGTCAGCAAATCGCCAAGCGTGAGGGCAAGGCCAATATGTGCCTTGCCGATTTCATCAGCCGCGATGGCGACTGGATTGGCGGCTTTGCGGTCACCACCGGCCACGGCATCGGCACCAAGCTTGCCGATTTCAAGGCGCATATCGACGATTATTCCGACATCATGCTGAAGGCATTGGCCGACCGTCTCGCCGAAGCCTTTGCCGAGCGGATGCACCTTCATGTCCGCAAGGAACTATGGGGCTATGCGCCCGAGGAACAGTTGACCAACGAGGCGCTGATCAAGGAAGAATATCGCGGCATCCGCCCTGCACCGGGCTATCCGGCCTGCCCTGACCACAGCCTGAAGCCAATCCTGTTCGATCTGCTCGACGCCACGCACAAGACCGGGATCACGCTGACCGAAAGCTTCGCGATGCTGCCCACGGCAGCGGTCAGCGGTTTCTATTTCGGCCACCCGCAGGCCGAATATTTCGGCGTGGCGCGGATCGGCGAGGATCAGGTCCGCGAATATGCCGGGCGCCGCGGCGTGGACATGGAAATCGCGACCCGCTGGCTTCGGCCCAATCTCAACCAGTAAGGACTGCGCTGTCCCCCAAAGGGACGGCGCGTGCCGCTTTTGGTTAATCGGCTGGCCATTTGCCGCGCGCTAGCATTAGGTCAGGTCCAGGAGCCAAGCACATGAAGAAGACCGCCTTTCTCATCCTCACCGCTTTGTCCGCCGCTGCCCCGGCGCAAAATGCCGCGCCGTTCCGCAACGCCGAAACCGGGCGCGGCTATGGCAGCCTGCAGCAGGCGGTCGATGCGATTGGCGACGGCGAGGGGACAGTCATCATCGCGCCCGGCACCTATCGCCAGTGCGCTGTGCAAAAGGCGGGGGTGGTTGCCTTCCGCGCTGCGGTCCCCGGCCAGACCGTTTTCGACGGTGCGACCTGTGAGGGCAAGGCGGCGCTGGTTCTGCGCGGTGAGGGCGCCAGCATCGACGGCATCATATTCCAGAATATGCGCGTTCCTGATGCAAATGGCGCCGGCATCCGCCTGGAAAAGGGCGACCTGACTGTCACGCGCGCGATCTTCCGCAATAGCGAGCAGGGCATCTTGACCGCCGAGGACCGGACCGGCGAGATCAGCATCGACCGTTCGACTTTCTCCGGGCTGGGTCGCTGCGACCGCGGCCTGTCCTGCGCGCACAGCATCTATATCGGCGGCTACGGCTCGCTCACCGTTACCAATAGCCGGTTCGAACGCGGCAATGGCGGCCATTATGTGAAAAGCCGCGCGATGCGTGTGTCGATCACCGACAATGCCTTTGACGACACAAGGGGGCGCGAGACCAATTACATGATCGACCTGCCCAATGGCGCGGTCGGGCAAATTACGCGCAATGTGTTCGTGCAGGGTGCGTCGAAGGAAAATTACAGCGCTTTCATTACTGTCGCGCCGGAGGGCCGCCAGCAATCGAGCGCCGGCCTGTCGATCAGCGCCAACGAAGCGAGCATCGCACCCGGTGTCGAGCGCAACACGACCTTCCTCGCCGACTGGTCGGGCGACCGAATCGCACTGGGCGGCAACCGGCTGGGGCGGGGGTTGAAACCGTTCGAACGAAGGTAGCCTCGGTCGGAAGTTGGCAACAAGTTGGCACCTCCAGCGACTGTTCGGAGGCCTTAAATTGACAAAAGTGACGGGCACGCAGACCCCGATTGTAATCTTTGTCCGCTTTAACGCGCAGTTTTGGCCCCACAAATTTCGGCAAGTTTTGACAAGTTCAAAGAGCCGCGCCGACCCTTGCGAGCCGACCCGAACAACGCTCTCAAATCAAATCCTACATTGCAAGGGTAAAGCGCCTAATGCGTCTCAATCCACTCCTTCAGCGCCTTGTCGATACGCGCTTGCCAGCCGCTTCCGGTGGTTCGGAAATGATCGACGACTTCGCGCGAGAGGCGGATTGTCGTGCTGACCTTGGTCGGCGCCTTCTGCGCGCCCCTTCGCTTTATGGTCGCGGCGAGGTCAGGGAAGGCCTTGTCGAACGGCACGGCCTTGGCAAAGTCGTCGGCCCTCCATTCGGGATTGTCGCTGACAGCCGCTAGATCGGTCTGGGTGTATTTCGTCTTGCTCATCTCAATAGTCTTGTTTGTGATGTCATTGCTTATTGTAATAACAATCAGATAAACTGTGAAGTTCAGAAATTTGGTTCGCACAAAGGCACGAAGACACAAAAAGGGATGATGCCCTCACTTAGCGTAAACGAAATTGCAGCAATGTCAGATGCGATAGCGATCAACGGCATGGCTCTTCGGGCAAGCACCACATCTTCGTGCCTTCGTGCGAACCAAATAATTTACACTCACCGAGTGGGCCGAGGGTCAGACACACGATTGGCTAATTAGTATCGTGTCCTCGGAATTCGCTCGGAATTCGGCGTATTCCCGGAACTCGGTGGAAGCTTGACAAAATGACGAGTTCGCATGCACTTACCGATGCTTAATTACGGAAAGAAGAATTTTGGCGGATAATAGTGAGACGTCAGCGCAATTGCCGCTGTTTCCATCACCAAACGCCGTCCCTATTGAGGACGTCACTCCGCTTGCAAAGGCCGGCACATATAGCAGATGGATAGTATATGTTGATGAAAGCGGCAATTATAATACAGACACATACGAAAAGGATTACCCAGTATTTGTCTTGGCCTTCTGCGTCTTTCATAAAGAAAACTACATTAAAAATGTCGTTCATGGATTAGAAAAATTTAAATTTGAGTATTTTGGTCACGATACCGTTGTTTTGCATGAAAGAGAAATCAGAAAAGAAATTGGAGATTTTCAATTTCCCAACAAGGAATTTAAACAAAACTTTATTGGCTCGTTGCATAGTTTAGTAGATGATTCAAACTTCATCATAATTTCCTGCTCAATTAACAAGAAAAAATTATCTGAAAATGGACTTGAGATGGGCGATAATCTATATCATGTAGCGCTCGGTTTCTGTCTGCAAAGCCTATTTGACCTATTGATCGAAAAGAAACAAGAGGATGTGGTCACGCATGTGGTTTTTGAGTCCCGAGGAAAGCGTGAGGATAAGGATTTAGAGCTAGAGTTTAGGCGAATTTGCGATGGAGCTAACGATAAGAACCGCAGGCTGCCTTTCGAAATCATCTTTGCCGACAAAAGAACCAATTCGACCGGTCTTCAAATCGCTGATCTAGTGGCTAGGCCAATTGGGCTGCACGTTATAAAGCCCAGTCAATCAAATCGAGCATTCGACGTGATCACAAAAAAATTTTACTGCCGAGACGGTCGGGCTTTCGTCGGCGAAAATTTTGAGGGGTATGGGTTGCACGTATACCCCTAAAAGCGAAGAGCCCCGACGAACTCGCCGAGGCTTCAACGCCGACCGAGAACCCCCAGTCCACTTAGAATTTCGTTACAGTTTGAACGGATTTTTGTCAATTAGGTTCCGCCCGATTTTTGCCGCACTGTTGCGTTTTGGACTCAGTATTCACCGATGCCCAATACCGCATGCAAACTCCCTGAGTGGCAAGATAATGGCCCTCACCGCCCCTGCGCGCGCCACCTTCTTACCACGCGCTCCAATATCTCGCTTTCGCCGCCGGTTTCCTGCCAGAGCTGGCTGAACAGCGGGTCTTCGGATGCCGGGCGTTTTTCTTCTTCGAGATTGTCGAGCGCGACGCGGATGGGGATACTCACGCCCTCGCCGCAGATGATGCATTCGCGGTTACGCAAGGCGGGGATCGAGTCCAGAAAGCCGCGCGCGCCTTCCGGCATCGCGGCGCGGACAAAGGCTTGGTCGCGATCGTTGTTGAGGCGCATCGAGATGATGGTGCCGCATTGCGACAGCACGCCTTCGGCGAGGTCGGACGGACGCTGCGTAATCAGGCCCAGGGACACGCCATATTTACGGCCTTCCTTGGCGATCCGTTCGAGGATCGAGCGCACTGCGCTGTCTTTCGAGACGCGGTCCGAAGGGATGTAGCGGTGGGCTTCTTCGCAGACCAAGAGGATCGGCCGCTGCGGTTCGTTGCGCGACCAGATGGCATAGTCGAAGACCAGTCGCGAAAGCACAGCAACCACGGTCGAGGTGATGTCCGACGGCACACCCGACACGTCGATGATCGAAATCGGCTTGCCGCCCGATGGAAGGCGGAAAATCTTGCCTACAAAATCGGCCATCGTGTCGCCGACGAGCATGCCTGAAAACATGAAATTATAGCGCGGATCGGCCTTCAGCTCCTCGATCTTGCCCTTCAGCCGCATGAAGGGCGCGCTGTTGGTCGCCTTGTCGAGCTTGCCCATTTCGGTCTGGATGATGTTGGTCAGGTCGGAGAGCAGATAGGGGATCGGCGCATCGACAGTCAGCTTGCCGATGCTTTCGGCGATGCGGTTCTTGGCGCGTGCCTGAAGCAGGCAGCGGGCGAGAATGTCGCTGTCGATCTGCCGGTCGTCGCCGCTTGAGGTGACGAACACCTCGCAATGCTCGGCAAAATTCATCATCCAGTATGGCATGGCAAGGTTGTTGACGTCGAACAGCGCGCCATTGTTCTTGAATGCCGCCGAATATTCGCCGTGCGGGTCGACCATGACGATATGGCCTTCGGGCGCGATGTCGCAAATCTTGTGCAGGATGAGCGCGGCGCTGGTCGATTTACCGGTACCGGTCGAACCCAATAGCGCGAAATGCTTGCCGAGCATCGCGTCGACATAGAGAGCGCCCCTGATGTCCTTGGTCGGGAACACTGTGCCGATTTCGACATGCGCGCGTGCGTCGGCGGGGTAGACCTGCTTCATGTCGGGGCTGGAAACGGCGTAGACCTCGCTGCCCGGAACAGGATAGCGGGTGACACCGCGGCGGAAATTGTAGATCTTGCCGGTCAGCCGCTCTTCATCGCCCTCGCCGAGGAAATCGACAGCCGCGAGGATCGCGCCATGTTCCTGCGGGTGCAGCTTCTGTGTGCGGATACTGGCCATCAGCCAGGTCGATCCGACGCGGATCTTGATCTGGCTGCCGACCTGTCCGGCCATCGCGATGCTGGGGTCGCTGTGCGACATGAGTTCGGTCAGCACCTGCGCGTCGAGTGTGACTTGTGACCCGGAACCGGCGATTTCCATGACATAGCCGATATGGTGCAACGCAGGTCCGGCCGCCGGGGTGGCGGGTGCGGGCGCAGGCTCCGGCTCGCGATGGCCATGCGCGATCGGCACCGAGGTCAGCGATGCGACGGACGAAGCCCCGCCATCCACCGGCTGGCTAGAGGAAAACTGGTGATTTCCCGGATTGTCCATGACCCAAACTGCCCCTGTTGACTTTGAACGAGGGGCATAGGGTCAGAAGGTAAAGATTTATTTACTATCGGTGAGGGTCAGGGCGGCTTTCAGCCCCGGTCAAAGCCGCTGGAACACATAGCCGGCGAACCAGCCGAGCAGGAGTGACACGAGCACCGCCATCGCGCCGTAAAATAGCGAATAGTCCTGCGCCAATATCGACACGAGCTGTTCGAAGCCGGTTTTGCGCACGCGCACCTCGACATTGTCGTCGGCAACGATGACGCGGCCATTGCGGATGAGCAGGGTTTCGGCGGTGTAGGTGCCGACCGGAACGCTGGAGGGCACATAGAGCCGCGCGCGATAAAGCACCTGATCGGTGATGTTAACGCTGCCTGCTTCCTGCCGGAACAGGCCACCGCGCCGTTTAAGGTCGACAAGTCCGTTCGAAAAACGCCGCTGTTCCTTGGCATCGACCTCGCCACTGGGCGAGAGTTGCAGATTGTCGAGGCCGAGTTCGTAAATGGCGGCGGTCTTGTCATCGACGATGGTATCGAGCGGGCGCGAGGAGGCGATGGCATAATAGGCCGGAACCGAGCGGAAATCGCTGCTGTCCGCATTGATCCAGATGCCGGCAATCTTCTGCTTTTCGCGCAGCGTGATGGGACGGGTGGGACCGCGCAGCACAACGGCGACGTCGACCTGCCCCTCCGGCGCGACGCCGCGCGGATAGATGATCGCCCCGAACAACAGCAATTCGGCGCCGGTAAAGCCCGACTGGATATCGATCTGCCGCTGCGACACGTCGGGCACCAGCTTGGGGGTGGCCTGCGCGTGCGCGGCAACGGGAAGCAGCATCAGCAGGAGCGTGAACAGCAGCCTCATAGCGCCTGCACCGTGTAGATTTCATCGGGCCGCCAGCCCAATCCCAGAGCCATGCGGATGGCGACAAGGAGAACGATGGCCGCCAGCAGCAGTCGCAGATTTTCAGGCCGCATGCGCTGGGCGAGCCGTGCGCCGATCTGCGCGCCGGTGACGCTGCCGATCAGCAGGAAGACCGCGAGCACGATATCGACTGCCTTGGTGGTCAGGCTGTGCATCATCGTTGCGGCCATGGTGACGAACAATATCTGGAACAGCGACGTTCCCACCACGACCTGCGCGCCCATGCCGAGCAAATACAGCATTGCAGGCACCATGATGAACCCGCCGCCGACCCCGAGCAGCATCGTCATGATCCCGGTAATGAGACCCAGGATCAGCGGTGCGAGCGGGGAAATATAGAGCCCCGAGCGATAGAAGCGCCAACGCATCGGCAGGTTCGCGACCAGCGGATGGTGACGGCGCTTGGCGGCTGGGACCGGTCGGCCCGCGCGCACCGCGCGGACACTGGCGAGGCTTTCCTTCGCCATCAATCCGCCGATGCTGCCAAGCATGATGACGTACAAGATATTGATGACGGTATCGATCTGGCCCAGAGCCTCCAGCAATTCGAACAACGCCGCGCCCGCTGCGGTCCCGAGCATTCCGCCGACGACCAGCACTGCGCCCATCTGGAAATCGACGCCGCCGCGCTTCATATGCGCGAACACACCCGATACGCTGGCGCCCGTGACCTGCGTCGAGGCCGATGCCGCGGCGACCGTCGGCGGGATGCCGTAGAAAATCAGAAGCGGCGTCGTCAGGAAGCCCCCACCGACGCCGAACATCCCGGACAGCACACCGACCCCGCCACCAAGCAGGATGATGACCAGCGCATTGACCGACAGATTGGCGATGGGAAGGTAGATATCCATGTCGACGGCGGCGACCCTAACCCGTTTTGGCGGCAGGATAAAGGCAGCCGGTCAGAAAGCGGTGGACAAGGTCAGCGCAGGCCCGCTGGCCGGACGGGCGTCACCAGCGATACGGAAACGCCAGTCGGCGCTGATGCGCAGCTCAATGTCCGCAACCGGAAATCTGCCAGTGATGGAGGGACCGGCATCGACACGGAAAACATGTTTCTGCCCTCCCGCCCAAAGGCCAATGCCCGCATCGATCGGCATCCCGCCCACCCTGGCGATATGCCGGTCGGCGCGTGCCGATGCATCGAAGAAAAGGCCGCCGCGGCGGTTGCTGACAAACCCTGCCTGCGCAAAAGCTTCGATCCTGAAATCGTGCGGCAACTTCTGTTCGGATAGGCCGCCCGCGACATAGGCCGAATAGGCGTCATCGCGCGCATTCCGGAAACGCCGCTCCACGCTCAGGCCGACAGGTATCTGCCGGAAGGGCTGCCAGCGCAGTCCGAGTGCGATTTCGCGCTCGGCCGGGTCATCATGCGCAATCGCTCCGCGCAGGAGCAGCGCCATTCCGGTCGTGCCGGGTTCGGCGGCAAAGCGGGATAGCGCATAGGTTGCTACCAGCCCGCTCTGGCTGCCGCCATATTGCCCGCTGCCCAGGGGTGCCCCCCGCGATCCGCCTGCGCGAATGAAGCTGTAGGCATAAAGGCTGAAGGGGGATGTGCCTGGTTTCCGGGGTGCTGTCGGGATGAGCGGTGCCGCCGCCAGCGTGGATACATTCGTGCCGGGCATCGGCGCCGGCGTGTCGAAATGAACTGCCCGCTTGTCGGTAGACACCATGGTTGACATGGGCATCGGCCGAAGCGCCATCTCTTCATATGCAAATCGCGGGAACCGGCTTGCCGGGCAACAGACTGTGTCGGACCGAGAATATTCGCCAACATCGTCCGCCCGCACAGAAATTCCGGATGCGGCGGCGACGGTGGCAGGTGGTTCGATTTGCGCGACTGTTCCTGAGGCCTGCGGCAAGACCCAAAGAAAGCCGGCGCGCGCAGTTATCCAGATGGTGCAGAGCGAACCGAGAAACCCGAAATGCCTGCCACGCATCAGTCTGCGCCGGTAAGCTTGCCGGGAACAACATGATGCTCCGTCTTGTCCCAGCGGAGCGGTTCGCCTTTCATATGCCGGATATAGGCCGCACAGGCACGCCTTGCGGCCATGATGGCAATGATGTTGGCGATGATGCTTCGCGGGATGGATAGCATCGCTTCGCCCGGCCCATAGAGTGAGCCGACAAATGCAGCACGAACCGCGAGCCGCCACAGCAGGAAGAGGCTGTTGGCGAAAAGCAAAGCCGTGGTGAGGGGCGGTACGCTTTGCCGTATGTGCAGGCCGGCCGCCTCCAGCAGCAGCAAGATTGTGGTCAGTACGATGCACAGATAGGCCGCTACCAGCACAATTGCGGCCAGAATCGAACGGCGGTCGTGGAGCAACATCCACTTCTGCGCAAGATTGCCCCGCCACCCCAGCCGGTCCCATCCCGCCAGCGCGATTCCGGTCAGCCAGCGGGTTTTCTGCCGCACCGATGCACCCAGCGTATCGGGGAAACAGGCGCGTGTTCCAGCAAGTCGGCCGTTGCGGTCAAGCAGCCGGGCCATGATTGTCCGTCCCCCTGCCGCCCCGATGCGAAGCCCCAGCTCATAATCCTCGGTCAGGCTGTTTTCGTCGAAAGGCTTGCCACCCGACTGCAGCGCGATGCGTCCGAGAAGGCTGCGGTCGATGGCACAGGCGACACCCGCCAGGGGTAATGGTGCGCCCAAGGCCTCTCGCACGACGAGCGTCTTTGCATGCGCCTCGGCAAACTCGTCGCAATAATGACCGCTTATCCAGCGGGACCCGGGGGACGGTACGGGAATGACAGGCAGCTGGACTGCGCCGCCCTTGTCAACGAGCCGGTCGAATATGTCGAGTTCGTCGCGATGCACCGCATCCTCTGCGTCATGCAGGACAACTGCTTTTGCTTTATAGCCACCGGCCAGTTCGTCGGCGAGGAGAGCATCCCACAGCCGGTTCAGGCAATGGGCCTTGGTCGATGGACCTGGCTGCCCCAGAAGTACCAGCCGGACGTTCGGATCATGTCGCGCCACGGCCATAACCTGCACAACCGAAGGATTGTCATTGGGATAGCAGCCGACATAGATGCGATAGGCACATGTGCTGTCGGCCCAGCTTTGCCGGCATTGCCTCAGCATCGCCCCGATGACCGCCTCCTCGGCCCAGGCGGGGATCAGCACCGCGATCGGGCCGCCTGTTCTGGCGATTGGAAGCTCGAATGTCCGCATCGGCGGCTTCGCCCTGTATCGGGTAACCCGCCGCCACAGGGTCCGAGAAATCCAGATGAGGTCGATGCACAGATCGTCGACGCCGCCGACCAGCAACCAGAAGGCGCTGAACAGCAGCAGCTCAAGTTGCACAAGCTCGATCATGCCAATAAGCTGGTCCATGAAGATATGTTTCCCCTATCGGCATTCGCCATCGGCGTGCCGTCCAGTTGTCCATCCAGATTTTGGTATCCGGCGCGGCTTAGCCCTTCGGGCGGTGGCCCCTTTCATATTTCCGGTCTTGGCGCGTCCCGGCGACCATGACCCAGAGTATCGGTATGCTCCAGAAGGACTGCATCGCATGGTAGGCTTTGGGGACAATCTCGGGGATCCAGATCGTCGCCACATGTGTTGCGACCCCTACAATCTGGAATCCGACTGCCCATATCGGCCAGAACCGGGTGCTGTTGAAGGCGAGCGCTGCCAGTGCGAGCAAGCAGGCTGCGTCGACCGATAGCACCAGATAGGACGTGCTGGCCCAGCCCCGGCTGATGGTCGCCGCCACACCTGTGAGCAGGCTTGCCGTGACGAATATCGCAGCACCGATCTTTCCCGTGCGGCCGCCCAATAGCCATCCATAAAGAACGCAAAGAACCAGCGCGATGCTGAAACTGACCTGCAGAACCCCCATGCCCCGCCCGCCCTCAGACCAGCCGTAAAGAACGGGCGGGGACGTCAGGCATCAGCCGTTTACGACCCGAAGACCGGCTGCCTGAACGAATGTTTCGGGACCAAGGCATCCAAAGCCAACCTCCCTGAGATTGCTTTTCCTCTGCGCAATCGCAATTTCGCGATGGGCCTGAATGAAACCCTTCCGGGCATCGACCATCTTGTTGAGGCCGGCTGTGACGCCCTCAATCACTGCCTGCGTTTGTGCGGGTGCCGCGTCGGATGTGCGGCAGGTGGCGATAACCGATGATGCGAGCGTGGCGACATCGGCAAGTGCACTGTCGATGGCAAGATGTGCAGAGCGGATGTCAGAGGCCAGTTGCTGTGCTGACCGGGAATCATAATTCACCACAATTTCGTCTCCCTATTGGACCGGACAGTGCTGGACAGCCTGAGAGGAGACCTAATCGAACAGTCGCATGGTCCCTGTTAGAATGAGGACGACGAACGCGATCACCAATGTGCTGAAAAAAGCAATGTTCAGCGATTGAATCAAAATTTCCTTCTTGGATAATTCATGTCGTTCCCCGCCGAGGGGCGGAACAGAAACCAGCGAAGACAGGCTTGCATATCTCTGTTCCGCCCGGCCCGGGGGTAGGGCCGGAATATCTGCAAATACGGCGGTCTCAAGTCGTGACGTTTCGTATACCAATGGTTCGGATAGCGGACCATTTTCCATCGCGGCAAAGATTTTTGCGGCTTCGCGGCGTGTAACGGCATTGAGCTTGCGCCGGGCGGCATCGAGACGCTGGTCGACAGTGAATGGCGAAATGCCCAGGATTCTTGCGATTTCTTTGGAGGTGTGATGGTCATCGACAAGCCGAAGGCAAGCCTTCTGGCCCTCGGTCAGTTCCACAGGCTCGGACGCGGTCATGCGCCATGTCCTGTCATGCCAATCGTTTGCGCTTCCATCATGTTGGCCATCACCCACGCCCCCACGTCACAATTGTTAGCCGATGCAAAATGGACAAGGCAAGAAAATTGGTCCGATCGGATCTTGCCTTGCTTGCCAGCACCCCTAGCGCGGGGCATAGACTATGACCATGAAGGAACGCGGTAAACAACGTGGTAGCGGTTCGGCGCTGCGGGAGTTTCTGGCAAGCGAGGCGGCCGGCGGAATATTGCTGATGGCGGCAGCCGCGCTGGCGATGCTCGTCGCAAATTCGCCTTGGTCGGCAGGCTATTTCCATTTCGTCCACGCGGTTACCGGACCGGAATTGACACCCAAGCTTGGGCCGATGACCGTTCATCTGTGGATCAATGACGGGCTGATGGCGATTTTTTTCCTGCTGGTCGGACTTGAGATCAAGCGCGAATTTGTCGACGGGCATCTGTCGACATGGGCCGATAGGACGCTTCCAGTCATTGCGGCGGTGGCGGGTATGGTTGCACCGGCGGCAATCTATCTGGCCATTGCGGGGGACGAAGCTGCGCTGATACGGGGTTGGGCGATACCGGCCGCAACCGACATAGCCTTTGCCATAGGGGTCCTCGCTCTGCTGGGCAGCCGCGCGCCGGCGTCGCTGAAGCTATTTCTGACCACGGTGGCCATTGTCGACGATATGGGGGCGGTCGCAATCATCGCGCTATTCTATACTGCTGAGCTGAACACCATGGCGTTGGTGTCGGCGGCAATAATCTGGCTGGCGATGATGGGACTGAACCGGATGAAGGTAAACATACTCTGGCCATATCTGATTCTGGCCGGGCTGCTGTGGTATGCGACGCTGCTGTCCGGCGTCCACGCCACGATCGCAGGGGTCATGGCGGCATTTGCCATTCCCTTTCGCCGGACGATTGCAGCACCCGATGCAGAAGACTCCGCGCTGCACAGGCTGGAACATGCGCTTGTGAAGCCGGTCGCCTTTTTCATTGTTCCGCTTTTCGGATTTGCCAATGCCGGCGTGTCGCTGGAAGGCGTCGGGGTCGATTCGCTGCTTCAGCCGCTACCCCTGGGCATTGCGCTGGGGCTTTTCCTCGGCAAGCAGATCGGGATTTTCGGCAGTGTCTGGGCGACGGTCAGACTGGGCCTCGCGTCGCGCCCGAAAGATGCAAGCTGGGCGCAGGTCTACGGCGTTTCGCTGCTCTGCGGGATCGGCTTCACGATGAGCCTGTTCATCGGCGGCCTTGCCTTTACCGATACGGCGCAGGGCGATGCGGTCAAGATCGGCGTGCTGACCGGGTCTTTGCTTTCCGCAATCGTCGGATATCTGTTGCTGCGGCTGTCCGCACCGAAGTCGCATCAGGACCTATGACGATAAGGTCGGTCATATTGCCGATTGCCCTGGCACTGTCGGCTTGTGCAGCGGGCAGGATCGAGACATCGGTCAGGGAAGCTCCGGCACCTGCGAATGTCGTCGGAGAGATTGCCGATGCCTATATCAGGCTGACCCTGGAAGCGGGCACGCATGAAGCCGAGTGGGTCGATGCCTATTACGGCCCTGCTGCATTGCAGGAGGCGGCCAAAGCAAATCCCCGCCCGCTCGAAGTGCTGGTTGTCGAGGCCCGCACGCTCATGGGACGGATAGATGGTGCGCTGCCGACGATATCGAACGACGGCGACCGCCGGCGCGTCATAGCCTTGCGCGGCATGCTGACCGCCGCGGAAACCCGGTTGCAGATGCTGCAGGGACGCAAATTCAGCTTTCTGGAAGAAGCAAGGGGACAGTTTGCGACTGTGCCCGACCTTAAGCCGCTCAGCCATTACGACACCATCCTTGGCAGTCTGGAAAGACTGATACCGGGTGAGGGCGCGCTGGCTGTGCGGGTCGATGCCTTTAACGAGCGTTACACAATCCCCAAGGAGCGGTTGCAAGCCGTGTTCGATGCCGCAATCGCCGAGTGCAGGAAGCGCACGGCAGAACATATCGCCCTGCCACCGGGCGAGACATTCACGATGGAGTTCGTGACCGGCAAGACCTGGTCAGGCTATAATTATTACAAGGGCAACTACAAAAGCCTGATCCAGATAAACACCGACCTTCCCATCCGCATCAGCCGTGCTGTCGATCTGGGCTGCCATGAGGGTTATCCGGGGCATCATGTACTGAACCTGATGGTCGAACAGAAACTGGCCCGGGAGAAGGGCTGGAAGGAATATGAGGTCAACCCGCTCTACAGCCCGACCAGCGTGCTGTCAGAGGGCAGCGCGAATTATGGCATCGACCTCGCCTTTCCGGGGCCGGAGCGTTTGGCATTCGAGCGCGATGTCCTCTATCCACTGGCGGGGCTCGACCCGAAAACGGCGGAAGCTTATTGGCAGATGCAACAGATGACCGAGGCATTGTCGGGGGCGAGGCTTACAATCGCCAAAATGTATCTCGATGGTGAGGTGACGCGTGCAAGGGCGCTGGAACTGACACAGAAATATCAGCTGCTCTCCCCCAAGCGTGCCGAGCAGCAGGTAGCCTTCACCGACCATTATCGCAGCTATGTAATCAATTACGGTTGGGGCAAGGATCTGGTCCGCGCCTATATCGAGCGTGCCGGTTCCAGTCAAAACGGCCCCGATCGCGCGGAGCGCTGGCGGCGGATGGAGAAACTGTTGAGCGAACCGACTCAGCCGGCGGATTTGCTGCCTTAGGTAATATGTTGACGGAACCAGTCGGTGAGCTCATTTTCGGACAGTTCGCCTGCGGCAAGGGCGAGCACCATTTGCGTTGCATCGGCTTGATTGAAGGCGAGCACATGACCGTTCAGGGCAAGAAATAGACGCGCAAGCACCCAAGCCGTGCGCTTGTTGCCGTCGGCAAACGGATGGTTGCGGGCAACGCCATAGGCATAGGCGGCCGCTAGCGCCGCAGGGTCATCGGCCCCGTAATTCCACTGGTTCACAGGTCTTGCTAAAGCAGAATCGAGCAAATTTGCATCGCGCACCCCGCTAATTCCGCCATGTTCGGCAATCTGCCGATCGTGGATAGCGAGCGCATCGCGGGCGTCGAGCCAATGTGGCTCAATACGGATTTCGTCGTTCATGGGTTGCGCTTACTGCGCCAGCACATGCAAAATATCGCGATCCTCGCGCATGATTTTTTCCGCAAGTGCCATCTTCGCCTCGAAGCCGGGGTCGCTTGGCGTAAGGTGGATACCGTTAGCGGTTTCGGTGACATAGACATCGTCACCCAATGACACGCGCAGCTTGGCAAGTATCTCCTTGGGCAGAATCATGCCTGCGCTGTTTCCGACCTTGATGATTTTAAGCGGCTTGTTCATACGCGCGTTATAACATGCGTACGCTAATCTGGCAAGACCGCCTTTTCGACCATCACCGACTGCGAAATCATCTCTGCTGTTCCGAAAATCGTCATGAAGCTGATATCGGTCGCATCGCGGCCCACGGCGATGCGGACCAGATTTTCCTCGGGCGCGAGGCGGGTAGGGTCGACAAGATGCCAGCGCCCGTCGAGATAGACTTCGACGACAGCGTGGAAATCGGGCGGATCGACGCCAAGGCCATAGACCGACACCATCCGCGCCGGCACATCCGCCGCGCGGGCGAAAGCGATCAGCAGATGCGCGAAATCCCGGCACACGCCGCGACGGGAAATGAAGGTATCGGTCGCTGTGGCGCCGATAGGGGAAAAGCCTGGCGCATATTCGACATAGCTGTGAATCCAGTCGGCCATCTGCAGAATCCGGTCGCCCTTGCTTGCGCCGTCGAAGCGTGTGGTGACGAAATTCTCATGCTTGTCCGACGGGCAGTAACGGCTGGGCATCAGATACTGGATATAGGCAGGGGGCAGGTCGGCATGCGGGACCGCATCGAGCCCTGCGATGCTTGTGGCCGCACGGTCGATGGCGACGGTTGCGGTATAACTGATGTCGATGCGTCCCTGGGCATGCAGCCAGGTCCTTCGGCCCAGACCGTCCATCCCCTCAATGGTTTTGAGCGGCGAACAATCGCCTTTGACCCTGGGCAGGTCGGTCACGAGCCGCTGGTCGTCCATATTGGGAATGGCCCCGACCGCCAGCAGGACGTCGGCGGGTTGCGGGAGATGGTAGTTGAGCGTGGCGGAAATGGCGACGGTGATCATAGCGTGGCCCTTCGTTCATTTGCCGCAGCAGCGCAAGCGCCGACCTCTGCATTCCTTATGGAAGCTGAAACCGTACGGTGTTGCGATAATAGGAAGCCAGCGGCTTGCCTTCTGCGTCAAGAGCAGGCTCGAATCGCGCGCGACGCATCACCGATCTGCACACTGCATCATCAAATTCCTTCGGCCGTGTCGTCGACTGGATGTGGCAGGCAGTCGGCATGCCATCTGCGCCGACGCTTAGCCGGAACTCGACAATCGCGGGCTGGCCGACGCTGAGCATATCCAGCGGATAATCCGACGAAACGATCCATCGACCCGGCGACTGCTTCGGCACGACCGATCGGCTGAGGGATTTGTGCTTCTCGACATCGACTCCCCAGGACGCCACCAGATTATCGATGCAGCTGTCCATGGCGGCGAATGGCTTGCGCATCGAACCGGTTTCCAGTGTGACCGCGCGGCGAAGCGGTTTACCCACGGTCAGATATTTGATCGCCTTGTGCCGTTCCTCGCTGATCTGCGCGAGTTCGATCCACTCATCATCCTTACCGCGGTTCTGGATTGCCAGCAGCTCGCTGTCGCTGGGCGGGGCGACCCTTGCGCCGCTGGCAAACACCAGAGCTGGCATCTTACCGAGATAACCGTTGAAAAAGTACAGCTGTTGTTCTTTCTCGACTGGGCCGAATTGAACCGTCGCATCTGCCTTTTGAACTGCCGTTCTCATCGGGTTGCCCGCCAGCGTCAGCCGGAAATATTCGCCCGGCCCATATCGGTCGAACGTTGCGTGAACCACGTCATCGCCCTCGCCGAACTGACGGGCCAGACGACAATGATCGTTGGCATAATCGACCTGCCAAGCGCTGGTCGGTTTCAACTGGAGGGGCGGTTTTGCGGCATATGCGAATGAAGGCGTGATCAGAGCGAAGAATGCCGTTGCGGCTATGGCTTTATCGTGCATGGCCAAAGGTTTACGATACGCAAACATATCGCACAAGCAAAAGGGCGGCCGTTTCCGGCCGCCCGTCGCATTTTCACATGTGCAATGATTTACAGCTTGCTGACCAGCTCCGGAACCACAGTGTAAAGGTCGCCCACCAGCCCTATATCGGCAACCTGGAAGATCGGTGCATCCTCGTCCTTGTTGATCGCAACAATGACCTTGCTGTCCTTCATGCCCGCCAGATGCTGGATCGCGCCAGAGATGCCGACGGCGATATAGACTTCGGGAGCGACGATCTTGCCGGTCTGGCCGACCTGATAGTCGTTGGGGACATAGCCTGCGTCGACCGCCGCTCGGCTTGCGCCAACACCGGCGCCGAGCTTGTCGGCGAGCGGCAATATGGTCGATGCAAAAGTGTCGGCGTCCTTCAATGCACGGCCGCCCGACACGATGATCTTGGCGCTGGTCAGTTCGGGGCGCTCCTGCTTTGCGATCTCTGCCGAGACGAAGCTCGAAAGCCCTGCATCGCCGCTACCCGAAACCGCTTCGACGGAGGCCGAGCCGCCGGTCGCGTCTGCTTTGGCAAAGGCGGTGCCGCGTACCGTGATGACCTTTTTCGCATCCGACGATTGCACCGTCGCGATAGCATTGCCGGCATAAATCGGACGGGTGAAAGTGTCGGCGCTTTCGACCGACAAAATGTCGGAGATCTGCATGACGTCGAGCAGGGCAGCTACGCGCGGCGCGATATTCTTGCCGTTCGAGGTGGCAGGCGCGACAAAGGCGTCGTAATTCGACATCAGCCCCGCCACCAGAGGCGCAACATTCTCGGCGAGCGCGTGACCATAAGCCGCATCGTCGGCGACCAGTACCTTGCCGACCCCTGCAATCTTTGCAGCAGCATCCGCGGCAGCACCGCAGCCTGAACCTGCAACCAGCGCATGCACCTCGCCCAGCTTGCCCGCAGCGGTTACCGCAGCCAGCGTTGCGTCCTTGACCGACGCATTGTCATGTTCGACCCAGACCAGAACACTCATGCTGTTACTCCCAGTTCCTTGAGTTTCGCGACCAGCGCGTCGACGTCGGCAACCTTGATGCCCGCGCTGCGCACCGGCGGCTCTGTCACTTTCAGCGTCTTCAGGCGCGGCGAGACATCGACCCCATAATCGGCAGGCGTCTTCTGCGCGAGCGGCTTGGACTTCGCCTTCATGATATTGGGCAGGCTCGCATAGCGCGGCTCATTCAACCGAAGGTCGGTGGTGACGATCGCGGGTGTCTTCAGCGATACGGTTTCAAGACCGCCATCGACTTCGCGGGTCACTTCGACCGCGTCGCCCTTGACCTCTACCTTCGAGGCAAAGGTGCCCTGCGGACGCCCGGTCAGCGCGGCGAGCATCTGGCCGGTCTGGTTGCTGTCATCGTCAATCGCCTGCTTGCCGAGGATGACAAGGCCGGGGGCTTCTTCCTCGACAATCTTGGCAAGGATCTTGGCGACGCCCAAGGGCTCTACGTCTTCGGCAACCACGAGGATGGCCCGGTCGGCGCCCATGGCGAGCGCAGTGCGCAATGTTTCCTGTGCCTTGTCCGGGCCGATGGAAACGGCCACGACTTCCGCCGCCGCGCCCTTTTCCTTCAGACGCAGTGCTTCCTCCACCGCGATTTCGTCGAACGGGTTCATGCTCATCTTGACATTGGCGAGATCGACGCCGGTGCCATCGGACTTGACCCGCGGCTTTACATTATAATCGATGACCCGCTTTACGGGCACGAGGATTTTCATGTGTACATCCTTCCTTACCGACTCAGGTGGCGGGTTGATGCCCGCCGGAATTCAACGCGCCTATGCTTGACGTTTACGTGAACGTCAAGGATGTTCGCAATACCTCAATTTGTAAGTTCGAGACGACGCTCGATGCGGTCTAACCGTTCGCTGATATGATCGATAGCAACCTGTTGAGCTGCATCGGCAGATGCAAGGTGGGTCAAATGCTGCATGATAGCGGCTTGCCCGCTTTCGAGATTGGCAACGCGCGATGTTAGTTCGGTGATCCGGCGTTCCATCCTATCAAGCGACGCCTGAATGCGCTTCAGATGCTCAAGCACCAGATTTTCAACATTCTCCGACATTACCTAAGCTTACGCCGCCTTGCGCACTTCGGCAACAATCTTCTCCGCCGCGTCGCCAAGGTCGTTGGCCGACACGATGGGCAGACCCGAACCTGCAAGAATATCCTTACCCTGCTGCACATTGGTGCCCTCGAGACGCACGACCAGCGGCACCGACAGGTTCACTTCCTTCGCCGCCGCGACGATGCCGTCGGCGATGATGTCGCATTTCATGATGCCGCCGAAGATATTGACGAGGATACCCTTTACGGCAGGATCCTTGAGGATGATCTTGAACGCGCCCGTCACCTTCTCCTTCGATGCGCCGCCACCGACGTCGAGGAAGTTGGCGGGGAATTCGCCGTTCAGCTTGATGATATCCATCGTCGCCATGGCAAGGCCCGCGCCATTGACCATGCAGCCGATATTGCCGTCGAGCTTGATATAGGCCAGGTCATATTCCGATGCCTCGATCTCGGCAGGGTCCTCTTCGGTCAGGTCGCGCAATTCGGCCAGATCCTTGTGGCGGAACATCGCATTGCCATCGAAACCGACCTTGGCATCGAGTACAAGAAGCTCATCGCCATTCTTGCCTTCGCACACCGCCAGCGGATTGATCTCGATCTGCTCGGCATCGGTGCCCTGGAAGGCGGCATAAAGGCCGGCCAGTACCGTCTGCGCCTGCTTCGCCAGATCGCCGGTCAGGCCCAGCGCCTTGGCAACGCTGCGGCCATGATGTGGCATCAGGCCCGTGGCCGGATCGATGGTGATAGTGTGGATCTTCCCAGGCGTGTCGTGCGCGACATCCTCGATATTCATACCGCCTTCGGTGGAGGCGACAACCGCGATCCGGCTGGTGGCGCGGTCGACGAGCAAGGCGAGATAAAATTCCTGTTTAATGTCAGCGCCATCGGTGATGTAGAGGCGGTTGACCTGCTTGCCTGCCTCGCCGGTCTGGATAGTGACCAGCGTGTTGCCCAGCATTTCCTTGGAATGCGCCTCGACTTCCTCGATGCTTTTGGCAAGGCGAACCCCGCCCTTGGCATCGGGGCCCAGTTCCTTGAACTTGCCCTTGCCGCGCCCGCCTGCGTGGATTTGCGATTTCACGACATAAAGCGGACCCGGGAGTTGCTTTGCGGCGGCGACGGCTTCCTCGACGCTTAGCGCGGCGATGCCTTTGGGCACGGCAACGCCAAATTTCGCCAGCAATTCCTTGGCCTGATATTCATGGATATTCATGGGAGAAGTATCTTTCGCTGATGGCGGAGTCGGCTTGGCCTAAAGCACAGCTTGGACTCGAATGGAAGGCTTCGGCTTGATGTTTTTGTTTCTCCGCGTGAACCCATTATTCCGGCAGGATGTTAAGCGCGACCAACTCTCTACGCAGCGTCACGGAATTCTTGAAATGATGCCCGTGGAAGCCATTTGCCCGTGCCGCTTCGACATTGGCGAGATTGTCGTCGATGAAAATCGCCTCGCCGGGCCTGAGGCCGAAACGCGCCAGCGCCAGCGCGTAGATTGCGGGGTCGGGCTTCATCATTTTCTCCACGCCGGATACGACGATGTCGCCGAAATGGTCGAATATCGGCTGGGTCGGACGGAACATGTCCCAAAACTCCGCGCCGAAATTGGTGATCGCAAAAAGCGGGACACCCCGTTCGGCAAGCTCGCCGACAATTTCCAGCGAGCCGTCAACAGGACCGGGGATCGTTTCGTTGAACCGCATGGCATAGGCGTTGATCAGCGCCGCGTGCTCCGGAAATTCGGCAATGCGCTCGGGCAGCATATCCGACAGGGGCCGACCGGCATCATGCTGGAAATGCCATTGCGGGGTGACGACATTCGCGACGAACCATTCCACTTCCTGTGGGTCGTCGATCAACTTGGCAAACAGGTGCCGCAAATCCCATTCGAACAGCACCTTGCCAACATCGAACACGACGGTGGAGATTTCCCGTTTCATTGCCCTGCATTCCACACGCAAAAAACCGCCCGCGAAACTGTCGGGGCGGTCTTTCCAATTTCAGTTCGCTGTCTCTGTTCGATGACAGCGCTGCAATCAATCAGCAACGTCTGAATTAACCTTGGCGTGCCTTGAAGCGCGGCTGGGTCTTGTTGATGACATAGGTCCGTCCACGGCGGCGAATCACGCGGTTGTCGCGGTGGCGGCCCTTGAGAGACTTGAGAGAATTGACGACTTTCATCGGATTTACCCGTCTTTTTAATAGCTGATGCTTGAATTGAAGGCGCGCTCCTATGGGTGGAGGCAGCCAAAGTCAAGCAAGATTGGCTCGTTTTTGCGATTCAGCCATTATACATTGCTTGTCATCATAAGCTGGCGGGGTAAGGATATTATATCATGATCAAATTGCCTCTCTTGTCGCTGCTCACGCTTTCGCTTTTATCGGCCTGCGTCGTCCCGACCGGCCCGGTCGAGGTTACCCGCTTCAACCGGGCAGCGGAGGGCATAATCTATGGTAGCGGTACATATGTGGTGGAATTGGCAGGGGACGCAGCGGCGGGGCAGGGCTTGGCCGCTTCCCCCTATCTTGCCGCGGTGGCAAGAGAGATGCAGCGTGTCGGTTACTCCCAACAGACCGGCGCCGGCTCCGATGTCATTGCCGAGGTTCGCTTTGGTACCGTTAATATCGAGGGGGAAAAACGATCGCCGGTTTCGGTCGGGGTCGGGGGATCGACGGGCAGCTATGGCTCCGGCGTCGGCCTGGGTATCGGGATCGATCTGGGCGGCGGCCCCAAGGCACAGGTCGAAACGACACTGGCCGTCCGCATCCTGCGACGCAGCGACAATCTCGTCATCTGGGAAGGCCGGGCCGTACAGGCCGCGAAGGCAGGCTCGCCAGCCGCACAGCCCGGCATTGCCGCGTCCAAATTGGCGAGTGCCTTATTTCAGGACTTCCCCGGCGTGTCAGGTGAGACTATCCGCGTTCCGTAAAGCAAGGAGCCGGAATGCCCATCACCGACATCAACGCTGCGTTCGACAGCGGCAATATCATCGTCAATGCGGTTCAAGACGCGACCGCGAGCCTGGCCATCCGCAAGGACAAGGACAGCGAGTTCGCGCAATGGTTCCATTTCCGCGTGGCCTGTACGGCAGGCGAGCGGCTGGTTTTGCGGATTACCGGCCTCGAAAGCAGCGCCTATCCAGGCGGGTGGCCCGACTACCGTGCCTGTGTCTCCGAAGACCGCGATTATTGGGGTCGTGCCGACAGCAGCTATGACAAGGGCGAAGATGGCGGTACGCTGACCATCCGCTATACGCCCGCGAGCGATATCGTCTGGTTCGCCTATTTCGCGCCCTACTCGATGGAGCGTCATCATGATTTGGTCGCCGATTCGGCATCTTGTGACGGTGTGAACTATCGCTGCCTCGGTCATAGCCTTGAAGGGCAGCCGATCGACTGTTTGGAAATGGGCGAGGGCGATATTCAGGTCTGGCTCTACGCGCGCCAGCATCCCGGCGAGACACAGGCCGAATGGTGGATGGAAGGCGCGCTCGACATGCTCACCGATATGAGCAACCCGCACACCCGGGTACTGCTCGACAAATGTCGCCTGCATATCGTCCCCAACTGCAATCCCGACGGATCGCGGCGCGGCCATTTGCGGACCAATTTTGTCGGTGTGAACCTGAACCGCGAATGGGCGGAGCCATCGGCGGAACGCAGCCCCGAAGTCCTCGCCATCCGCAACGCGATGGACGCCACCGGCGTTCATTGGGCCATGGATGTGCACGGTGACGAGGCTATCCCTGCCGCCTTCATGGCAGGTTTCGATGGCATTCCGTCTTGGACCGACGATCAGGGCGATCGCTACAAGGCGTTTATCAACCGCCTTGCGGCTCGCACGCCCGATTTCCAGACAAAGCTGGGCTACGCCATTGCCGGGCCCGGCAAAGCCAATCTTACCATGTCCACCAACCAGCTCGCCGAGCGGTTTGGCAAGTCCCACGCTTGCGTGTCGATGACGCTCGAAATGCCCTATAAGGACACGGTGCACGGCAACGACCCCGACCAGGGCTGGTCGCCGGAGCGCTGCATGCTGCTGGCGCGGGAATGTCTGGCGACGCTGGCGGAGATGGTTTGACCGGCGCGAGTGACCAGCAACAAGCGTGTTGCGCGACCTAATGAATCCACTATAGTAGATTTATGTCGCCTATCGTGGATTTTGATTCGGCCATAGCAGACCGTATCCGGGCGGAGCGCAGCGCACGGGGTTGGTCGATTGCCGAGCTTGCCGGGAAAGCCTCGGTATCCAAAGCAATGATCAGCCGCATCGAGCGTGGCGAGGCGAGCCCGACGGCGACGTTGCTGGTCAAGATTGCCACCGCCTTTGGGTTGACCATGGCCAGCTTCTTTTCGCGTATCGAAGAGAAGCAACAACGGCTGAGCAGATTGACTAACCAGCCTGTCTGGACCGATCCGGAGACCGGCTACCGCAGGCGGCAGATCCTGGCGCAATCGGGTTTTCCGCTCGAGATTACAGAAGTAGAGCTGCCGCCTTGCCAGGAGGTCGCGCTCCCAGGTTCCAGCTACACATTTGTGCGGCAAGCGATCTGGGTCACGTCCGGCACGCTGCGCCTTTTCGAAGGCGGCGATTGGCACGATCTTGCCGAGGGTGATTGCTTCGCCTTCGGTCCACCGTCGGATGTCATATTCGCCAACGGCAGCGACCAGCCGTGCAGATATACGGTTTTCCTGGGAAGGATGTAGACAATGCATATCAAAGAAGACGACCTGACCGGTCCCGAAATCCGCGCGCTTCTCGAAACCCATTTCGCCGGGATGCTGGCGAACTCGCCGGAAGGTTCCTGCCACTTTCTCGACTTTGACGGGCTGAACGCGCCAGATGTGACTTTCTGGTCGATCTGGGATGGCGACAGTCTCGCGGGCTGCGGGGCGCTTAAGGAGCTCGATCCTGAGCATGGCGAGATCAAGTCGATGCGCACGCATGAGCAACATCTGCGCAAGGGTGCGGGTGCCATGATGTTGACCCATATCATCTCGGAAGCGCGCGAGCGGGGGTACCGGCGGCTGAGTCTGGAAACGGGTTCGACGGCGGCCTTCGTTCCGGCGTTGCGCATGTATGAGGCGCACGGCTTTGAATATTGTCCGCCCTTTGGCGACTATGTCGAAGATCCGTTCAGCCGCTTCATGACCTTGGCGATCTGACCAACTTGGTTTAGGGCGCTGCGCGAACAGCGAAGGAACCCCCATGCCCAAACTCATCCTCATCCGTCACGGCCAGTCGCAGTGGAATCTGGAAAACCGCTTCACCGGCTGGTGGGATGTCGATGTGACCGAGAAGGGTGCGGCGGAGGCGTGGGCGGCCGGCGAACTCATGAAGGCCAAGGGCATCGCCCCTGACATCGCCTTTACCAGTGTACAGACGCGCGCGATCAAGACGCTCAATCTGGCGCTTGAGGCGATGGGACGGTTGTGGGTGCCGGTAACCAAAGACTGGCGTCTCAATGAGCGGCATTATGGCGGACTGACGGGACTCGACAAGGCCGAGACAGCGGCAAGGCATGGCGATGAACAGGTCAGGATCTGGCGCCGCAGTTTCGACATACCGCCCCCGCCGCTCGAAGCAGGCTCGGCCTATGACCTGTCGTCAGACCCGCGTTATGCAGGAATTGCGATCCCCAACACCGAAAGCCTGAAAGACACGATTGCCCGCGTGCTGCCCTATTGGAAAGGCGCAATCGTGCCCGAACTCCAGGCGAACAAGACTGTGCTGATCTCCGCGCATGGCAACAGCCTGCGGGCGCTGGTCAAGCATCTGTCAGACATTTCGGATGCGGATATCACCGGGCTCGAAATTCCGACAGGGCAACCGATTGTCTATGAACTGGGCGATGCACTGAAGGGGGACCGTTATTATCTGTCGGAGCGTTAGGTCCTGATCCTCAGTTGCTCAGGTCAGCGGGCCGATGCCCTTGGCCTGTTTGGCTGCGTACATCGAGCGATCGGCGCGCAGCAGCAATTCCGACGGTTTCACCCCGGCCTCGATAGCGGTATATCCGGCTGAAACGCTGGGGATCAGCGATTTTCCTTCATGCACGATCCGAAGCCTGCCCACGACCTTCGCAATGCGCCCGGCCTTTCCGGCAAGTTCGTTTTCGGGGATGTTGTCGAGCAATACCGCGAATTCGTCGCCACCGACGCGCGCGGCAATGTCCGAGCGGCGCACCGCCCCTTGCAGGGCCTTGGCAATGCCGATCAGCATCATGTCGCCCGCCACATGGCCTTCGCGATCGTTCACGGCTTTCAGATTGTCGACATCGATGAACAACAACCCATATTCGCCGCCATAGCGATGGGTGCGCCAGCACCAGCGATCCAGTTCCTCCATGAAATGGCGCCGGTTGAACAGGGGTGTGAGCGTGTCGCACACGACCAGTCGCTCAAGCTCGGCAACCCGCGCCTGCAACTGCTTGTTCTCGCGCTCCAGCGCCGACAATGATTTTGCCCCGCCCAGCGCGGACAGATTGTCCGACTTCCGGTCCAAACTAAAAAATCCCCGATAATTCATGCGACCCGGGGTACCCGTTGTTATCTAACCTCTCAACCAGCTTTCCCGTAGAAAAGCAAGAGTTTACAGAATGCACCGCCAGAAACCGGTTGTTGTAATATCCCGGCCATTCACAATTGCGGATATGGATGCTCCGCGCTAAGGGCGGATGCTTCTTGATGTCGGGGGACGACCAGTGAGTGAAGCACCGCCACTAATCGGTATCATCATGGGCAGCCGATCGGACTGGGAGACGATGCGCGAAGCTTCGGCGACGCTGGCCACGCTGCACATAGCGCATGAATGCAAGGTGGTATCGGCGCACCGGACTCCGGAACGTCTTTATAATTATGCCAGAAGCGCTGCGGGTCGCGGCCTCAAATGCATTATCGCCGGGGCAGGTGGGGCGGCGCATCTGCCCGGGATGGCCGCGTCCATGACCAGGGTGGCGGTGCTGGGCGTTCCTGTTCAGTCGAAGGCACTCGTCGGTATGGACAGCCTGGTGTCGATTGTGCAGATGCCGGCGGGCATTCCGGTCGGCACGCTGGCCATCGGCAAGGCCGGTGCGACCAATGCAGCGTTGCTGGCCGCAGCCATGCTCGCCAATGACGACGCGGAACTGGCCGCGCGATTGGATGCGTGGCGCGCCGAGCAGACCGCGTCGGTGGCAGAGACGCCCGAATGACAGCTTTGTCGCCAGGCTCGACGATTGGCATCATGGGGGGCGGGCAGCTTGGCCGCATGCTGGCGATGGCTGCGGCGCAGCTCGGCTATCGCTGCCATATCTATGCACCTGCCGGAGACAATGTCGCCTGCGATGTTGCGGCTGACGCCACCATAGCCGCGTATGACGATCTGGAGGCGCTGAAACGCTTTGCCACAGCGTGCGACGTCATCACTTTCGAATTTGAAAATGTGCCGGTTCTGCCGCTGAAGACCATCGCTCGGGATGTGCCGATCCATCCGCCGATCAAGGCCCTCGAAATCGGACAGGATCGGGTCGAGGAAAAGGAATTTGTTCGCAAACTGGGCGGGAAGACAGCCGATTTTGCGGTGGCCCGGAGCGAGATAGAGGTCGAGGACGCAGTTGCTGTCGTCGGTACGCCGGCGATCCTCAAGACCATCCGCATGGGCTATGACGGCAAGGGCCAGATCCGGGTTTCGGCGAAAAGCGAGCTTGCCAGCGCATGGCGGCGCGCCGGCAGTCAGCCCCTGATTGCAGAGGCGATGGTCGAGTTCGACGCCGAATTCTCGGTGATATTGGTGCGCGGCGCCGATGGCGAAATCCGCTATTGGGACAGCACACGCAACGCCCATGAGGACGGCATATTGGCGACCTCGACACTGCCCGCCGGGCCCCTGATCGAAAGCCAGCAGGTTGCCGCGCGCAAGATGGCGGCGGCGGTGGCAAGGGCGCTCGATTATGTCGGCGTGTTTACGGCCGAATTCTTTGCCAGCGCCGAAGGCCCGCTGTTCAACGAAATCGCCCCACGCGTCCACAATAGCGGCCACTGGACCATCGAAGGCGCAGAAACCAGCCAGTTCGAAAACCATATCCGCGCGATTTGCGGGCTTCCGCTCGGGAGTACCGCGACAGTCGCCGAGCGCGTCGAAATGCAGAATCTGATCGGCAAGGATGGCGAACGATTCATCCAGCTGCTGGGCGACCCTGCCGCCAATGTGCATCTTTATGGCAAGGCCGAGGCTCGGCCGGGGCGCAAAATCGGCCATGTAACCCGCCTTTATCGCTAGTTGCCGGTTTACGGCCCGAAATTTACAAGGCAAAGCGGGGGATATGAATCATCCCGAAATTATCCTTGTCCTCGCCCGCGCCGCCAATGGAATTATCGGGAGGGATGGCGATATGCCCTGGCACATCCCTGCCGACCTGCGCCATTTCAAACAGATCACCAAGGGTCGTCCGATGATCATGGGGCGCAAGACTTTCGACAGTCTTCCGGGATTGCTGGACGGGCGGCGACATATTGTGCTGACGCGCGATATGGACTGGGAAGAGGAAGGCGCGGAGGTCGCGCATTCGGTCGGGGAGGCGCTCAAGCTTGCCAACGGTCCGCATGTGTGCGTCATCGGCGGAGCGGAGATTTTTGCACTGTTCCTGCCGCTTGCCCACCGGATCGAACTGACTGAAATCGCGCTCGAGCCAGAGGGCGACACCCATATGCCCGCTTTTGACAAATCCGAGTGGCAGGAAGTTTCGCGCGAAGCCCATGTGGCGGACGGAAATATTCCCGCGCATGATTTCGTGACGCTGGTGCGGCGCGCATAGGATATTTCGGGGGAGGGGAAATGCGCAAAAAACTCTGGATCCCGCTGGCATTGGTCGCGGTCGCGGCCATCGGCCTTTTCGGTATCGCGCCCGGCTATGTCGAAAGCTCGATGAACCGGATCGACGGAAAGCCGCTGATAAAGGTAAGCGACGAGGCAAAGGCACTGCACAAGACGCTGACGATTGTCGATTTGCATTCCGACACGCTGATGTGGCGGCGCGACCTGCTCCAGCACGGGGGGCGCGGGCATATGGACCTGCCCCGCCTCGTCGAAGGCAATGTCGCGCTGCAGGTCTTCTCTTCGGTCACAAAGACGCCAAAGGGGCAGAATTACGATGCCAATGGCGCGGATAGCGACAACATCACGCCGCTGGTGATCGCGCAGTTGCAGCCGGTGCGGACGTGGAATTCGCTGCTCGAACGGTCCTTGTGGCATGCAGCGAAGCTCGACCGTGCAGTTGCATCCGACAACGATCTGTTCAAGGTCGAAGTAGGTGCCGATTTGGACGGGCTTGAAGCGCGGCGACGGATCAAGGGCCCTAGCCAGGTCGGCGCGATGCTTTCCATTGAAGGTTTGCAGAACCTCGAAGGCAAAGCCGAAAATCTCGACAAGCTTTATGCCGCCGGGTTCCGCATGGCGGGGCTCACGCATTTCTTTGACAATGAGCTCGCCGGCTCGATGCATGGCATCAAAAAGGGTGGCCTAACCCCCTTTGGGCGCGACATTGTGCGCCGCATGGAAAACAAAGGCATGATCGTCGATATTGCCCATTGCAGCCAGACGTGCGTGACTGAAATTTTGGCGATGGCGCGCCGTCCGGTCGTTTCCAGCCATGGCGGGGTGCAGGCGACGTGCAAGGTCAACCGCAACCTGTCTGATGAGCATATCCGGGGCGTTGCAAGGACGGGCGGGATCATCGGCATCGGCTATTGGGATGCGGCGATTTGCGACACGTCCCCGCGCGCGGCGGCCCAGGCAATGAAGCATGTCCGCGATCTGGTCGGCATAGAGCATGTCGCGCTCGGTTCGGACTATGATGGCGCGACGACCGTACGGTTCGACACCTCGCAGCTGACGCAAGTCACGCAGGCTTTGATGGACGAGGGCTTCAGCGAGGCAGAGATTCGCGCGGTCATGGGCGGCAATGCGTTGCGGGTTATCAGGGCAGGGCTGGTTCCCATGGCAAAGGCGCCGCCGACACAATGACCATTCCCATTCTATCCGCAAGCGAACGCATGCCCGATGCCCATCGCGGCGCGGTCGTGGCGCTCGGCAATTTCGATGGCTTTCATCTCGGCCACCAGACTGTGGCGGGGGAAGCTATCCGGCAAGCCCGGACGGCCGGCAGGCCAGCTATCGTCGCTACCTTCGACCCGCATCCGGTGCGTTTCTTCGCACCGCATATTCCCTGGTTCCGGCTGACCACGCTCGAGCAGCGGCGGCGGCTGTTTGCCGAGGCGGGTGCCGATGCCATGCTGGTGTTCGATTTCGATGCAGAGCTTGCCGCAACCTCGGCGGAGGATTTTGTCGCCAAGCTGCTGGTAGAACGGTTGGGTGTCACCGGCGTCGTTACCGGTGAGGATTTCACCTTCGGCAAAGGCCGCGGCGGTAATGTGCAGGTACTGCGCGATGTCGGCGCGGCGCATGGGCTTACCGCGACAGCGATGGGGCCTGTCATGGACGATGCCGGCGTGATCTCCTCGAGCCGTATCCGCGATGCCTTGAAGGCGGGCGATTGCGGAACCGCAACACGATTGCTGAGCCGGCCTTTTGCGGTCGAGGGTATTGTCCAGCATGGCGACAAGAACGGGCGGCTGCTGGGTTTCCCGACGGCCAATATCGACATGGGTCACTATCTGCGTCCGCGTTACGGCATCTACGCCGTGAAGGGTCACTTGCCCGATGGCCGCGTGCTGGACGGTGCCGCCAATCTCGGCATCCGCCCGAGCTTCGATCCACCCAAGGAATTGCTCGAACCCTATTTTTTCGATTTCAACGAAGACCTGTACGGGCAGAATATTGAGGTCGAGTTCCATGCCTTCATCCGGCCAGAGGCAAAGTTCGAGAATATGGATGCCCTGATGGAGCAGATGGTCGAGGATTGCGACAATGCGCGGAAACTGTTGGCGCCAGCATGACCTTCACGCGCAGGCAGACCATGATATTGCTGGCTTTCGCCGCGTTGTTGCTGGGCTTCACGCTTTTTCAGGCCAGTTGGCTCGCGGACAAACCGACAGGCAGGCCGAAGCTTATCGCGGACCGCGCGGCCGAGCCGGTGCGCGATGCGGCGGGCTGCGTTGCTAGCGCGAATAGCGGCTATGGCGGGATTGCTGTCAGCCCGGATGTCGGCGCGCTACAGGCTGCGGCGGGCAGCGGGGCGGATGCCATTCGCATTACAACCGTTATTGCCGGTGGCGCGCTAGTGGTAGCGCCCCAATTCGAAAGCAAATGCGCTACCGACCAGACGCGCTTGCATTCAACCATCGCCGACGCAACACGCGGCTTAACCAGACCGGAACTATTTTGGCAGATAAACGGGGAAACGGAGGTGATGCAGCTCGTTGCGGCTTTGCCGACACCGGCGATTGACATGCCGGACCGCAATATCATCATCGGTGATCGAGCTGCCGTAAGATACATCAAGGGTCTTAGACCAAGTCACGACGCTTTTTCAGTAGCCGGTGCCCGACAATGCGCAGCGGACTATCGCATCGCGGGCATTTGGGGCAACGTTCCCGAAGCCTGCAGGGACGGCTTCATGCTCCTGACACTGGACGATTTGGGGTACACGCTATGGGGATGGCCCAACCGCTTCCTGGCGCGAATGAAAGAAGCGGGCGTCCGCCTGATCATCGCCCAAGAGGTGGTGGACGGACAAATCAGGGGTCTGACAGAGGTCGACCAATATGGCGACATTGCCAACAGCTATAATGGCTATATCTGGGTGGATGACATCGAAGAACTGGGTCCCGCGTTGCGACGGAACGGGCCCTGATACAAGTTCAGGGTGACGAAAGGGAAATAGTTGCGCTAAGGGCGCTTTCGACATGACCGACCCAATCGATTACCGCGACACCGTTTTCCTGCCGAAAACCGATTTCCCCATGAAGGCCGGGCTCCCGCAAAAGGAGCCGGGCATATTGGCGCGCTGGCACGAGATTGGGCTTTACCAGGAACTCCGCAATCGCCGCCGGGGACGCGAGAAGTTCATCCTCCACGACGGCCCGCCTTATGCCAATGGCGACATGCATATCGGCCATGCGCTCAACCATATTCTGAAGGACATGGTGGTCCGCACGCAGACTTTGTTGGGCAAGGACGCGCCTTATGTGCCCGGCTGGGACTGCCACGGCCTGCCCATCGAGTGGAAGGTCGAGGAGCAATATCGCAAGAAAAAGCTCAACAAGGACGAGGTTCCCGCCGTCGAATTCCGCGCCGAATGCCGCGCCTATGCGCAGCATTGGGTCGATACCCAGCGCGAGCAACTGAAGCGGCTGGGCATCAATGGCGATTGGGACAATCCATACCTGACGATGGATTTTCAGGCCGAGGCGACGATTGTTTCGGAGCTGCTGAAATTTGCCGAAAGCGGCCAGCTCTATCGCGGTGCCAAGCCGGTAATGTGGTCGCCGGTCGAAAAGACCGCGCTCGCCGAGGCCGAGATTGAATATGAGGATATCGTCTCGACGCAGATCGATGTGGCGTTTGAGATTGTAGAGTCGCCTATTCCCGGCCTAGTTGGCGCGAAAGCCGTGATTTGGACAACAACGCCTTGGACAATACCGGTCAATCAAGCGCTCGCCTACGGTCCTGAAGTCAAATACGTCCTGCTTGTAGAAGAAAAAAATAGCGGCAAGTATCTGGTTGCCGAAGAACGGGTCCATGACTTTTTGTTGCGGATGAGCAAATCCCGCGAGGATGGTGACCAACCAGAAGTGTTGTCCAATGATTGGATATTTGGCGCAGACCTCGCCGGAACCGTCGCCCAGCACCCGATGCACCATCTCGGCGGCTTCTTTGCCAAGCCGCGCCCCTTTCTGCCTGGCGATTTTGTCACCACCGACAGCGGCACCGGGCTTGTCCATATGGCGCCCGATCATGGCGAGGATGATTTCGACCTGTGCAAGGGGGATGGCATCGACCCGGTCTTTGCGGTCGAGGCCGACGGCAAATATCGCGCCGACTGGGGCTGGCTCGGCGGTCAGGGCAGCGTCATCAACCCCAAGTTCAACGGGCCCGACGGCCCGATCTGCACCGCGCTGCGCGAGGCGGGCGCGCTGCTCGCGGCGTCGGCGGATTACCGGCACAGCTATCCGCATAGCTGGCGGTCGAAGGCGAAGGTCATCTATCGCTGCACCCCGCAATGGTTCGTGCCGATGGATAAGGCGCTAACCCCCTCTCCCCTTGCGGGAGAGGAGCGAGACTTGGCGAGGAACGAGCCTAGTCGCAGCGGTGAGGGGGCCTCTGTCGGAGCAGAAAATATTGGCTCGCAGACGCGAGCCGACCCCTCACCCCAACCCTCTCCCGCAAGGGGAGAGGGGACTACGTTGCGCAACCGCGCCATGGCCGCCATCGCCGCCACCCGCTTCATCCCCGAAAAGGGCCGCAACCGGCTGTCGTCGATGGTCGAGGGCCGGCCCGACTGGGTGCTGAGCCGCCAGCGCGCATGGGGTGTGCCGATCACGCTGTTCGTGGACCGAAAGACCGGGCAATATCTTTGCGACCCTGCGGTCAACGCGCGCATCATCGCGGGCGTAAAGGAAGCGGGCGTTGACGCCTGGAGCGACGAACGCGTGCAGGAATATCTTGGGCCGGATTACGCCGCCGCCGATTACGAACGCGTGACCGACATTCTGGACGTCTGGTTCGATTCGGGCTGCACCCATGTGTTCACGCTGGAAAGCGGGCGCTGGCCCGACCTTTCATGGCCCGCCGACCTTTACCTCGAAGGCAGCGACCAGCATCGCGGCTGGTTTCAGTCGAGCCTGCTGCAAAGCTGCGGCACGCGCGGTCGCGCGCCCTACAACGCGGTGCTTACACACGGCTTCACGATGGACGCGAAGGGCATGAAAATGTCCAAGTCGCTGGGCAACACGATCAACCCACTCGACCTGATGCGCGACAGCGGTGCGGACATCTTGCGGCTTTGGGCATTGACTGTGGACTTCACCGAAGACCACCGGATCGGCAAAGAGATTTTGCAGGGCGTGTCCGACCAGTATCGCAAATTGCGCAACACCTTCCGCTATCTGCTTGGCGCGCTGGACGGGTTTTCGGACGCGGAAAAGGTCGCCGTCGTCGACATGCCGGAGCTGGAGCGCTACATGCTTCACCTGCTGGCGGATATGGACGCGAAGTTGCGACAAGCGGTCAATGACTTCGACTTCAACAGCTACGTCCGCCTGCTGACCGATTTTGCCAATGAGGACCTGTCGGCCTTCTTCTTCGATATCCGCAAGGATTGTCTTTATTGCGATGCGCCGACCGATCGCAAGCGGATGGCGTATCGCACGGTTTTGGACACATTGTTCCACGCGCTGGTGAGATATGCCGCGCCGGTGCTGGTATTCACCAGCGAAGAGGTGTGGCAGACGCGGTTCGGTCCGGATGCGGACAGCGTGCATTTTTCGGATTGGCCGGAAATACCAACTGCACTTGACGCTGACTTGGCCGACAAATGGGCCAGCATAAGAGCATCTCGGATGATCGCCACAGAGCAAATCGAGCCGATGCGGCGTGAAAAGATCGTCGGATCGAGCTTGGAAGTTGAATACACGCACAACGGAGAGTTTGGTGATGTCGATTTAGCGGAAGTGTTTATTGTTTCTGCGGTGCACCATGGAACAGCAACGGGAGCAGTGAAAACCACCAACCACAAATGTGGTCGTTGCTGGCGGCACCTTCCCGAGGTTGTCGAAGACGGCGCGTTGTGCGGGCGGTGTGAGAGCGTCGTCAATGCCTAACCGCCCTCTTCGCGCCTTTGTGCCTTTGTGCGAACCAAGAATGTCGGAAGGTTCGCACGAAGACACGAAGACACAAAGACCACGCCTGCTCGGTCATGCTGAACTTGTTTCAGCATCCATCGGGCGATACTCACCGCCGGTCGCGGCGGAGAAATGGACCTTGGAACGAAGTCACCGCAAGGTGAAACAAGTTCGGGGTGACGATCCCGCTTTGGTGGGTTAGGACGCACGCATGAACCCCAATCCCAAATTCCGCCTGCAAGGCATCATGCTCGCGTCCCTGGTTTTCATTGCCGACCAGATCGTCAAATATGCAATGCTGGGGCCGTTGCAGCTCAAAAGCCGCGGGGTCATCCACATCGTATCCTTCTTCGATCTGCAGTATGCCGAGAAATCCGCGGCTCCGATGAGCTTCCTCACCGCCGACAGCGATGCGGAGCGCTGGGCGCTGGTCGCCTTGACATCGGTGATCGCGGCAGCGGTCGCAGTCTGGATGTGGCGCGAGAAATTGCGGGGGGATATCCTCGCCCTGTCGCTCGTTCTGGGCGGTGCGCTGGGCAATATCGTCGACCGTGTGCGCTATGGCTATGTCGTCGATTATGCCGACCTGCATTTTGGCGACTTCCGGCCATTTTATATCTTCAACCTGGCAGATGCCTGTATCACCATCGGCGTGCTGATATTGCTTGCCCGCGCCTTCCTGATGCGCGAGAAGGAGCCTGTTCAGGAACCCGCAAGCAGCGCGGACATAGTGGAGAGAACATGAAGCGGAATATGATTTTGGCGGTTGCGGCGCTGACCGCTCTCTCCGGCTGCGGCACGACCAGCGTGTTCGACCGCGAGCGTCCGGATGAGTTTGCCGTGACCCGCGCCAAGCCGATCGAGGTGCCGAAAGACTTTACCCTGCCCCCGCCGCAGGAAGGCGCGCCGCGTCCCCAGGATGGCGACACCAAGACACAGGTTCTCGACGCGATGTTCGGCGGTACGGCGCCTGCGCCCCGTTCATGAGCCCGGTCAGCAAGGATAATGATATGAGCAAGAACATCCTCCTCGTCGGCGCCACGCTCGCCACGCTCGTCAGCCTGTCGGGCTGCGCATCGGGGCGTAATATCGGCCAGGCGCTATGGGATTGGGACATTCGCGGAAATCAGAATGCGGCACCGGTCACCAGCCGCGCCGCGCCGCTGGTCGTCCCGCCCGATTTTGCGCTCGAGCCGACCCCGGCCGCCGCAATCCGGCCGACCGATGGCGGACAGGAACAGGTGCTTGAGGCGCTGTTCGGCGGCGTTGCGCCCCGTTCCGCTGCCGAGCGCGCGATTTCGACCACAGCCGGTCCAGCCGACATGGGTATCCGCTCTTCGGTCGGTGACCCCGGCACCAATACGGTGAACAAGGGCAGCGTCACCCGCGACATTATCGCCGCGCCCGAAGGCGATGGCCAGGTCGCGCAGGCGGTTATTCCGGGCTGATTGACTTCCAAGTTCAAGTGGACTAAGTCCAGTAAACTAAGTTTACTGGATCGAATATGCTCACTGTCAATATCCATGACGCGAAAACGCAGCTGTCGAAGCTGATTGCCATGGCTGTGAACGGCCAGCCTTTCATCATTGCCAAAGCCGGGAAACCGATGGTTAAGGTGGAGGCGGTCGATGGAGTACACGCGTCCTCGCCTCCTTTGCGTGGTATGGGATTTCTAAAAGGCAAGATGCCGCCGGTCCCGGATGATTTTGATACAATGTGCGCCGATGATATAAACAAGATGTTTTACGGGGACGAATGAGCTATTTGCTCGATACCATGGTGCTTCTCTGGATGGCGTCGACCCCCGAGATTCTTCCGGACGATATTCGCGCCGAACTGTCGGATTTGAACAAGCCTCACATATTCAGTAGCATCAGCATCTGGGAGATTGCGATCAAGTCGGCTCTGAAAAGACCTGATTTCGACGTCGATCCAGTAGCGCTCCGTACGGGCTGCATAGCCAATGACTGGATGGAGCTGGACTTTACGGGCAGACATGCGATTGCGGTTTCGCAGCTATCTTCCGTTCACGACGACCCGTTTGACAGGGCATTGATTGCCCAAGCCATAAGCGAGGATCGCATATTGCTGACCAGCGACAGCAAGCTAGCGAAATATGGAGAGTCGGTGCGGCTAATCAAGCGCCGACAAGCGATTTAGTTAAGCCCTAACTCCGGCTTCCTCCACGCCCGCGCTATTGTGGCGCAAGGCCTTCAGCACGGTCTCTACAATCTGCGGTGCGTTCAGCCCGGCCTCGTCATATTGCTTTTGCGGGCTGTCCTGATCCTGGAATATATCGGGCAGGCGCATCGTACGGATTTTGAGACCGGTATCCATCAGGCCCAGATCGCTCGCCAGCGTCAGGACATGTGCGCCAAGGCCGCCGACGGCGGCTTCCTCGACGGTCACCACAACTTCGTGCGTGGCGATGAGGTGGCGGATCATGTCCTCGTCGAGCGGCTTGGCAAAGCGCAGGTCGGCGACGGTGGTCGAAAGCCCCTTGGCATCGAGCGTGTCCGCGGCTTTCATCGCTTCGGCAAGGCGGGTGCCTAGCGAGAGAATCGCAACCTTCTTGCCCTCGCGCACAATCCTGCCCCTGCCGATTTCCAGTTGTTGCGGAACCTCGGGCAAGGCGACGCCCGTGCCGTTGCCCCGCGGATAGCGGAAGGCGATCGGGCCGCTGTCGTGAAGCGCGGCGGTGTAAGTCATGTGGACAAGCTCCGCCTCATCGGCGGGCGACATCACCACCATATTGGGCAGGGTTGCAAGATAGGTGATGTCGAACGAACCCGCATGCGTGCTGCCATCCGCGCCCACCAATCCGGCACGATCGATGGCGAAGCGCACAGGCAGGTTCTGGATTGCGACATCATGCACGACCTGATCATAGGCGCGCTGCAGGAAGGTCGAGTAAATTGCGCAGAAAGGCCGCATGCCCTGCGCCGCCAATCCGGCGGCAAAGGTCACGCCATGCTGTTCGGCAATGCCGACATCGAAGGCACGGTCGGGGTGCGCAGCGGCAAATTTGTCGACGCCGGTGCCGCTCGGCATCGCGGCGGTAATCGCGCAGATGAGGGGGTCGGTGTCGGCGAGTTTGGCAAGCGTTTCGCCGAAGACATTCTGATAGGCAGGCGGGCCGCCGCCCGGCCCCTTGTCCTGCTTTCCGGTGATAACATCGAACTTGACCACGCCATGATATTTGTCCGCCGCGGCTTCGGCAGGTGCATAGCCCTTGCCCTTCTGGGTAACTACGTGGACGAGGACGGGTCCTTCGGCATTGTCGCGGATATTTTCGAGGACGGGGATGAGCTGGTCGAGATTATGACCGTCGATGGGACCGACATAATAAAAGCCCAGTTCCTCGAACAGCGTGCCGCCCATCGCCATTCCGCGCGCATATTCTTCTGCCCTTTGCGCGGCCGTGTAAATCCGGCGCGACAGTTTCTTGGCAACCTTGCTCGCAAAGCTGCGCAGGCCGAGATATTCGCTCGACGATACCAGCCGTGACAGATAGGCCGACAGGCCACCGACGGGCGGGGCAATCGACATATCATTGTCGTTGAGAATGACGACCAGCCGGTTCCCCGCCGCCTGCGCATTGTTCATCGCCTCATAGGCCATGCCCGCGCTCATCGCGCCGTCGCCGATGACGGCAATGGCCTTGCCGGGCTTCCCTGCCATCTTGTTGGCGACTGCAAAGCCCAAGGCAGCGCTGATCGAGGTCGAGCTATGCGCCGCGCCGAACGGGTCGTACTCGCTTTCGCTGCGCTTGGTGAAGCCGGACAGTCCCCCGCCCATCCGGAGCGTACGGATGCGGTCGCGCCTGCCGGTCAGGATCTTGTGCGGATAGCATTGATGGCCAACGTCCCAGATCAGCCTGTCTTCGGGTGTGTTGAACACATAATGGATGGCCGTGGTCAGCTCGACCACACCCAGGCCTGCCCCCAGATGGCCGCCGGTAACGGAGACGGCGGAGATGGTTTCGGCGCGGAGTTCGTCGGCCAGTTGCCGAAGCTGTGATACCTGTAACTGCCGCAAATCGGCGGGAATATTCACCGTATCGAGTAACGGCGTATCTGGCTTATCTGTCATAAGGCACAGCTTTAGCGGCGAAAATGCTTGCTGTCAGTCAGAAACGCCTAATCGCAATCCGCGCATTTTCCGCGAACCTCAATCACGGGTCGCACCTCGGCGAAACCGGCTCCCTCTGCCGCAGCGCGGACATTGCTAGACAACTTATCGTCGTCGATATGGGTTGCCGTCCCGCAATTGTCGCAGATGAGGAAAATGCAGTCGTGCAGGCACCCGGGATGCGAGTTCGCCACATAGGCATTGGCGCTCTCGACCCGGCGCGCGAGGTTGGTCGACACGAACAGGTCGAGAATACGGTACACGCTGTTCGGCGCGACGCGTTTTCCCCGCTTTTGCGACACCAGATCGGCAATATCATAGGCCGAAGCGGGCTTTTCGAAGGTTGCGAGAACGTCGAAAATGTCGGCCCGCATCTCGGTCCACTGCTCGCCAGCATCGGTTAGAGCGACCTGCGCGGCGTGCGCCAGCGATGCGCCTTCATGCTCGTGATGGTGGTGATGAGATGCCATGCGACGAATTTAGGCGTTCACCACCCCATAAGCAAGCATCCGGTCTACTCCGGCGTAAAAACCAGCTTCGGCCCGCTATCGGTCATCGCATCGGCAGCGTCCGCAAAGGGGAGTATGCGGTGGGTGACATGTTCGGGGTGCAGCCCGCCGCAGGCCATGCAATGTATCACATCGGGCAACCAGTTGCGCGCACTGGCGCGGCTTGTGTGGAAAGTCAGGCCTTTATAATAGGCCTGTGTAAGCGGAACCGGCGTGGTCGCGCCCAGATGCATCGCAACGCTCGTAACCACGCCATTCGGTCTGCAAGAGCGTATCGCAAGACCGAGGGCATCGGCCAGTCCGGCCGCCTCCACCACGATTTCGAACTGTTCGACCGGTTCGCGACCGGTCAGCGGTGCCGCTTCGGCACCCATTGCCCTGGCCCGGTCGCGGTTGCCGGAATTGTCGTCCAGATACAGCACCCGGCCTGCGCCCAGCGCAACTGCTGCGCCCGCCGCATATAGCCCGACACTTTGCGCCAGACCGCCAATGACCAGTACCGGGGCCCCCGGATACTCGCGAAGCTGCGGTGCGACCGCACGCCAGCCGTCCGGAATATTGTCGGCGGCGCTCGCAGCGGCAACCGGGTCGACACCTTCCGGCAAGCGCACGAGCATGAAATCGGCATATGGCACGCGAACGGCGTCCGACAGTGCGCCGCCATATTCGACCCGCCCGCCGCCGAGCCCAAATGCAGAGTAAGGCGGCACCGCTTCGCAGGAAGCCGTAAAACCCCGCCGACAGGAGGCGCATTGCCCGCAACTGATCTGGAACGGAACAATGACATGCTGGCCGGGCATGACACCCGCCTTGTCCCCCGCATCGACGACCTCGCCCACCATTTCGTGGCCAAAGGCAAAGGGGCCGGGAAAGGGAACGAAGCCGGTGGCGATGTAAAGATCGAGATCGCAGCGCGCGACCGCAAGTGGCCGGACGATGGCGTCGGTTGGCGCCTGGAGCACCGGGAAAGGGACGTTATGCCATTCGAACGCACCCGGTTTGATGAAGGTTAGCTGTCGCATCATTTGGCCGAACGGTCGATTTGCACCGGCGCATCGAAATAGGTCAGCTGCGGTTCGCTGCCATAGGTCGCCCTGGCCTTGGCCTTCCAGGCGTCGCTATACCACGCCTCGGCCGAGGCGCGGTCTTTCCAGAGATACATGCCGCCAAAGCTGTCGCCATTCACGATGAAATATTTGCGGATCAGGCCGGGGATTTTCTCATAAACCGGAACCGCCTGCTTGAAGCCGCCCTCGAGCATCGGGCGGGTTATGCCGGGGGGTGTCTTGATCGTGACGATGGTGGCGACGGGTGACCCGGCAGGCCGGTCCTTGGCCAATAGCGAAACGGCCGGGCCAAGCGACACAAGTCCGGCGAGCAAAATTGCAGTGAAGCGGAACATGGGCAGTCTCCTTCTCATCTGCGGACTGTCCATTATTGCGTGCGCAAATGAAATGCGCGATATTGCAAATCAAATGTCCATTATTGCAAAACATGCTTGATCCTGGCGACCTTGACGACCTGATTGCGATCTGGCGGGCAGGGTCGCTCAGCGCCGCGGCCAAAAGGCGCGGCGTTGCGATATCGACAATCTCGCGGCGGATCGAGGCGCTGGAGGTCGCATTGAAGCTGCGGCTTATCGACCGTCAGGCACGGGGCACAAGACTGACACGGCATGGCGAGGTGGTGGCCAAAGCCGCAGAGCCAATCGCCGAACAATTGGCCCGGGTTTCGCGTCTGGCCGACAGTTTGCGCAGCGAGGGCGGCACCGTGCCCGTCAGGCTGTCGGCGACCGAATTCGTGATTTCCGACGTACTAGCCCCGGCATTGCCGGCCTTATGGCAAAAGGGCGGCGACTTTCCCGTGCATCTTCAGTCGCAGGCCGATGTCGTCAGTCTGGCGGCGCGAGATGCAGATATTGCGGTGCGCATGTCACGGCCGGAAGGCGCCAGCCTCATCATCCGCAAACTGCCGACGCTTCATCTGGGGTTCTTTGCGTCGAAGACCTATCTGGCGAATCGCGATCCTGCAAAACTCGATCTGTCGCGGGAAAGGCTGCTGATCTATGACGATAGCTATGGCCGACTGCCGGAACTTGCCTGGTTGGAAGGCGCGGGTTTGCGCCCCGCGGTTGCGATGCGGACCGGCAGCACCCGTGGTTTGATGACCGCTGCAATAGCGGGGGCAGGCATCGCCCTGTTGCCGAACGCCATTGCACGACGGTCGGACGCCTTGCTCCAGGTCGATGCGCGCAGCTTGCCGCCGCCGCGTGTCCCGTGGCTGATCGTCCACCGCGATTTGCGCGCCCAACCATCGATCAGGCTGGTTCACAAATGGGTATTGGAAACGTTCGACGCGCTGGTGCGGGTCTAGCTGGTTGCCCTGACGTTCAGGTCATGCCCGAGCGCCAGCACACCGACCCCTAATATTGTCCAGAGAATCTCGGTGCTGCCATGCGGTAACGTCAGAGCGCCTGCCATCATGCCGATGCCGAGAGCGCCGATCGCTGCGGGCATGATGAAGCCGTGTTGCCACAGGCCCTTGCCGAGCGCGAGGACGCCAAAGATGATGGCAAGGAAAAGCCCGACCTCATGAATGTGCGGATCGAGCAAAAGCCCACCGGCCGAGGCGATGAACACCAGAATGACCGAGGTTGCGAGGCAATGCACAAGGCACAGTCCGGCGATGCTCAAGCCGAGCCCATCCCAGCGCCATTTTGTCCAGACCTGTGTCATCACCAGGCCGATATGGCACGATTCGGGGGAGGTTACAACATTACATTTGCAGGCGGAGCAGCGGAGTTGTCGATGACGGCTTTGTTGGGGGGAGCTGACAGGCTGGTTTTGCGAAGCAGGCTTCCTGAGCGGACGTTAGCCAGACACATAAAGCCGCAGCATAGCCGTCAGTTCATTTGTCATAGTCTCCGCAGCAACAGGAACCCCGGCCTCATCGACAATCCAGCGATGTGTGAGAGCTTCAGCGGTGTCAACAACCATTGAGGCTTTCACGTTTGGATCGTTTGTCTGACCCTCCAGTAAACGTGAAACCAGCGAGATTGCCCTATTGCGAAGTTGATCGACACGAGCCTTCTGATTTTCAGACAGCGGTACTTCACTTGAGATAACACGATGCAATTTCGGATTGTCTCGATGAATGATGATAAAGCCTCCTACGGTCGCCTCAACGATATCTCCTGCAGTCAAGCTCCCCGCTGGAAGATCGGCAAGACCCGCGATATATGTCTCGCCTTGCGCGATATGGCGATCCAAGATCACGTCGATGATTGCCTGCTTGTTCGCAAAATACTCATAGACTGACCCGATGGACACGCCCGCCCTTTGTGCCACCGCGTTCGTCGTCAGCCCACGCCATCCTTTATCTGCCAGAATCCGAGCTGCAGCTTCGACAATGACCTCGACAGTCGCTTGAGACCGTGCCTGTCGCGCCCGTCTCACAGGCTTTCGGACCGTCTTTGCAGTTTGGCGAGGAGGCATGGGAACCCGAGTTTCATAAATTGAGTTTTTATTCAATAACAAGATTGTGAAGACATTTTCGCAAAGCCCATCATGGACGATGTATCGACGGCTGCTGGCCGAAGAGTTCGGCCTGTCTCTAATGCGCGACCCTGAGGAACGCTGGCTTTGGGTTCGTGGCCATCACGTGCGTATGGATGAATGGTTGCCGCAAGGCGACGTTTTGGGAACTGTTATTCTGGTGCATGGCGGTGGTGGCAACGGGAGGATCCTCGCGCCGGCAGCTGAGCCGATCGTCGAACTCGGATGGCGCGTCCTTGCTCCCGACCTGCCTGGTTATGGCTTGACCGAGACGGCACCAGATTATGACTGGAATTATGCCGAATGGCCAAGCGTCGTCGCCGAAATCGCCAACGGACAGGCTGGCCCGGTCGTGCTGATGGGCCTTTCGATGGGCGGCCTCACGGCATTCTTCGCAGCCCAACAGAGCGCGCACGTGTCAGGCGCAATCGCAACAACATTGCTTGACCTATCTGACCCAGAAATTTTCTCGCTCGCTGCGCGTTGGCGTTGGCTTGGCCACTTGAGCCGTTTCAGTATGATGGCGATGCCTCGGCTCTTCGATCGTGTACGAATGCCGCTTTCCCTCACCACCCCGTTGAAGGCGATGAGCAGCAGCCGTGCAATGCAGCGCTACTTTGCGGACGACCCCCTTATCGGGGCGAGCAGCAAACCGGCGCGTTTTTTCCGAACAGCTCATCAGTATCGCGTCCAAACCTGGCAGCTAGACTGCCCGCTGCTGCTCGTTCATCCAGGCGCTGACACCTGGACGCCGACTGCGCTTAGCAAAATGGTCTACGATCGGATCAAGGCAAAAAAGCAGTTTGTTGAATTGAGCAATGGATCGCACCTGCCGGTCGAGCAGCCTGCCTATCAGGAGCTTATTGTCGCCGTCGACAAATTTCTCCGGTCAATACTGGGTAGGGATCAAGCTTAACCAACGGCAGGTTCTGGCACGCAACTAAGGTAGTCTAAACGACCAAAACTGGTCGGAAGCAGGCATCTCGACAATATCTCCACCGCCGCTGGCACAGTGTTTCCCGCAATGTAGGATTGGCCCCATCACATAATCGGGATGGGCCAGCGAAACGCCCCTGCCGGTTGCGCCTCGCGCCCTTCTTTCTCCAACTTCCCTTGCGCCCGCCTTGTTGGAAATTTCCTGTCGCCCGGCTTTACGAATATAACGCATCTGACGGGGGGAGACGGCGCTTTTTTATCGAATAGGTGTCACTTATGTCACCCTCGATACGACGCGGCGGCATCTGGCTTGTCCGATATGCTCCATTGGGTGCAATCGCTTATGTGCAAAATGCAATGCGGCGAAGCGACGTCGCTCTTGCCAGTCCTGCTCGCTCCGCGCATATCGCCGCGCATGGACATCGCGCTTGCCAATCATGCGGCGGCTCAACCGCCCGCTAAAGTCAGACCGGCCAGTATTGCCAACTGGTTGCTTTTCGTTGCGCTGCTTGTTTTTTCGATGGTCGTCGTCGGCGGCATCACGCGGCTGACCGAATCCGGCCTGTCGATAACCGAATGGAAGCCGGTGAGTGGCGCGCTGCCGCCCCTGAATGAGGCGGCGTGGGTTTCCGAATTCGAAAAATACAAGCAAATCCCGGAATATACCGAAATAAACGGTCCCGCTGGCATGACGCTGGCCCAGTTCAAGTTCATCTATTTCTGGGAATGGGTGCACCGGCTGCTCGGGCGACTGATCGGGCTGGCTTTCGCGCTTCCGCTTGTCTGGTTCTGGGTAAAGCAGGCTATCCCGGCCGGCTACAAGCCGCGTCTCGTTGCCCTGTTTGCACTGGGCGGATTGCAGGGCGCGATCGGCTGGTGGATGGTGTCGTCCGGTCTTTCGGCGCGTACCGATGTCAGTCATTACCGCCTCGCGGTGCATCTCCTGACGGCCCTGTTCATTCTGGGTGGTCTGGTCTGGACTGCGCTCGATCTCAGGGCGTTGGCAAGGAATTCGGCGGCCAAACCCGCAAAGCTTACCGGATTTGCCCTCGTCGTTCTGGCGATATTGTTCGTGCAATTGCTCTTTGGCGCCTGGGTCGCGGGACTGAATGCCGGTTATGTTTCAAATAGTTGGCCGCTGATGAACGACCGTCTCTACCCTGCAGGGGTCGACATGGAGCGCGGTGTTCTGAGTGCGCTGGCCAACGATCCCTTCTTAACCCATTTTGTCCACCGTTGGTGGGCATGGGTTGCGGTAATAGCACTCATCATGCTTGCCCGCCGGACCAAGAAGGCAGGGGTGCGAAGCGCCTCGATTGCCATCCACAGCGCCTTTGGCGTGCAGATCCTGCTGGGCATCGCCACCGTGATGACCGGCGTCAACATCGTGCTGGCGGTGCTGCATCAGGCTGTGGGGTCGCTGGTGGTGGCCTCGGCTGCGTGGGGCGCGCATGTTACAGGACGCGATGATGGCCAGTGAGGTCGCGCTGATCTATGCGGTGTTCCCGACTGCGGGCGAAGGCCATGATGTCGTGCGGACGCTCCTTGCCGAACGCCTGATCGCCTGTGCCAATCGCCTGCCGATGGTTATCTCGCATTTTCGCTGGGACGGAGAGATCGAGGCCAAGGAAGAACATCCGGTCATCTTCAAGACCACCGCCGCCAAGGCGCAGGCCGCAATGAAGCGCATCGCCGCGCTGCACCGTTATGAGGTGCCTGCTGTCATCCAGCTATCGGTCGGACCTGCACATCCCGCCTTTGCCATATGGGTGGCTGCGGAGACGGTGTAGTTTAAAGGTATTATTATACCCGCCGCAAAACCCGCACTTTTGCTTGACTATTGCTGGTTTCGTCGTCATTAGCGCCGCTTCGCGTGCATGGGATCGGTCCGATTCCCTGCACTTCCAAAAATTCCGAAAGGTTCGATTAGCGATGAAAACGCTATCCAGAGTTACGAAATCGATCCGCCCGCAAGACGTCCAGAAGGATTGGCATATTATCGATGCCGACGGTCTGGTTGTCGGTCGCGTCGCGTCGATTATCGCCAATATCCTGCGCGGCAAGCATAAGCCGAGCTACACGCCGCATGTCGATTGCGGCGACCATGTTGTCGTTATCAATGCCGACAAGGTGAAATTCACCGGCAACAAGACCAAGGACAAGGTCTATTACCGGCACACGGGCTACATCGGCGGCATCAAGGGCATCACGGCCGCCAAGGTACTCGAAGGCAAATTTCCCGAGCGCGTGCTTGAAAAGGCCGTTGAGCGCATGGTTCCGCGTGGACCTCTGGGCCGCGCGCAGATGCGTGCGCTTCATCTCTACAACGGCACCGAGCATCCACATGACGGGCAGCAGCCCAAGGTGCTCGACGTCGCTTCCCTGAACCGCAAGAACAAGGTGGGTGCATAATGGCCGACACTGCAAATTCACTCGCCGACCTCGAAGTGCTCGGCACCGAAGCCCCCGTTCAGGCGGCTGCGCCTGTTCGCGAACAGGAACTCGACAAGCAGGGCCGCGCCTATGCAACCGGTCGGCGCAAGGACGCGGTCGCGCGGGTATGGCTGAAGCCCGGCACCGGCAAGATCGAAGTCAATGGCCGCGATCAGGAAGTGTATTTCGCACGTCCCTCGCTCCGCCTTGTCATCAACCAACCCTTTGGCGTGACCGAGCGGACCGGGCAGTATGATGTTATCGCCACCGTCAAGGGCGGGGGCCTTTCGGGTCAGGCCGGCGCGGTCAAGCACGGCATCGCGCAGGCGCTGTCGAAATATGAGCCCACGCTGCGCAGCGCGGTCAAGGCCGAAGGTTTCCTGACCCGCGACAGCCGCACCGTCGAGCGCAAGAAGTACGGCAAGGCCAAGGCGCGCAAGAGCTTCCAGTTCTCGAAGCGCTAATCATTACAGGAACGGGGCAGCATTGCCCCGGCCTGCTAGGGAAGGGCGGCTCCGACGGGGGCCGCCTTTTTTCGTTGTGCGGACATCCTATGGCAGGCACATGGCAGGCATGACCAAATATGTCCTGCTCATATTATTGCTGGCCGCTCTTGCATTTGGCGGCTGGTTCTGGATGAAAACCGATCCGCAAAAACTCGACTTTGTCGATCGGGTCGCACCGGGTGCTTCCGAATATGCAGGAACGCCGACTGTCGGCATCGCCTACGGCACCGACGAGCGTCAGAAACTCGACATCTATGTGCCCACGGGCCGTGCGGATCGGGCCTATCCGGTGTTGGTCTTTTTTCATGGCGGCGCATGGCGCGACGGGGAGCGCAAAGGCTACGGCTTTCTGGGTCGCGCCTTAGCCGCACGCGGCGTTGTTACAGTGGTTGCCGACTATCGCAAGACTCCCAAGGTCCGCTTTCCAGCCTTTGTCGAGGATACAGCCGCAGCGGTTGCCTGGGTGAATGGCAATATCGGCCGATATCGGGGCGATGCCAGCCGCCTGTTCGTCATGGGACACAGCGCCGGGGCGCATGTCGCCATGATGACGGCTCTCGACCGGCAATGGCTAGCCGCAAAGAATCTGGACACGGCGATTATCAGGGGCGTCATCGGCCTGGCCGGGCCCTATGATTTCCTGCCGCTCACAACCGATTCCTCAAAGATTGCGCTCGGGCAGTGGCCCGATCTTTCCGAAACCCAACCGATCACCTATGCCCGCGCAGATGCGCCTCCCCTCCTTCTGCTCACGGGCGATATCGATACCGTCGTAAAGCCAAGGAACAGTCAGGCTCTATCCGCCAGAATAGCTGAACTGGGCGGCAGGCAGCAGCTGAAAATCTACCCCGGCGTGGATCATGCGGACATCATCATGGCCATTGCCCGACCTTTCAGAGGCAAGGCGCCGGTTGTTGACGATGTGATGGGATTCATTCTGGCGGAGAAGGCGCCGGTGGCATAGTTAACGGCTGATTTACCAATTTGGCTTAAGCGCGAGGACGGAAACGAGTGCCGGAACCGCCTTATGAGCAATTTAAGCCATTTGAAGGATATGTTCGCCTTCTTCACCGACCTGAAGGTGGAGCAGGCCATCCTGCGCAGATCCGCGCAGCCTGAAAATCGCGAATTGATGCTGGCCCAGCTACAGGCTGCGGGGCGCTCGCATGTTGCCGTTTTCCTGTCGGGCATGATTACCATGTGGCCGGCCCTGGCGATATTGTGGTTCGGTGGGGCCAATCCGCATTTCGCCCCCTATTGCGCGCCGCTCTACACGATAGCCGCCATCGTCGGTTACCGCGTACATGTCCGGGTAAAAGACTATAGGGCAGAGGCTGATCCCGACGGTCGCTATCTTTTGTTCCTGCGGCGCCTTTTTGTCCTTCAGGTATCGGTGGCGTCTTTCAGCTGGGTGCTGCTGCTGGCCGATGTCTGGAGCTACCATGAAAATATCGGGCTGGTTGGGCCCAGCGCGATGACCTTTGGCATGATTGCCGTTGGCGCACTTATCTATCTTTGCCTCCCCGCCGCAATGGTGATGTGGCTCGCCATCCTCACCATCGGAAGCACTGTTTCGGCGACCTATTCAGGCATAGAGATGCCATGGTTCTTCTATGCGGGCATTGCGCTATTCGGTGTCTCGCTTCACCGCGTGGCGATGATGCAATGGCGCTCCTTCATGCAATCGCTCGACAACGCCCAGGCCTACGCCCGCGCACAGGAGCAGTTTTTCGCGGCAGAGCAGCAAAGGCTGGAAGCCGTGGAGGCCGAGCGGCGCAACACCAATTCGGCCCGCTCCGAAGAACGCACTCGGGCCGAGGCAGAGCGCCGTGCCGTGATGACCAGGCTCGCCGATGAATTCGAGAATTCAGTGCACGCCATCATCGATGTGATGGAATCGGCGGTGCGCGCGGTGGGCGAATCGTCGCAGCAGCTGGCCGCCATCGGTACGCAGACACGCGAGCGCACCGACGCAATGGCCGACATGGCATCGAACATGAGCAACGCCATCCAGATGGTTGCCGCTGCGGCCCGCCAGCTCAGCGATTCCTCCGGGGCGATTTCGACTCAGGTTCATGACCAGGTCGCTGCATCGGAGGCCGCGACCTCGAGCAGCAAACAGGGCAGCGGAGTCATGGCGCATCTGGCAGGCGAAGCGGAAAAGGTCAGCGAGATCGCGGCCATGATCCAGGATGTAGCGGGCAAGACCAATTTGCTCGCGCTCAATGCAACCATCGAAGCGGCGCGCGCCGGCGAGGCCGGCCGGGGCTTCGCGGTGGTCGCACAAGAGGTCAAGAGTCTAGCCAACCAGACCCATGGAGCTATCGGCTCTGTCACTGCAACGGTGACCAACATCAAGGATCAGATGGACAATGCCGCCCGCATGGTGGGCTCGGTTGCCCACAAGATGAATCAGGTGCAACAGGGGGCGAACAACATCGCCACCGCTATTACCCAGCAGCAGGCAGCGACGCGCGACATTACCGGTCATGCCGAACATGCGGCGCAGGATGCCGAGCATGTCCGCGAATTCAGCCGTGAGGTGAATGTCGCGGCGGTGCAGGTCGGTGAAGTGGCCGATGAGATGCAGCAGGTCATGATCGGCCTCGAAAGCCGGGCAGGCGCGCTGCGTGAAGCAAGCAGAAACTTCCTCGACCGGTTGAGAGCGGCCTAGTCGAGGCGGCTTGTCACCAGCCTGATCTTCGCCGCTATCCGCTCGATATCCGCAGTGAAGCGTTCGACCAGCCGGTCTGCATCCAGCCCGATCATCTCGAAAATCTGTGGCGCCGACAGAGACAGCCGGAGCGTGGGCGCCCACTCGCCATCGTCATGCTTCAGGCATTTGACCGGCTGTCCGAGATGGCAGATTTCCGATGCCGTCAGCTTGTCTCGCGGATCGCAAAAGCTGTCAGTCATGTCGGTGTACAGCCCCCGATAGACTTCGCGTGCCTGTTCGACGCTAAGCGGTCGACCTGTCGCGGGATGCGGATCGGTGAGTTCAATAACGTACAGCATCTTACGATCAAGCGGATGGATGGGTTGGTTCCGGTTGATATGATCTCCTGCCGCCGGATCATCCGCTGCCCCTTCTACGAGCCGAAACGGGATTGTCGGCCCAAGTGAATTCATGGCGGTGCCAAAGGCAATGATGACGGCATCAACGCGCTCCATCGGCATTGCCAGCAACCGTTCCAGTTCGAAGAGACCCGCCTCCAGTCGCAGTAGCAAGCCGAAATTGGTCCGCGACGGAAGGATATTTTCGACGTCGGTCCAGCCCGTAGGCATGTCGCCGCGCGCAAAGAAATGGGCAAGGCCTTCAGGCGCAGGTCTACCGCTCTTCATCCGCGTCGACAGCTTCCCCGGCACCAGCATCCACGCGCTGAACGGCGGGCCGCCGATGAATTTGGACCCGGTCATGAAGATGCTCGCCCCGCGCGCCAGATAGGCGGCAATACTGTCGGACGAAATCCTCCCTTGACAGGCATCGACGACGAGATCGACCGCATCGCCATGCACGGCGAGCAGCCCATCTATTGCAGACAGGCTTGGCGTGATGATGCCGGTCTTCGACCGATGAATGATATGTACTAGCGGCCTGCCGCCGGCAGCAATCACCGCGCCTACGGTATCAAGCAGCATTTTTGCATATTCATCGTCGCTGCGCACGGGGCCATTTTCGGTGCGGGTCTTCAGCGTTTCGACAGATATATCTTCCGCGTCGAAACCCGGCAGATGCGCACCTTTCTCTACCCTTAGTCCGAGTGCGGTGCGCGGTGCGAAATATTGACCGGCCTGCGAGAACAGGCAGCCGCTGCCGACTTCATCCACCTCAACCACGATGTTGGCGACGGGCCGACCGTCTTGCAGCGCCAGCGCGAGCGCGAGATATTCGAGATCGGTGCCCGATGCCCCGAAACCGATATCGACGTCAGCCGTAAGGCCGTAAACAGCCCTCAGGCGGCTTCGTGCATTGCGCAGGAAACGGGTATAAGCCGCATCCTCGCTCTCTCCGCCGGCAACTGCCAGACGCAACTGGTGATGCACGGCATGGGCATGGGCGTAGGCTGCAGCGGAGATCGAACTGGCGGTCGACGAGGAATAGCTGATCGCGCGGATCGGTTCGGGCGCGCAACCATAGCTGTTGAGACCGCTTTGCTCGTCCAGCGTGATCCGGTCATCGCCGCCCGCGCTCATCAGCACTGCGGTCGGAAGATCGAGCAACGATGTTCCGGTGTCGGCCATATGCACTCTCCTGCTGGCGATACCGCCTCACAACCGCCATAATACGGCACTAGCCAGCGCGCATACACAAAAGCAGACAAGAGGCCAAGGATGCCCATCGAAACCATTTCACCCCCGCGCAAATTGACCATTCCGGCACGTTACCGCGATACCATCAAGCTCCTCTTCATTGCGAAGCATGCCCTTGGCGACGGCTCGCGCGACAAAATTGATGGCGACCATGCGGTCTATCATCGCGAGGTGCGAGACGTGCTGGAGGGAATGGGACTGAACGTCACTGCGGCCAACAGCCCGGAAATATTGTTCACAAGGCCGGACGTGGATTTCGTATTCTCGCTGCTCAATCGCGGCGGCTATCTGAACAGCGAGCTGATGATGCCGACGCTGTGCACGCGGCTGGGCATTCCCTATCTGGGTGCGACGCCCATCGTGCGAGGGCTGTCGGACGACAAGCATTTGATGAAGATGGCGGCACGGGCGCGCGGGGTGCCAACCGCGGATTCAGCTATATTCCGCCGGTATGCGCCGATCGATCCGATCACCACATGGTCGGCGGATCGATATGTGGTCAAACCCAATGCGTCCTCGGCGAGCTGGGGTGTGTCTGCCGAAAGCGACTGGGCGGGCGTCAAAAAAGCTGTCGAGGCATTGCACGAAGAAGGCCATGATGCGCTGGTCGAACCGTTTTTGTCGGGCATTGATGTGGAGCTGCCGGTCATCGGCGCACGCAAGGCGCAGTTCCTGCCGCTGATGCGCTTCGACCATGACACCGAAGTCCTGCGTACCTATGCCGAAAAGCGTGGTTTCGAGGCTTCGGAAGCAAGACTGGTGCAGGAAACCGACCCGGCCTTCATTGCCAAGGTTCAGGACCTCACCCGCAAATTGCTGCCCGAACTGTGGCCGTTCGATTACGGGCGGTTTGAATTCCGGTTGAACCCCGCGACGGGCGAAATAAATTTCCTCGAGGTCAACCTGCAGTGCAATATCTGGTCGCAGCGGGTGATTGGGCGCGCGGCGGTTATTGCGGGATGGACCTATCCCGAATTGCTTGAAACGATTCTCGCCGGTGCAATGGCGCGGCAGGGGGTTATCGAGCTGGATGACCAGGATTGGTAAGCACCTAGCGCCCCATCTTTTTCTGCCGCCGCCGCTGGACAGACGACCCGATACCCATTGCCTCACGATATTTGGCGACAGTGCGCCGCGCGATATCGAAACCCTTGGCGGTAAGCAGATCGACCAGCGTGTCGTCGGACAGGATCTTTGCGCCCTCACCGTCGATCAACGTCTTGATGTGGCTTTTAACGGCCTCGGCCGACGCACCGTCGCCATCCGCCGATTGCACACCCGAGGAGAAGAAATATTTGAGATCGAACAGCCCCCGGTCGCAATGCAGATATTTGGTGCTAGTCACGGGGCTGACGGTGGATTCGGGCATGTCGATGGACCCGGCCACCTGCCGCAGGGTTAACGGGCGCAAATGCGCGACCCCGCCCCGAAAGAAGCCGTCTTGCTGTTTGACGATTTCGGTGGCGACCTTCATGATCGTTCGTTGCCGCTGGTCCATTGCTTTGATCAGCCAGTTCGCATCGGCCATGCAGTCGTTAAGCCACGCCCTGGTCGTCTTGTCCTGCCCGAGTTCGGCTACATAGCTCCGGTTGATCAGCAGGCGCGGGAGGTTTGCACTGTTAAGTTCGATAGCCCATCCGCTGCCGCGCGCGGTCACGAAGATATCGGGCGTGACGGAGATGCTGCTTTCGCTTTCGAACCTGCAACCGGGCTTCGGATCATATCCTCGAAGCTCGATCAGCATGTCGCGCAGATCCTCGTCGTCGACCCGGCACATGCGCTTGAGCTGTTCGAATGCGCCTTTCGCCACCAGGTCGAGATTGTCGATCAGCTTCGCCATGCAGGGATCGTACCGGTCGGCTTCCCTTGCCTGCAGGGCCAGGCATTCGGACAGGTTGCGTGCGCCGACTCCGGTGGGATCGAGGCGCTGCACCTCCGCAAGGGCACTCTCCATCTCTGCCAGGGGCACGCCCAGCCGATGTGCCATGGCCAGCAGGTCCTCGCCCAAATAACCGGTGGGTTCGATCTGCTCGATAATCTGTTGGGCCAGAAACAGCATCCGGCCCGATAGCACGGCGCCTGCCTGTGCCATCAAATGGTCGCGCAGCGATATATCCGGCGCGGCAAAGCTGTCGAAATCGGGACCGTCGCCGTCAAAGCCGGATGACATGCCGCCACCAGACAATCCCAGCATTCCGTCCGCGCCGCCGACGCTGTCGGATGCGCTGTCATGGTGGAAAGTTTCGGCGCTGAAATCGACGTCGAGCGCTTCGCTTGCCGCCGCGTCGCTACCGTTTAGCACATCGCCGCTGTCGCGCTCGCCGCTTTGGGTGGAGGGCAGGTCGGCAAAGTCATCGGGCGGCGTTTCGACCGGCGCATCCTGACCGCCTGTCTCCAGAACCGGATTGCGTTCGACTTCCTCGGCGATGAACGCTTCGATCTCCATCGACGACAGCGCCAGCAATTTGATCGCCTGCTGCAATTGCGGCGTCATCACCAGCGACTGGCTTTGCCGGAGATCGAGACGGGGGGCTAATGCCATGAAGTTACCTGTCCGCCATCAACTCCGCTTCACATCGCAAAGCTTTCGCCCAGATATAGCCGCCGGACATTGGGGTCGGCGACGAGCGCCTCGGGGGAGCCTGCAAACAGCACCTGACCGCCGTAAATGATGCAGGCGCGGTCAACGATATCGAGCGTCTCGCGGACATTGTGATCGGTGATAAGCACACCGATGTTGCGGGTCTTGAGATCCTTGACCAGATCGCGGATGTCGGAAATTGAGATCGGGTCGATGCCCGCAAATGGTTCATCGAGCAGCATGATCGAAGGGTTGGCGGCCAGCGCGCGGGCAATCTCGCAACGTCGCCGCTCGCCACCCGACAGCGCCATGGCAGGCGCAGAACGCAGGCGGCCCAGACCGAACTCGTCGAGAAGCTGCTCCAGACGCGCCGCGCGCGCGGCGACATCGGGCTCGGCAAGTTCCAGTACCGAGCTGATATTCTGCTCCACCGTCATGCCGCGGAAGATCGACGTTTCCTGCGGCAGATAGCCAAGCCCCAGAATCGCGCGCCGATACATGGGCAGGCCGGTGATATCTGCACCGTCAAGGGTAATCCGACCGCTGTCGGGCCTGACCAGTCCCATGATCGAATAAAAGCAGGTCGTCTTGCCTGCGCCATTAGGGCCAAGTAGGCCGACAACTTCCCCCTTGGCGACCGACAGCGACACATCGGTCAGCACCGCGCGCTTGTCATAGCTTTTGGCGATGGAAACGACGCCAAGACCGTCGGCCATACCCTCTTCGGTCACCGCGTTTGCCGCCGGGCGCTCTGTTGTCATGCTGTCCATATCGTCCGCCCGCGTGAGTGCTGTTATGCAAGCACCGCTACCGAATCCGCCAGCCACATGCAATTGGCATGATTCATGCCTATCCGTTTTGGAGCGATTAGTTGGACGATTTGTTCGCGCGTTGCGGCACGGTGAACGTACCGGTGACCCTGCCGCCGCTATTGGTGACACCGGGCGCGCCGCCGCCATTTATTGTCGAACGGCCCGAATTGAGGTCGATGACAAGACGCCCGCCATTCAACCGGTTGCTGCCCTGCGTCAGCCTCACATTCCCGATAAGGGTGATGAGACTGGCGTCCAGATCGTAAATGGCCGAACTGCTGGTCGCGCGAAGATCGTCCTTGGTTATGGTCACGCCGCCAGTGGCGTCGAGCCGGTTGACATCGATCCCGCCGCCGCTGGTGTACGCTGCCGTCACACGGTTGGCCTTCAACGTAAGCCCCGCCTGCGTCGCGGTCACCCCGCCGGTCAGCACGACCCTGTCGGCACGGTCCTGCAGCTCCAGTGCGCCCGCGTCGAAATTGACCGGCGCATTGCTGTTGTGATTGCGGATGGTCTGCGCTGTGGAGGCGGAGGATAGCAGTGCAACGCCTGCAGTCGCCACAAACAATCCGGAAAAAATGGAACGTGTCATCATCGCGGCCTCACTTAACCGCATTCTGGTCGATGCGCAAATGAACCCCGCCTTCCAGACGGACAATGCGGGTGTCGAGGTCGCCGGTCAGGCGTCCGGCACGGAATGTGCCTACCTTTGTCCGTCCGCTGACGGGGCCGAAGCTTCGCATCGAACGATCCTTCAACGACAGTTCGACATTGCTTGCGACCATGTTGTAGCCAGGCGATTCAACCGCGAGCGGACCGTTCACGCGCATCGTTTCCCGGGACAGATTATAGGTGCCGCGCTGCGCCACGATCGATGCCGGACCGTCTTCGAGCAAAATACGGGCCGACAGCGATGTCATGTCCAGCACCGGGTCGGCGGATGTCTTTTGTACAGCACTTCCCGCACGCAACGAAAAAGGCCGACCCTTGCTGTCTTCGCCGCGATACAACGCCTCGACCAACCGCATCCGTTCGCGCGACAGATCCACTTCATCCTTGTCGAGCACGAAACTGAGCTCCTGCGTCGTCGCAAAGGGACTGAAGGCCAGAATCGCCAGAAGCAGGCCGATGATGCTTGGCAAGATAACGCGTAACGACCGGATCAGACGGTCATGCCGGCCTCCCGGCATGGCCCAGCGCTGTCGTTGCGTACGTTCGAGATCGGCTTGTGCGGACATGATGGATTCTGATCTTAACCCGATCCAAGCTTAACTGTGCCCGAATATGTCGATTTCCGGCCAGCCTTCCAGATCGAGGGCGGCGCGGTGCGGCAAGAAGTCGAAGCAGGCCTGTGCGAGATGCGTGCGTCCCTCACGGGCAAGACGCTCGACAAATTGCGCGTGAAGGCGATGCAGATAGCGGACGTCGCTGGCCGCATAGTCCTTTTGGGCTTCGGACAATGAGGGGCCGCCCCAATCGCTCGACTGCTGCTGCTTGGAAATATCGATGGCCAGCATTTCCTTCACCAGTTCTTTGAGGCCATGCCGGTCGGTGTAGGTCCGGGTCAGGCGCGACGCGATCTTCGTGCAAAAAACCGGCGTGGCAACGACATTCAGATAATGCGAAATCGCCGCTATGTCGAAGCGCGCAAAATGGAAGAGTTTCAGCCTGTCCGGATCGGCCAATATGGCGCGCAAATTGGGTGCGGCATAATCGCTGTCGGGTGCGAATCGCACCAGATGTTCATCGCCCCTTCCATCCGAAATCTGCAACAGGCACAGCCGGTCGCGCGGCGTCACAAGGCCCATGGTTTCGGTATCGACGGCCACAGGGCCATCCGCCAGCACGTCCGCCGGCAGGTCTTCTTCATGCAAAAATACGCTCATATCCGGCCCCTTGCCCCACTGCGCCGGTCAAGGCAAATGAAAGTGCAGGGGGCAGGTCGGGGTAAAGGCGCGTAATATTTGCTATCGCGTAACCTTTTATTGCGATATAGCTAGGGCTTGCGCGATCAGGAAGGGCCGCGCTTGTGACGTGCAGGACAGTCGCCCTCGACTGCATAGACGATGTTGATTGGGGCGATGAGAAGGCAAGTTTTAAGACATGGGTTTTGATCGCAAGCGTAACGGCCGTGGCCGGGACAAAAGAGACGGTTTCGGTGATGACAGCTATGACGGCTACCGCGCACCATCCCCCTATCAGAGTGATTTTGGCGGCGGGCGTCCGGGCGGCGGTTTCGGCGGCGGCGGTGGAGGCGGCGGTGGTTTCGGCGCACCGCGCCGTGGCCCTGGCGGCCCACCAATGCCGGCGCAGGTAATCGGCTCGGGCAAGGGAATTGTCAAATTTTTCAACGCGCAAAAGGGTTTCGGTTTCATTCAGGTCGATGATCGTCCCGACGATGTGTTCGTGCATATCAGTGCGGTCGAGCAGGCCGGGCTGACCGGTCTGGCAGAGGGCCAGCCGCTGGAATTCACATTGGTCGATCGCGGCGGGAAGGTGTCGGCTACCGATCTGGTCATTGACGGCGAACCGATGCCGGTACCGGAACGCGCACCGCGTCCCGAGCGTAGCGGCGGCTTCGATCGTGGCGGCGACCGCGGCAGCTTTCGCGACCGTGATTCGGCTCCCCGTGGACCGCAGCGCGAATCGACCGGCGAACGCGCAAATGGCACGGTGAAGTTCTTCAACGACATGAAAGGCTTTGGTTTCGTGCAACGCGACGATGGCGGTGAAGATGTCTTCGTGCACATTTCCGCGCTGGAGCGCTCGGGAATGGGTCAGGTGACGCAGGGCGACCGGCTGTCTTTCGACATCGAAATCGACCGCCGCGGCAAATATTCTGCCGCGAATCTGAGCGCGCTGAGCGAATAATCCGGCTTCGCGAATTCAGGAGGGCGGGAGAGGCGCGCAGCTTCTCCCGCCCTTTTCTATGCAATATCGAAGGCCTGCAGCGCCAGCCAGATCCCCCAGCCCAGCAGCAACGCACCGGAAACCCAGCGAATGGGTTTGAGCGGCACAATGTGCGCCAGCCGTTCACGCAGGATGACCGCAGGGATCGTGGCGGCCATGATACCGAGAAAGCCGCCCGCCAGTGCCATTCCCCACAGGGGCGTTCGCGCGGCCTGCGCGGCGATAAGGAACTGGCTCTTGTCGCCGAATTCGAGAATGAAGAGGCCCAGAAATGCTGTCAAGAAAGCAGGGGTTTTCCAGTTGCTCAGCGGATCGACCTTGCGCCGCCACATCAGCATGCCAAGCCCTGCGAAGATATAAGCCATTCCGGCGAAGAGCTTTACCGGCCGCTCGCTGATCCAGCCGTCGATGACCGATCCGCCGGCGGCCGAAATTGTGCAATTCAGCAAAGTTGCGCACGACAGTCCCGCTAGCACCGCGCCGTTCTTATGGTAACGCAGCGCCAGCGCCGCCGCCAATATCTGCGTGCGGTCACCCATCTCGGCGAGAAATACCGACAGTAAAGTGGAAAGAAGCGCGTCCATCGCGAACGCCCTAGCACATAGCCTTTAAAATGGAATCAGTTCGGCAACCGCACCGCAACCGACGCCAGCAGCGACTGGGTGACCGCCGGGCTTAATTGCGAACAGCCAATGGCATCGCCCAAGATGTCGCTGAAACTGTGCACCACGCAATCGGCGCCACCCGATTCGATGACTTGGCTCATCGCAGCCTCGAACACGCTGGCGATTTCGGCGACGGCGGCGAAATGGTGGGCGACGGCGGTCTGGCGGATGGCCTCCAGCCGGACGAGGAACTGCAGCGGGTTGGTGTCGAACGAGGTGAGCCGCAGCGCCTCCAGCAAATCGCTCAATTCCGCGCGCACCAGCATCTGCCGGTCATGGTCCATATCCATCGCAAAGCCCCCTTTGCATTGCCCTTGAAGGAGGTGTGCGCCAACATGGTTAATAAGTCGTGAAAGGTCGGCTCAGCTCCCCCTCGTCATGCTGAACTTGTTTCAGCACACTACATTGCCGCCCGTCATCCTGGAGTCGAAGGCGTGCTGGCACGAACAAGTTCAGGATAACGAAATGTGGGAGTTGCCCGACTCTCCGCTTGACTTTCCAGACCAAAGCCCCCAATGGCGCGCGTCTGTGACGGGGCCGCGCGTTCGGCCCTTTGTCTTTTTGCGAAATTTGAACCTGAAGGAATGGGCCATGGCGAAGCCAGCCACGATCAAGATCAAGCTGCTCAGCACCGCTGACACCGGCTTTTTCTATGTGACCAAGAAAAACCCGCGCAACATCACCGAAAAGATGACGTTCCGCAAATATGACCCCGTCGTGCGCAAGCATGTCGAGTTCAAGGAAGCCAAGATCAAGTAAGCGGTTTTGCTGCTTGCATGGCTATCGATCAGGGCGCTTCGGGCGCCCTTTTTGGTTCTCCACCCAGCCTATTCCGTCTCGTCATGCTGAACTTGTTTCAGCATCCATCGCGCAACCGAGACCGAAGGGCAGAGAGTCAAAATGGACCCTGAACCAAGTTCAGGGTGACGGTATCAGCATTGGCAAACGCTCAGAATCGGGAACCTTGCTGTCTGCCAAGCGAATCTGGGCTCGGCTTACCGATCGCTGATTCTTAAAGCTGGCAGGCAGATAGCTTGTCGCATAATGTTCGGGTCCGTTGAAAACAACCGAACCAGTGCAGTTCTCAAAATCGAGATCGAAAAACAACAGATGATCCGCTCGCGTTTCGGTTTGACGAAAGGCTGGACCTCTCCCTGTGCCAGTCACTTTGACTTGCACCGTGGTTTCCCCATCCGGCGCAATGCCATCGATCCCCTCCGTCGATCTGGCGTCAGCCAGCCTAATGCCGAATAGTTTGACGGCGAGCGCTTCGCCCAAATCGCCGATCAGATTTCCGTCCAGCGTGAAGCTCAACTTCAGTTCGACACCGCTTCGTTCGAAGTACGAGGCGTAATACGTCCGAAGGTTATTGCGAGCGGCGACGAGTTCCTTGATCTCGGCTGGGAGTTCAAACGTCTGCGTCACCCCACAATTCCCCGCACGGCCTCCAGAAATTTCATCACCGACACCGGCTTCGACAAATAGCTCCGCGCGCCGGCGGCGATAATCCGTTCCTCGTCGCCCTTGCCGGCATAGGCGGTGACCGCCAGCACGGGGATGGCGGAGAGCGCTGCGTCTTTCTGCATCGCGGCGATCAGGTCGATGCCGCTGACATGCGGCAACTGGATGTCCATGATGACAAGGTCGGGGGTGAAGGCGCGGGCCTGTTCCAGGGCAAGCCGCCCGTCGCGTACGCCCTCGACGGTGAACTGGTGCGCGCGCAGAAGGTCGGTGAACAGTTTGAGGTTCAGCTCATTATCCTCAACGATCATCACCTTTTTGGGCATTAGGCTTTTTCCCGCTTTGCGTTCATTCGGTGCTTCGCTTAAGCGAAAGCCATGCACGAAACAAATGGCAAGTTGGACCCCAGCGGGTTGGCGTTAGAGGCATTGGCCTGGGCGCTGATGGACGAGAAGCGCGCCGAGCGGCTGCTCTCGCTCACCGGCCTGACGCCGGAGGGCTTGCGCGCGTCGGTCGGCGAGCGTGGGACGCAAGCGGCAATTTTGTCTTTTCTCGAGGCCCATGAGCCCGATCTCGTCGCCTGTGCCGACGTCATCGGCGTATCGCCCGCCGCACTGGTGGCAGCGAGGCAGGAGCTGGAGGGATGAGCAAGCCTTTGCTGATTTCCGACTGCGACGAGGTGCTGCTGCATATGGTTGTGCCCTTTCGCGACTGGCTAGACGAGGCGCATCATATCCATTTCGACCTTGTCCATGGCGACTGGGGCGAGGCGCTGCGCCACAAGCATGACGGTACGGTGGTCGAGCGCGGGCTGGTCTGGGAACTGCTGAACGGCTTTTTCGACACCGAAATGGGACGGCAGCAGGCCATCGACGGCGCGGTCGAAAGCATCAACCGCCTGCGCGAGCATGCCGACGTCGTGATCCTCACCAATCTGATGGATCACCGCCAGCAGTCGCGCGCGGAGCAGCTACGTGCGGTCGGTATCGACGCGCCGGTCTATACCAACCAGGGTGGCAAGGGCGAGGCGCTTGGCCGGATATTGGATGAGTATCGCCCGAGCGTCGCGGTGTTCGTCGACGATCTGGGGCATCAGCATGATTCGGTTGGCGAATGCTACCCGGACGTTTGGCGGTTGCACTTCGTTGGCGAGCCTTTGCTGTGGGACCGTGTAAACCCCTCACGCTTTGCACATGCCCGGCTCGACCGCTGGACTGACGCGGAACATTGGATCAGGGAAAGGCTTGTCACTGGCGAGCCAGCGCCCGCATTGGAAAAGGTACCATCATGATCGAAGCAAAATTGGCTGAACTGGGCATCGAATTACCGGCCCCCGCCGCGCCCGTCGCGTCTTATGTGCCGGCGGTCGAGGCGAACGGCATGCTATTTATTTCGGGGCAGCTGCCCTTTGCTGACGGCAAGGTGTTGACCGGCAAAGTCGGCGATACGCGCTCGCTTGAAGACGGCAAGGCTGCTGCCAAGGCCTGCGCCATCATGCTGATCGCGCAAATGAAGGCTGCATTGGGGGGTGACCTGAACCGCGTCGAGCGCATCGTAAAGCTTGGCGTATTCATCGCGTCGACCCCTGATTTCACCGACCAGCCCGAAGCCGCCAATGGCGCATCGGACCTGATGGAAGCCGTATTCGGCGATGCCGGCAAACATGCCCGTGCGGCGGTGTCGGTACCTGTGCTGCCAAGGGACGCGACGGTCGAGATCGATGCCGTGGTGAAGGTCCGCGCGGGGTAATGGCGGACGGCGTTACTGCCGAACTTCTCAGCAAGGTCAGCGATATTCCCGCCGACCAGTGGGACGCGCTGAACCCGTCCGGCAATCCGTTTATGTGTCACGCCTTTCTGGCCGCGCTGGAGGAATCGGGCAGCGTCGGGCCGGGCACCGGATGGTCGCCCGCGCCGATCCTGATCCGCGACGCTGACGGCATTCCTGCGGCTGCTCTCCCCGCCTATCTCAAAACACATAGCCAGGGCGAATATGTGTTCGATCATCACTGGGCGGACGCGTTCGAGCGGGCGGGTGGGCGCTATTATCCCAAGTTGCAAATCGCGGCGCCCTTTTCGCCGGTACCAGGGCCCCGGTTACTGTTGCGCGATCCGACGCTCGCGCCCGCGTTGCTGGGCGCGGTCGAAACAATATTGAACCGCAATGGCCTGTCTTCCGCCCACGCCACCTTTGTCGAAGAAGCCGAGCTGGACCGATTCCGGTCTGCAGGCTGGCTCATTCGCACGGGCACGCAATTTCATTGGCGGAATGATGGTTACACCAGCTTCGACGATTTCCTTGCGGCCCTGTCCTCGCGCAAGCGCAAGGCGATCCGAAAGGAACGCGCCGCTGCGCAAGCCGCCGTCCGCATCGAGCAGGTGGGGGGAGCGGATATCACGCCGGACATGTGGGACGCATTCTGGATTTTTTATCAGGACACAGGCGCGCGCAAGTGGGGGCGGCCTTATCTGACGCGCGAATTTTTCGACATTGTTGGCGAGAGCATGAGGGACAGCTTGGTCCTGTTCCTCGCCTATGACGGCGACCGTCCCATTGCGGGCGCGCTCAATTTTGTCAGCCCCGATTGCCTCTATGGCCGCTATTGGGGCTGCACCCGCGATGTGCCTTTCCTGCATTTCGAGCTCTGTTATTATCAGGCCATCGATTATGCCATCGCCCACGGCCTGCCTCGTGTCGAAGCAGGGGCGCAGGGAGAGCATAAGCTGGCGCGGGGCTATGAGCCTGTGCCGACCTACTCCGCGCATTATATCGTCAACCCCGGTTTTCGCGAAGCAGTCGCCGATTTCCTCGAACGCGAAACTCATGCGATGCAGCGCGAGATTGCGTTCCTTGGCGAAATGGGGCCATTCAAACGCGTTTGAAATGTAAATGAGACGGGGAGGTGGAGAGCAGTCCAGCCAGGCCGCAACGTCCTCTCTCGCTCTCCCATCTCTTATACGCATGATTGCGCAGCGCACAGGCTTGCAATCCCGACTTTAATCGCGCAATTAAAAGGGTAGAGAGGAATCAGAATGAGCAAGCCGTCCCCCCAAGAGCTGGCCGATTTCGAAACGCAATGCGATGCCTGGTTTGCCGCGAACACCGTGCGCGACCCCGGCTTCATGTTGCCGCTGACCTTCATGGAAGTGTCCACCGACCAGCAGTTCGATTTCCTGCGTGACTGGCAGCGCAAGGTGTATGAGGCTGGCTATTTCGGTATGTCCTGGTCTACCGAATATGGGGGCTATGGCATGCACCCCGAATTTCAGCGTATCGCGACGCGGATCATGAAGGCGCATGACGCGCCGATCATGATCAATGCGATCGGCAATGGCTGGACCGGTCCGCTGCTGCTCGACATCGGACGCGAGGAGGACAAGAGGCGTTACATAAAGCCGATGCTTTCCGCCGAAGAAATCTGGTGCCAGGGCTTTTCCGAACCGGAGCATGGTTCCGACCTGGGTTCCGCTCAGACCAAAGCCGTCCGTGACGGTGATGAATATGTGATCAACGGCTCGAAAATCTGGACGAGCCTTGGCGACCGCGCCGATTACATGATCCTGCTCGCCCGC
>JACVCM010000074.1 GCA_016742125.1 Sphingomonadaceae bacterium | reverse complement strand
CACCGCAACCCCCTCGGCATTGCGTTCGACGCGCAGGGACGCCTGTGGAACCAGGAGATGGGGCCTGCGCATGGCGATGAGCTCAATCTTGTCAAGAAAGGCGCGAATTACGGCTATCCCAACGTGTCCAACGGCAATCATTATGACGGCCGCGACATACCCGACCACAGCCCAGGCGACGGCTATGAAGCGCCCAAGCTGTTCTGGAATCCCGCCATCTCGCCCGCCGGACTTATGTATTATAGCGGCGACATGTTCCCGGAGTGGAAGGGGTCGATGTTCATTGGTGGCATGAACAAACCTGCACTGGTCAGGGTGAAGCTCGACGGCGAAAATGCCACAAAGGCTGATCAGTGGGACCTTGGTGCCCGCATCCGCGAGGTCGAACAAGGACCCGATGGAGCGATCTGGATATTGGAGGATCAGCGGGGCAGTTCGCAAGGTCGCCTGTTGAAGTTGACCCCGAAGAAGTAAACTGGTGCGGCGGCGCCTAGCGCGCCGCCGTTACCGTACCGGTCAGATCGGCCAGAAACGATCTCACCCGCTTGGCATTCATGCCCAAATCGCTCACTCCGACACGGCTGACCGACCGCATGTCGACAACGCTGCCCTCGCCTGTGTCCGTGGGGCGGACCCGCAATACCACATCGTCCTTGAACCGGAAAAAGGCGCTTGTTTCGGTGGCTTCAAGGCGACCCTCCTCCGGCAAGGCAACGGCTACGTCCCAGCCACGTGCCTTTGCCAGTCGTTCGGCTTTTGCGATCACCGACGGCACCGGTTCGTTGATGCGGACCGAACGAACGTTGCCATATGCCTTTTGGTGCACCAACACCCAGCGCTGACGGGGCGTCATACCCTTCATGTCTTCATCATCGGCACCTGGAACATTGTCCAGATTGTCAGCCCGCAACTGAAGTGTCCGGAAGGTGGGAGGATCAGCCAGATCCGTCGACACATCATGGATGGCAGGGACCGAAAGCGCTGCAATCAGAAAGGTCCCGACCCAGCCGACATATACCAGCGCCGTGAGCATACCGATCCAGCGTCTTATCCTTGGCGGTGGCGAGATCGCCTTTCGCGCACGCCAGCCGAACAGGGCACCAAGCAATATCGCGCCGAGCCCCAGGAAGAAGGACCAGGTTACGCCTTTCAGGCCGCTGGTATATTCCCAAAACCCCCAGCCGGTGCCAAGTGCCGAGAACAACCCCCACAAGAGGGAGCCGACGCCAGCCAGCAAAATCAGCGTACCCTGCCAGTCGAACCGGCGCTCGGGCCCCGTTACGGTGGGTGGAACCGGGGATTGTGGCTCCGGGTTCGGTTGCGGCTGTGTCGCCTGTGGCGGAATGTCCTGTTCGTTCATGGCTTCTTCTCCCCCGGACAATGTTCTAATCGACAAAGCTAGTGCAAGTTCCGGCCAAAGGCAATTTGCCGTGCCCAAATTTATGCAGGCCGCTACATTCAGTTGGACAAAACTGACTCGCGCTGACAGGAGGCGGGCGTGATCGAGGATCCCGCCCTTAAAAGACGTGCGCAGCGGTTTGTCCTGCTGACGGTGTTCATTTATTCGGTGGGGTTCGGGATCATCATGCCCGTTCTTCCCGATCTTATCCGCGAACTTGCACAGGTCAGCCTATCCGAAGCCACCCGTATCGGCGCATGGATTGGCGCGGTTTATGGCATATTCCAGTTTCTCATGGGACCGCTGATGGGCAATCTGGGCGACCGCTTCGGACGGCGGCCGGTCTTTCTGGTTTCGCTGTTCGGCTTCGGCACCGATTTTCTGCTCATGGGTCTTGCACCGTCAATTGTCTGGTTATTCATCGGCAGGTCGATTGCCGGCGGATTTGGGGCAATTTTCGGACCGGCAAATGCAGCGATGGCGGACATGTCGGCGGCAGAAGACCGTGCACGGAGTTTTGGAAAAGTCGGCGCTGCCTTCGGCCTCGGTTTCATCATGGGACCGGCGCTCGGCGGATTGCTTGCGGATTACGGGACGCGCTTGCCATTCTTCATTGCCGGCGGCCTGGCCTTTGCCAACGGCATTTACGGCTATTTCGTTTTTCCTGAAACCATGGACATGGACCGTCAACGTCGGTTCGAATGGAAACGCGCCAACCCCCTTGGAGCGCTTACAAACCTCGGTAAAATCAAGGGTATATTGCCTATCGCATTTGTCTATTTCGTGTGGGTCTGCTCGATCAACATCTATCCCGCCTCATGGTCATTTTTTGCAAGGGCCCCATATGGTTGGGACAGCAAAATGACCGGCGTTTCGTTGACGTTGGTTGGCATTTCGATGGTTCTGTTTCAGACTTTCATTATCGGCAGGGCAGTCAAACGCTTTGGCGAACGAGGGACTGCACTGATTGGAATGTCCTTCGGCATTGCCAGCTATCTGACTGTCGCATTCCTGACCAATGGCACTATCGTCTTGCTACTGAATATAATCAACGGCTTCTCCGGCATGGCAATGCCGGCGGTCAACGCCATGATGTCGATGCGGACCCCGCCTGACCAGCAGGGCGAATTGCAAGGGCTGACGGGCAGCATGTCGGCGCTGGCATTTTTGCTGGCGCAGCTCGGATACAATAACGCACTGGCCTTTTTCACGTCGCCCGTCGCACCGATCCATTTCCCCGGAGCGCCATTCATCATGGCCGCCTTTTTTGGAACCATGGCGCTGACGGCAATGATGCTGCTCGCACGGCGCGATACACGACAGATGGCTTCGTGACCGATGACACATCTGGTTCCCCTGAGCAGCGTAGATGCTGGCCGAGTAGAAGAGTTGCTGGACGATGCCTTCGGCAGAGACCGGTTTCGTCGCACGGCCTATATGCTGCGGCAAGGCATGCCGGTCATCGAGCATCTGTCCTTCGCCGTGACGGATGGCGTTTCTGTCGTCGGTAGCATCCAGTGCTGGCCAGTAGCCGTCGGCAACCTGCCCCTCATCCTTGTCGGGCCCGTCGCTGTTTCTCCCGATCGCCAGGGACAAGGCCTGGGTCACAGCCTGATGCACGCCTCACTAGGCGCGACACAGCCAAGTGATGTTCCAATGGTGATGATTGGCGACCCCGAATATTACAGCCGCTTTGGCTTTTCTGCTGACGGCACCGGTGGCTGGACTTTGCCCGGTCCGTGGGAGCCGAGACGCCTTTTGCTGTATAATCCGCAGGCAATTCCGCTGCCCGAAAAAGGCATGCTGGGTCCAAGGCTTTGACGCAGGATGGCTTTGTGCTTATCGCCGACTAATGCCTTATGATGCACCCAACCTGGCCGGCCTAAATCTTGCGGAGATTGCCGATCTGGCAGCCGCCCGCAAACTGCCGCCCGTAGAAAGCTGGCAGCCTACCCAGGTGGGTGATAGCGAGATGCGCATTGCCGCCGACGGCAAATGGTATCACCAAGGCGGGGAGATTACGCGCCCGGCCATGATAAGGGCATTTTCAGGATTGCTCAGGCGCGATCCGGGCGGCAGCCACTGGCTAGTCACGCCGCAACAGAAATTGTCGATCGAAGTCGAGGATGCACCTTTTGTGGCCGTTGAACTGCGCACCGCCGGTAGTGGCCGAGATCGTGAGCTTGCGTTTCGGTTGAACAGCGACGATCTGGTAATTGCCGGGCCGGAAAATCCTATCGAACTTCGCCGCGATGTGCCCTATCTGCACGTCCGCGGCGGACTGTGGGCGAAACTGGCGCGGCCGGTATATTATGAGCTTGCCGAAATGGCACTGGCGGGAAATACCGAACACCCCTCTGTCTGGAGCAAGGGTATCGAATTCAGCATAGGTAACCCCGAATGAACTGGATCGCGCGGATCGAGGCCGCACTCGACCCAGCAAGGCATATCCCCATAGAAGACGAGCGCTATCTGGGCGATGAAGGCCATCGTGCTGCGGCCGTCCTGATTCCCATCACCGACCGCAGCGAACCCGGCGTCATCCTTACCCAGCGACCGGACTGGCTGCGCAGCCATGCGGGCCAGGTCGCCTTTCCCGGCGGAAAAATAGACGAGGTGGATGCCGATGCGATTTCAGCGGCATTGCGGGAGGCGAACGAGGAATTGAGCATCCGCCCCGAAAAGGTGCAGGTTATAGGTATCGCCGATACCTATTATTCAGGCAGCGGCTATCGCATCGAACCGGTTGTGGGCGTTATACCCCCCGATCTGCCGCTGCGTGCCAATCCGGACGAAGTCGAAGACTGGTTCGAAGTCCCGCTTGCCTTCCTGCTTGATCCAAGCAATGCGGTGAAGAAAGAAGCAGTGTGGAACGGCCGGCAGCGGGCTTATTATGACATGCAGTGGGGCGAACGACGGATTTGGGGCGTGACGGCGGGGATAATCGCCAATCTCGCGCGGCGACTGCTATGAGCGGTGTGCAGTTGGGCGATGCCGAGTGGCGCGAAGCCGAGGGGCTGAAGCGGATTGTTGCCGCCTTGCGCGACGAACATGGTGGCCCCCGCATCGTCGGCGGCGCGGTTCGTGACAGCCTGTTGCGGCTACCGGTGTCGGATATCGATCTGGCCACGACCTTGATTCCCGAAGCAGTTGTCGATCGGCTCGAAGCGGCGCGCATCAAGGCGATTCCGACCGGCATTGATCACGGAACCGTGACCGCTGTAACGGACGGCAAAAATTACGAGATCACAACATTGCGCCGCGATGTCGCAACGGATGGACGGCGGGCCACTGTCGAATTTGCAACCGATTGGCGCGAGGATGCCAGCCGCCGCGACTTCACCATTAACGCACTCTATGCCGACCCGGTCACAGGTGAGATTTTCGACTATTTCGGGGGCTTGGCCGATCTTGACGCAGGCATTGTTCGCTTCATTGGCGATCCGGACCAGCGCATCGCCGAAGATTATTTGCGAATCCTCCGCTATTTTCGCTTTCTGGCACGCTATGGCCACGGAGCGGTCGATGCAGAAGCTGTTGCAGCATGCGCTCGCGGGGTGCACGGGCTGACTGCACTGTCCCGGGAGCGTATTGCGCAAGAACTGACCAAGCTATTGTCGTCGCCCGATCCTTCCAGACCGATATCGTTGATGGTCGGAAACGGCATTTTTTCGACATTCCTGCCCGAGGTCAATGCCGAGGCTGCTTTGATCCTTACCGCGCATGTCAAACGGGAGGCAGAATTTGCCCAGCCGGCGTCACTTCCGGCGCGCTTGCTGACGCTTTTGCCGAAAGATGTCGATACCGTCGACCGCGTGGCTGCAAGGTTGAAGCTGTCGAACAGGATGCGCGAAGCTCTGGCGTTGCGGGTGTCGGCTCCGCCACCGGATGAAAGCAATATCCGGGCGCTGGCGTATCGATGCGGCGTCGAATGCGCGCGCGATGTCGCCATGCTGTATGCCGATGGCAGCCATTTGGCCGGATGCATGAAAAAACTGACGGACTGGGACATTCCGCTATTTGGCATCAAGGGGGGCGACCTTATTGCTCTCGGATTGCCCGCCGGACCTCTGGTTGCGAAAACATTGCAGGCTGTCGAAGCGATATGGATTGACGAGGACTTCCCGCCGGAAATTCGTCAGGTTGCGATTGCCCGTGCTAGTGTAGCCGAAGCCTTGTCTGCCGCCAGAAACGCGTAAGCCGCTTCGCCGACCATGGGGCGGGCATAATAATAGCCCTGCCCGACCGAGCAACCCAGCCTGCGGAGCACTTCGGAAATTTCTTCGCTCTCGATACCTTCGGCTGTGGTCTTCATGCCAAGCGCACGGGCCAGCGACAATACGGTGCGGACAATGGCGCGCTTGTCCTTGTCGACCATCATCTCGGACACGAAGCTACGATCTATCTTGAGCACATCAATCGGCAATTGTTGCAGATAGGCAAGATTGGAATAGCCTGTACCGAAATCATCCATTGCGAGGTTGGTATCGAGCGCCTTGAGCGATTCCAGAAGCCGCTTGGCTCCATCAGGATCGTTGATGAACGCGCTTTCCGTCAATTCCAGCGTCATCCGGTTGCCGGAAATACCCGCGCCGGACAGTGCCGATGATACGGCCCCGATGACATCGTCACGCTGCATCTGTACGGCCGACATGTTGACCGACATGCGATAGTCGGCCACACCCTCAAGCCGCGCATCCCAACTCGAAATCGTGCGCGCTGCTTCTTCCAGCGCCCAGCGGCCGAGCGGAACGATCAATCCGCTTTCTTCGGCCACCGGGATGAAATCCATGGGCGAGATGGCGCCTAGATCGGGATGTTGCCAACGGGCCAGTGCCTCAAAGCCGCTTAACGAGCCTGTGTCGAGATCGACCAGCGGCTGGTAATGCAGTTCGAGTTCGCCGCGTTGCAGCGCATGACGAAGGTCAGTTTCCATGCTGAACCGGCGACGTGCGGTATCTATCGAACCGACGGTGTAAAGTTCGAAAGCCTTTGTGAATTTCGCACGCTTCAATGCAATCTGCGCGTGGCGTAGCGTGTCCATTGGATCGTCCGCCCCCACAGTGCCCACGGCCGCCGCAACCGCACACTCGACCTGGATCTCAAGGTTGGACAGACGGCAGGGATCGACGAACGCGTCGGTGATGCGTCTGGCAATCCGCTCGACATCGGCATGCTCATCGCCGAGCTGGACGAACAACGCAAATTCATTGCCGCCAAGACGGCATAAAATTTCGTTGCTGCGCAGCCTGGAATTCAGACGCCGGGCGACTGTAATGATAAGCTCATCGCCTGCCATCGCACCAACCGATTCATTTACCCGGCTGAACCGGGCAAGATCGACCAGGATGATACCGTAATGCACTGCCGCGCCCGATCGAAGGAGCGCTTCAATGGCCGTCTCAATCTCTTCTTCAAAGCCCGTCCTATTGCAAAAGCCGGTCAGGCTGTCGCTGAGCATCTCCCTTCGCAGGTTGATGCGGCTTACGGCCTCAGCGGTGCGGTCCACGATCGATAGCAGAAGCATGGTTCCGCCAACCCCGAAACGTGCAATACTGATTTCGAGTTCGCGGCGGTTTACCGGATCGGGCGATTGCCAGCATTCGAAATGTGCGTCGCGACCGGCCTCGACCATCGCGAACACACGCTCGGCAAGCGTTGCCATGTCCAATCCTGACTCGCGTTTGAATCCAAGCGCCAGATCGTCGAATTTGCGATTGCTGATGACATGCCGGACTTCATCGCAATCGATCCGGAAAATCGCGCCGGCGATGGGCAAAGTCGCCAGCCAGCCGAATTCCACTTCGGGATTGGCAGGATGCAGTCTACGCCCCTTGTTCAGCATGACGCTGAAAGGCGATATTTCTCCTGTGTCGCGGCGACTTGTCATTGTCATTAAATGCACACATAGCCGACGATTGTAAAAATTCGTCACCCATTCATGGACAACAAAGGGTTAATTTTTGTGGCCGCTGCCGTTAATCAAAGCGGTTGTTACGCGGGAATCCCTGCGGCGGAAGTCGGCCCGCTGCGCCGCGCGCCACACGCCAAAGCGACATGTCGTTCTCGGTCCTTGTGCGTCCGCTGTCCCCGCCCATCGCCCAGCTAAGACCCTCGCTCATCCTGAAACAGATGGCGTCCGAAAGGCCACCATCCTTGTAACGCTGCAGCGTTACGCCCTGGCCCTTCGCCATTTCGGGTATTTCGCTCATCGGGAATGCGACAAGTTTGCGATTATCGCCAACGACGGCGACATATTGGTCCTTGAGTTGCGCCTCCTCCTTCGTCTCGGGCGGCGCAGGACGGACAACCTTCAGTTTCGCGCCGGGTTTGAGCGTCACCACGCCTCGCCCTTTCCGGGTTTCCGCGACGACGTCGGCCATTTTGGCAATGAAGCCCTTGCCGGTGGATGCAGCGAGCAACATCCTGCCATTGGGAATGACCGGAAAAACCGAAACGATGTCGTTGCCTGCCTCAATATCGATCATCGATCCCACCGGCTCGCCAAACCCACGCGCGCCCGGAAGCTTGTCAGCGCCGAGCGTGTAGAAACGACCATTGGCGGTCGCTATCAATATCTTGTCGGTAGTCTGTGCATGGAAGGCAAAGGCAAGACCGTCGCCTTCCTTGAACTTGTAATCCTGTTTCACGGAAAGGTCGGCATGGCCCTTCATGGCCTTGATCCAGCCGCGTTTCGACATGATTACCGTGACCGGCTCGCGCTCGACAAAGGCCTCAAGCGAAATTTCACGCGTCTGTCCGGCCTCTTCCAAGGACGTGCGGCGACGACCGAGTTCGGTGTCCTCGGCATAGCCCTTGCGGAGGGCGGCGAGGTCTTTCTTCAGCCGCGTCTTCTGCCGCGCCGGGCTCCCGATCAGCTTGATGAGTTCTTCACGCTCGGCCTTCAACTCGTCCAGTTCGCGGCGAAGCTCCATCTCCTCGAGCTTGCGCAACGACCGGAGCCGCATGTTCAGGATCGCCTCGGCCTGCCGGTCGGTGAGCTGAAATTCCGCCATCATTACAGGTTTAGGTTCGTCCTGTGTGCGGATGATCTCGATGACACGGTCGAGGTTGAGAAAGGCGATGATATAGCCTTCCAGCAACTCCAGCCGCGCGTCGATTTTAGCCAGCCGGTGTTGCGATTTGCGCACCAGCACCTCAAGCTGGTGGCGCAACCAGTGGCGCAAGACTTCGCCGATGCTCATCACCCGCGGCGTGCGTTCGGCATCGAGGACGTTCATGTTGAGTGAAAAGCGGGTTTCCAGATCGGTCAGCCTGAACAGCGCATTTTTGAGATCGTCAGGGTCGACATTGCGGCTTTTGGGGACCAGCACGATGCGGATTTGCTCGTCGCTTTCATCCCGAACGTCGTCCAAAATCGGCAATCTTTTGTCCGCTATCAACTGTGCGATCTGCTCGATCAGCTTGCCTTTCTGGACCTGATAGGGGATTTCCGAGACGACCAGTTGCCAGGTGCCGCCAGGTTGCTTTTCCACGCCTGAGGCTTCCCAGCTGCCGTCCTCCAGCTTTCCGGTCGAAAAACGCGCGCGCACCCGCATTGCACCTCGGCCCGACGCATAGGCGGCATTGATAACCTCCCGACTGTCCACAAGCACACCGCCGGTCGCAAAGTCGGGCCCTTGCACGATCTCCATGATTTGCTCGTGCGTCGCTGACGGCTCGTCGATCAGCAATGTCGCGGCATCGATAATCTCCGCGACATTGTGCGATGGAATGCTCGTCGCCATTCCGACCGCAATCCCGCTTGCACCATTGGCCAGCAGGTTCGGGAACAGCCCTGGCATCACCTCGGGCTCTTCATCTTCGCCATTATATGTCGGACGGAAATCGGAGGCGTTTTCGTCGAGCCCGTTCATCAGCTCGATTGCGGTTCTGGTCAGCCGTGCCTCGGTATAGCGATAGGCCGCCGCATTATCGCCGTCGATATTGCCGAAATTCCCCTGCCCATCGACCAACGGATAGCGCAGCGAAAATGTCTGCGCGAGGCGGACCATCGCGTCGTAGACCGACTGGTCGCCATGCGGGTGATATTTACCGATCACATCGCCCACGACACGCGCGCATTTTTTGTAACCCTGCGTCGGATCGAGCCGGAGCAGCCGCATCGCCCACAGCAGGCGGCGGTGGACGGGTTTCAGGCCATCACGCAAATCGGGCAGCGATCGCGCGGTAATCGTCGACATTGCATAAATCAGATAACGTTCCGACAGGGCCGCATCGAACGGCGCATCGACTATGGCGTCGAACGGGTCTTCGGGCGGTGGGGTCTCTACGGTGTCGGACATCGCCGCTCCGATAGCGAGCGATGGACTCCGCGGAAAGTGGGGATTTCAGCAATCCACAGCTTAATTGACCGGGGGGGGGCTTTATTACGTTGCAATAAAGTCACAACTTGGTTGAAAAATCTCCGTAATATTGCGCGGTTGCTGGTCATCGCGTCAGGAACGTGCCAGCCTTGATGTCCGGACAATATAATCTTTCAAATGGGGACGCCTCATGACCAAGCACAAACTGATTTCCGCATTCGCATTTTCCGTGTCATCCGCTGCGCTGTCAGTCAGCGTCGCCATGCCGGCCTATGCCCAGGACGAAGCACAAGCCGAAGATACCGCGCCAGCCGATGCCGCAATCATCGTCACCGGCACGCGCCGTACCGACCGCACCGTGGCGGACAGCCCCGTGCCGGTGGACGTTATTTCAGGCGATGCGTTGGCCAGTACCGGTCTAACCGAAACCAACAAAATTTTGAACCAGTTGGTCCCCTCTTTCAACTTCCCACAGCCGTCGATCACTGACGGAACCGACGTCATCCGGCCCGCCTCGCTCCGCGGCCTTGCGCCCGACCAAACGCTGGTGTTGGTCAATGGCAAGCGCCGTCATGTCTCGGCACTCCTGAACGTTAATGGCTCGGTCGGGCGCGGCAGCGCAGCGGTCGACCTTAACTTGATTCCCGCCCTGGCGATCGAGCGAGTCGAGGTGCTGCGCGACGGGGCGTCGTCACAATATGGTTCTGACGCGATTGCAGGTGTGATCAACATCCGCACCAAGACCGCAGATAATGGCGGTAAAGCGAGCGTCAGCTGGGGCAAATATTACAGCACGATGGAGGGCGTTCCGCGCGTCACCGGTTTGCAGACCGACGCGGCAGGGCAGCCGATCCTGAATCCCGCTGATACCCGCTTCTTCCGGGCCAACACTTCCGGAGAGCAAAAGGCGCGCGACGGCGAATATAAGACGGCCGCAGTCAATATTGGCTTGCCCATCGGCGCAGGCTATATCAACGTTACCGGCGAGTATCGAGACCGCGACGCGACCAATCGTTCGGGTTACGACCTGCGGCCCAATTACAACCGGCCGACTGCCGCCTTCGATGCGCGGGAACTGACTTTCGACCGCCGCAATTTCATCTTCGGCGATGCAAAGACAGAGGATTATAACCTCTTTCTGAACGCTGGCATGCCGCTTGGCGAGGCGTTCGAATTCTACCTGTTCGGCTCATACGGCCATCGCGATGGCCTGAGCGCGGCGAATTACCGCCAATCGTCGTCGGCCAATAACCGCAACTGGTCGGTGCTTGCGCCCAACCAGACGCCAACCGCAGCCAATTTCGTGCCGTTGCGTGCGGACGGCTTCCTGCCTTTCATAGACTCAGAGCTTGAGGACTATGCCGGTTTTGTCGGTATTAAAGGCGAGCTTGGAGGCTGGAACACCGATCTGTCGCTCGGCTATGGCCGGAACAAGTTCGATTATATGGTTCGCAATAGCCTCAACACCAGTTTCGGCCCTGCCAGCCAGTCCGACTTCGACGCCGGCGGCTTGCAATTCAGCCAACTGACCGCCAACCTGGACGTCAGCCGTGAATTCGACTTCGGCCTAGCCTCGCCTGTGTCGTTCGCGGTCGGCCTCGAATATCGCGACGAGAATTTCAAAATCCGTCCCGGCGACAACCAGTCATTTGCGATCGGACCGTTCTTTCAGGCATCGTTCGTTACAACCGCCGTCAATTGCGCCGCACAAACTGGCGTGTTCAACGTTACTACCAATGTGTGCAGCTTCCCCGGACGCGGCGCGCTCGTCGGCGCCCAGGGTTTCCCTGGCTTCCCGACCTCGGCGCGCACCGATGCCAGCCGCAACAGCAAGGCTGCTTATGTCGAACTCGACGGCGACCTGTTCGACGGCCTCACCGTGACTATTGCGGCTCGTTATGAGGATTTCTCCGACTTCGGCGATACTATCAACGGCAAGATCGCGATGCGCTATGAACCTGTGGAAGGCCTCGCTCTGCGCGGCTCCTATTCGAACGGCTTCCGCGCGCCATCGCTGCACCAACAGTTCTTCACGACGACATCGACCAACTTCATTGCTGGTGTACCGGTCGAGATCAGTACCGTTGCGGTCAACAGCCCTGTGGCGCGTGCTCTCGGCGCCCAGCCGCTAAAGGCTGAAAAGTCGAAGAACCTCAGCCTCGGCGTCACCATGCAACCCACGTCACGGCTGAACTTCACGATGGACTATTATAACATCAAGATCGATGACCGCATCGTCTTGACCGAAAATCTCGGCGCTGCCGGGACCGGTAGCGCGGCCATCCAGCAAGCGGTGAAGGCTGTGCTTGACGCCAATGGGTTCCAGAGCGTTGGTGCAGCGCGGTTCTTTATCAACGGTCTCGACACCACCACGCAGGGCCTCGATGCAGTCGCGACGTGGCGCGTCGGCACTGAAGGCTTTGGCGACTGGACGTTAACGGCGGCCTATAACCTGAACGACACCAAGATCGATCGCCGCATCAACGCATTGGGGCCGCTGTCGGCGATTCCCGGGCTGGTGCTGTTCGGTCGCGTCGAAGGGATCCGCTTCACCGACGGTCAACCCAGCGACAAGATCGTCCTGAGCGCCGATGGAAAAGTCGGCAATTTCGGCATCACCGCGCGCTCGACGCGTTATGGTGAGGTCATCTCGCCCGACGCGGCGGCGCCGATTGCCAATCCCGCAAGCCTGGTCGCGCTCGGCCCCGACGATCTGGTGTTGCGTCCCAAATGGATCACCGACCTTGAAGTACGTTACACCTTCATGGACCGGATCGAGCTAGCGGTAGGCGCGAACAATCTGTTCGATGTCTATCCCGACGCCCGCCCGCAAGGCGCGCGTCCCACTGGTGGCTTTTATCCGGTGAACGCGGGCTATCTGCCCTATTCGGGCTTCTCGCCTTTCGGCTTTAACGGTCGGTTCCTGTACGGGCGTTTGTCGGTCACGTTCTGACTTTTCAGTCACGTCATCTTGAACTCGTTTCAGGATAATACGCTACCATTGCGTGTTATCCCGAAACAAGTTCGGGATGACAAAACACAGGAAGGCCGACTTGAGCATCGCCCTTTTGCATGGCGTCGTCACTTCTGCTAGGCGCGCGGCGACTCTAAAGCACCAGCCGAAAGCGCCATCATGATCCCTCGCTATTCCCGCCCCGATATGGTCAAGATCTGGGAGCCGGAAAACCGTTTTCGGATCTGGTTCGAGATTGAGGCACATGCCACCGAGGCGCTTGCCGAACTGGGTGTGGTGCCGCAATCTGCCGCTGAAGCCTTATGGAAATGGTGGGCCACAAACCCGGCCATCGATGTTGCCGCTATCGATGCAATCGAGGCCGTGACCAAGCATGACGTCATTGCATTCCTTACCTGGGTCGCCGAACAGGTCGGCGACGAAGCCCGCTTCATGCATCAGGGGATGACAAGCTCGGATGTGCTCGACACCTGCCTTGCGGTGCAACTGACACAAGCAACCGATATCCTGCTCGCCGATCTCGACGCATTGCTCGCCGCGATCAAGGCTCGTGCGTTCGAACATAAGTTCACGCCGACCATCGGCCGCAGTCATGGCATTCACGCCGAACCGGTCACCTTCGGCATGAAACTGGCACAGGCCTATGCCGAGTTTGCACGCTGCAAGGCGCGACTGGAAATAGCGCGGGTCGAGATCGCCACATGCGCTATCTCCGGTGCGGTCGGTACATTTGCCAATATCGATCCCAAAGTCGAAACGCATGTCGCGGCCAAACTCGGACTCTCGGTGGAGCCCGTTTCGACCCAGGTCATCCCGCGCGACCGGCACGCCATGTATTTCGCGACCCTTGGCGTTATCGCATCGTCTATCGAGCGTCTTGCCGTCGAAATCCGCCATCTGCAACGCACGGAGGTGCTCGAGGCCGAGGAGTATTTCTCGCCGGGTCAGAAAGGCAGCTCGGCCATGCCACACAAGCGCAACCCGGTGCTGACCGAAAATCTTACCGGTCTGGCGCGTATGGTGCGTGGCTATGTCACCCCGGCACTCGAAAATGTTGCGCTCTGGCATGAGCGGGATATCAGCCATTCGTCGGTCGAACGCTATATCGGCCCCGACGCGACGATCACGCTTGACTTCGCCCTCGCCCGCCTGACCGAGGTGGTCGAAAAGCTTCTGGTGTATCCCGAACGGATGCAAAAGAATCTCGACCGCATGGGTGGCCTCGTCCATTCGCAGCGAGTGCTGCTGGCACTTACACAAGCCGGGATGAGCCGCGAGGATAGCTATGCTGCGGTCCAGCGCAACGCGATGAAGGTGTGGGATTCCGATGGGTCGCTATCGCTAATGGAATTGCTCAAGGCCGATGCCGACGTCGCTGCAAAGCTGAATGCTCAGGAAATTGAGGACAAGTTCAACCTCGATTATCATTTCAAGCATATCGATACGATTTTCGAACGGGTGTTTGGAGCCTGAACTAACGCAGGCACTGTTACCGTCATCCTGAACTTGTTTAAGGGTTCATGTTTTCCTGCCCTCTCCATAGAACAAAGCTGTATCGACGCTGCAACGAGTTCAGCATGACGGGTATGGCATTGTGATTGATTCGGGGTCGAAATCACCCCCTACCCAAAGCCTCAATCTTTCCATAAGGTAGCTCTGCAAGGAGCGATGGATGCGATTTCTGAAAACATTGATCTGGGTGACAGCGATTGTCGGCCTGATCGTGTTTGCAATCAACAATTGGGTGCCCGTGTCGGTAAGCCTGTGGGGCGGACTGATGCTCGATACCAAGCTGCCCGCACTCGTGATCGCGGCATTCATGCTTGGTTTCTTTCCGCTCTATTTCCTGCACCGTGCGATGTTGTGGCGGATGAAGCGACGGATCATGACGCTGGAAGGTAATCAGCGCGGCGGCGGTTACCCGCCCGCTACGCCGGTTGCGCCGCCGCCTGCCTATGTGCCAGGGGATGCGGCATGAGCAACCCGCTTTATGTTGCCATTGACACACCCTATCTCGACGAAGCGCTCGACCTAACAAAACGTATCAAGCACCATGTCGGCGGCGTCAAATTGGGCCTCGAATTTTTCTGTGCCAACGGCCATCACGGTGTCCATGAAGTGCAAAAGCTGGGTCTGCCCATCTTTCTCGATCTGAAACTGCATGACATTCCCAACACCGTGGCGAAGGCGATGCAGGCGATAAACGCTCTCGAACCTGCGATTGTCACCATCCACGCGGCGGGAGGCCGCGCGATGATGGAGGATGCAAAGGCGGCAGCCGGAGCGCATACCAAAGTGGTCGCGGTGACGGTACTGACCAGCCTCGACGACCATGACCTGAACCGCGTGGGTGTGCCGGACAGCCCCGATTCACAGGTTGCCCGGCTGGCAGCGTTGGCGCAGGAGGCCGGTCTGGATGGTATCGTCTGCTCGGGCCATGAGGTGAAGGCGGTCAAGAAAGTCTGGAAAGACGGTTTTTTTGTGGTGCCGGGCCTGCGCCCCGCAGGCGGCAACAGCGGGTACCAGGAACGCACGGTCACCC
>JACVCM010000073.1 GCA_016742125.1 Sphingomonadaceae bacterium | reverse complement strand
CGCCGATGGCGGGTCGGCGATGGTTGCCCTGGGCCTCCATGCCCTGCAGCATCGCGGGCAGGAAGCCGCTGGCATCACAAGCTATGACGGCCATGACTTCCATACCCACCGCGCGATGGGCCATGTCGCGGGCAATTTCGACCGTGAAGAGATTATCGGGGGGTTGGTGGGACGCAGCGCGATCGGCCACGTCCGCTATTCGACCACCGGCGAAACGTCCCTCCGCAATGTCCAGCCGCTATATGCTGACCTTGCCACCGGCGGCTTTGCGGTCGCGCATAACGGCAACATCTCGAATGCGATGACCGTTCGCCGCGATCTTGTGCGACGCGGGTCGATTTTCCAGTCGACCTCTGACACCGAAGTCATCATTCATCTGGTCGCGACCTCTGGATACAGGACATTGCTCGACCGGCTGATCGACGCATTGAAGCGCGTTGAGGGTGCCTATTCGCTCATTTGCCAGACGACCGAAGGCATGATTGCATGCCGCGATCCACTTGGCATTCGTCCGCTGGTGATGGGCCGCTTGGGCGAATCGATTATTTTCGCGTCGGAAACCGTTGCGCTCGATATTGTCGGCGCGGAGTTCATTCGCACGGTCGACCCCGGCGAGATTGTCGTTGTTCGTGATGGCGAAATCCAGTCGCACAAGCCATTCATTCCGGTTGCGCAGCGCCCGTGCATTTTCGAGCATGTCTATTTCTCGCGCCCCGATTCCATCGTCGAGGGAATTAGCGTTTATTCGGTACGCAAGGCGATCGGCGCCGAACTTGCGCGCGAAAATGGCGTCGATGTCGACTATGTCATTCCGGTTCCGGACAGCGGCACACCTGCCGCCATTGGATATGCGGAGGCGGCAGGTATTCCGTTCGAACTCGGTATTATTCGTTCGCATTATGTCGGACGCACCTTCATCCAGCCCGGCGACGGCGTCCGCCATCTGGGCGTGAAGCTGAAGCACAATGCCAACAAAAATCTGGTCGCGGGCAAAAAGATCGTGCTCATCGACGATTCCATCGTCCGCGGCACCACTTCATTGAAAATCGTCCAGATGATGCGCGAGGCGGGCGCGGCCGAAGTCCATATGCGGATTGCCAGCCCGCCGACGATGAACAGTTGTTTCTACGGCGTGGATACGCCCGAACGTTCCAAGCTGCTCGCCAGCCGCATGGACGTGGAAGAAATGCGAAAGTTCATTCAGGCCGATAGCCTTGCCTTCCTGTCGATTGACGGCCTCTATCGCGCACTTGGCGAGGATGCGCGCAATAATGGCAAGCCACAATATTGCGACGCTTGCTTTACTGGCGACTACCCGACCAGCCTGACCGACCATGACGAGCAGGATTCGGGCGACCTCATCATGCTTGGCGAGCGAAAGACTGCCTGAGGGATGATCAAGGCTTTCGAAGGCAAGATTGCGCTGGTCACCGGCGCGAGCCGCGGCATCGGTGCGGCAACGGCGCGGGCTTTGGCAGCACAGGGGGCGCATGTCATCATTACCGCACGGACGGCCAAGGATCTGGAAGCCGTAGAGGATTCGATTTTCGAGGCCGGCGGCAGCGCCACAATCGCCCCGCTCGACCTGACCGATGGCGACAGCATCGCGCGGCTGGCGGCGGCAGTGAACGAGCGTTGGGGCAAAGTCGACATGCTGGTGCTGAATGCCGCAATGCTGGGCACGCTGGCTCCGGTCCCCGCTATCGACGGCGCAGAATTCGCGCGGTTGTTCACACTGAACGTGACCGCGCAGCAGGTGCTGATTGCGTCATTCGACGCGCTCCTCCGCAAAAGCGAGGCAGGTCGGCTGCTTGCGCTCACCTCGTCTGTCGGTGCAAAGCCGCGTGCCTTTTGGGGAGCTTATGGCGCATCGAAGGCCGCGCTTGAAAATCTGGTGCAGAGCTATGGCGAGGAAGTGAAGAATCTCTCGCCCGTCCGTGTGGCGATCATCGATCCCGGCAAGACACGAACCAAGATGCGGGCCTCCGCCTATCCCGGCGAAGACCCGGCGACGGTGAAGGAGCCATCGGTAGTGGCGGATGCGATTGTCGGGTTGTTGAGATCGGAGTTTGAGACGGGTTATCGGCTAACGCTGCAACAATGATCGTCGCCCCAGCGCAGGCTGGGGCCTATCTCGCCTTTCTCTTTAGGCCGACAAACGTGATGGACACCAGCCTTCGCTGGTGCGGCGTCAGCCTTTTATTTTCGCGTATGTCGCCAGCGCCCGCTCGCGTGCATCCTTGTGACCGATGATTTTCGCTGGATAATCCTTCGGCCTGACCCCATGCTCTTCGGGATCGTGGATCACCGCGTCAGCCAGCTCGGCCAACTCCGGCACCCACTCCCGAATATAGTCCGCCGCATCGAACTTTTCCGACTGCGACAGCGGCGCCATGATCCGCACGAACATATTGCTGTCGACGCCGCTGCCCGCAACCCACTGCCAGTTGACGCTGTTTGAGCCGTAATCGGCATCGACCAGCGTGTCCCAGAACCACTGCTCCCCTTCGCGCCAATCGATAAGGAGATGCTTGATCAGGAATGACGCCGCGATCATGCGGACGCGGTTGTGCATCCAGCCGGTTGCCCACAACTGCCGCATTCCGGCATCGACGACTGGATATCCGGTCTGCCCCTTTTTCCATGCGCGCAGGTCGGCCTGCGCCTCTCGACCGCTGCGCCATAGCAGGCTGTCGAACGCGTCGCGCGCATTTTTGCCACCATATTCGGGAAACTGGCAGATTACATTCTGCGCATAATCGCGCCAGACCAGCTCCTTCAAAAACACATCGACCGAGCCGCCCGCCTTCATCGTCGCGTGCCAGCAAGTCGCGGGCGAAATCTCTCCGAAATGCAGGTGTGGCGAGAGGAAGGACGTGCCATCGACTGAAGGCAGGTTGCGCGTTTCGTCGTAGGATCTGGCCTTATCGGTAAAGTCTTCGAGCCGCTCGTGCGCACCCGCTTCACCCGGCGTCCACATCTTCTTCATGCCTCCCGTCCAGTCGGGCTTGGTCGGCAGAAGTTTCCAGTCATCCAGCTTGTCGCTCGGTGGCCATTTGTCGGGGGCGGCAATCTTCGTCGGGGCGGGCAACGGTTCATGTGGCGGCATATGCTGCATCAGCGCGCGCATGAAGGGCGTGTAGATTTTATATTGCCCGCCGCTGCCAGTGGTCACGCTGCCCGGAGGCATCAGGTAGTTGCCGTCATGACAGACAAACTCGCAGCCCTCGGGTAAAGCGTTCGCAACTGCCCTTTCGGCATTGCGCCACCACGGTTCGTAATGGCGTATGCAGTGGATGGCAGAAGCGCCAGTTTCCTCTGCAAGCGTCGCCAGAACCTCGTCCGATTTCCCAAGCCGCAAAATCAGCCGCGAACCCAATTTCCGAAGATCGGCATCAAGCGAAGCCAGACTATGATGCAACCACCAGCGCGACGCCCCGCCCATCTTGCGATGTTTGGGTGTTGCGTCGTCAAGGATGAAGACCGGAATGACCGGCGCTCCGCTCTCAAGCGCGGCGGCAAGCGCCGGCTGGTCGACGAGACGCAAGTCGCGGCGGAGCCAGAGGATGACTGGGGTGGTGGTCATTCGTCTTTCACCGGCACGGAAACCGTGAAGCGATTACTCACGATCGGGTTGCCGAAACGCTGGTCAGAAATGTTAATCTGCCGTACGGTGCCCTCGCCGTCGAGGCGAACCACGGGCATGCGTGACCAGAACAGATAAGCGGCGGCGTCCGGATTGTCCTTTGCCAAAGCCCTGGTTTTGGTGCCGTCAATCTGATGAACGCCCACCTTGTCATCGACCACCACAACGTTCGGGGCGCTGAATGTGCCCTGTCCGAAACGGGTTTTGTCGCGCCAGAGCATCTCGCGTCTCCAGAACTGGACCGGCACGGGATTGGCAACAACAAGCGTGGGCATAAGACCGTGCTTCTGTTCGACCGCCTGAAACGTCATCCGTTCGGCACGACCGGTAATCAGGCCGTTTGCAAATATATAGCCAACAATTGCAACAAGGCTGGTGACGGCAGGAATTCGCCAGTTTGAAGAGCCTGTTCGTTCGCGACGAACCGACATCCAGACGCCTGCTACCAAAGCAATCCAGAGCCAGATGTCGATAATGAAAATGGTATCTCCATAGAACCATTGTGACGAAAACGGCTCCAGCAAGCGGATGCCATAGCTGTTGAACCAGTCGAACAGCGGGTGACTGAGGCAACCTATATAGGCGAGTGTCAGCAACCAGCCCTTGTGTACGGGCAGTCGATTTGCGCTCGGTCGCCACCGGTCCCACGCCAGCATCGCGGCCCAGAGCAGCAATGGCAAAACCACCATCGCAATCGGCCCATGCGTTATCCCGCGCCGGATCGCCAGATGCTGATGCCCGCCCAGCAAAGTCGCGACCGCATCGATATCCGGAATATTCGCCGCAATGATCAGCGTCGGCATCGCCAGCCCCGTCTTGCGCTTCAATCCCATCTGCCCAATAAGCGCGCCGACGAGGGAATGGGTTAGATTATCCATCCCGCCTTGCTGGCGGAGCAAGGCGGCGGAAGCAATACCGTCTTATGACTGGGGGCAATTTTGGTTCACGCAGAGGCGCAGAGGAAGCAGAGGCCGCAGAGATTTTCAAGCATCCCGGTTTCGTCATCCTGAACTTGTTTCAAGATAACAGACCGCCGCTCATTATCCTGAAACAAGTTCAGGATGACGATAAGGGAGGCAATCTTACCTCTCTGCGGCCTCTGCTTCCTCTGCGCCTCTGCGTGAACCCTTCTAAAGCTCCGGTCCGTCGGCCACGGTCCACGTCTGGCCCTTCACCAGAAGGTTGCTCAGGTCGGCAACCTTGCCTTCGCTCACCGCACGGTTCTGCTCAACCACCGCGTCATTGAAGGTCGGACGGGGATCGTCGTAGAGCACACCGAGCGCCATCGGGAATTCGCCGAAGCGCATCTCGACCAGCATGTGCGCGATCGAGCGGTTGGTGACATTGTGGACGATTACGCCCGCTGCCTGCCAGTCGCCATCGACGACATCGACAACCTTCAACTCCAGCGCGTCGCCATCGAGCGCTATGCCCTTCAGGCCCTTGGCAAACAACATCGGTTCTCCGTCCTTGAGCCAAAGCTGCTGGTCCTCCGCCCCTTTCGGTGCGGCAAAATCCTCGAACACGTCCTTGTTATAGACGATGCAGTTCTGGAAGATCTCGATAAAGGCTGCTCCGCGATGCGCATGTGCGGCCTTCAGCACCTCGGGCAGGTTCTTCGACACATCGAAGCCACGCGCCACGAACCGTGCACCCGAACCCAGCGCGAACGCACAGGGCGTCGCGGGCCGGTCGACCGACCCATAAGGCGTCGACGGGCTGTTGGTACCAATCCGCGACGTTGGCGAATATTGGCCCTTGGTGAGGCCGTAAATCTCGTTGTTGAAGAGCATAATCTGGCAATCGAGGTTGCGCCGCAGCAGGTGCATCGTGTGATTGCCACCGATGGAAAGCGCATCGCCATCGCCGGTGATAATCCACACATCCAGTTCCGGATTGGCGAGCTTCACCCCCGTTGCCACCGCCGGCGCACGGCCGTGGATGGTGTGGAAGCCATAGGTTTCCATATAATAGGGAAAGCGCGAGGAGCAGCCGATACCGCTGATGAACACGGTGTTTTCAGGCGTCGCGCCGATTTCGGGCATGGTGCGCTGCACCGCCTTCAAAATAGCATAGTCGCCGCAACCGGGGCACCAGCGGACCTCCTGATCGGTCTCCCAATCCTTGGGCGTGGTCGCTTTGATGGGGGTCATGTCGTTCATGCTAGTGCCTGCTCGATAGCAGCCTCAATCTCGGCAATGGTAAAGGGTTGCCCCGAAACCTTATTCAGCGGCCGCGCATCGACCAGATATTGGTCGCGCAGCACCGTCTTGAACTGGCCAGTGTTCATTTCCGGAACGATGATCTTTTCGTAGCGCTTCAGCAAATCGCCCAGATTGCGCGGCAGCGGCCAGATGTTGCGGACATGGATGTGGTGAACATCCTGTCCCTTCGCCCGCTGGCGACGCACTGCCTGATGGATCGGGCCGAAGGTCGAGCCCCAGCCAACAATGGCAAGCTTGCCGCTATCTTCGCCTAGCGTCACATCCTGCTCGGGCATGTCGTCGGCGATGCCGTCGATCTTCATCTTGCGCAGCTTGGTCATCATTTCGTGATTGGCAGGGCTGTAGTCGATATGCCCGCTATTCTGCGCCTTTTCGATGCCGCCAATGCGGTGCATCAGGCCGGGGGTGCCGGGCTTGACCCAAGGGCGCCCGCCCCACTGGTTGCGTTCATAGGGCAGGAAACGGCCGCTTTCGGGCACATGCTCCATGAACTCGACGGGGAAAGGCTTATAGGCGTCCATGTCAGGAACCAGCCAGGGCTCCGCCGCATTGGCAATATAGCCGTCGGTCAGCAACATCACCGGCGTCATATAACGCACCGCGATCCGCACTGCCTCGATCGCGCAGTTGAAACAATCGGCAGGTGAGCGCGCGGCGATGACCGGCATGGGCGCGTCGCCGTTGCGGCCGTAGATTGCCTGATAAAGGTCGGATTGCTCAGTCTTCGTGGGAAGGCCCGTTGACGGCCCGCCGCGCTGCGAATTGACGATAACGAGCGGCAGCTCGGTCATGATCGCAAGGCCCATAGCCTCGCCTTTCAGCGCAATGCCCGGGCCGGACGAGCTGGTAACGCCCAACTGACCGGCATAGGACGCGCCAATGGCCGAAGCGATGGCTGCAATCTCGTCCTCCGCCTGGAAGGTCGTGATGCCATATTCCTTCAGCCGCGCCAGATGATGCAGAATCGCCGAAGCAGGCGTAATCGGATAGCCGCCAAAGAACATCTTCAATCCCGCCAGCTGCGCGCCAGCGACCAGACCATAAGAAATGCCCTCCGCCCCGGTCACGGTCCGGTAAACACCCGGTTCAGCCGGTGCGGCTTCTACATTATATTGCTTCAGCGGTCCCGACAGCTCGGCCGTCTCGCCATAGGCATGACCGGCATTCAGCGCTGCGATATTGGCATCGGCCAGCACCCTGTTCTTGGCAAATTTGGCATTCAGCCAGTCGATGATCGGCTGCCGCTTGCGACCGAACATCCACAGCGCAAGGCCGAGCGTCCACATATTCTTGCAACGCAGCGCTTCCTTGTTGCCCAGACCGAAGGGTTTCACCGACTCCAACGTCAGCGCGCTGATGTCGAACGCCATCAACTGCCATTTGGCGAGGCTGCCATCCTCGAGCGGGTTGGCGGTATATTTCGCCTTGTCGAGATTGCGCTGCGAAAATTCGCCGGTGTCGGCGATAATCAGGCCGCCTTCGCGCAGGCTGCCCACATTGGTCTTCAGCGCCGCCGGGTTCATGGCGACGAGCACGTCAGGCCGGTCGCCCGCAGTCGTGATGTCGCTCGACCCGAAATTGATCTGGAACGCCGACACGCCGAACAATGTCCCCTGCGGCGCACGAATTTCTGCGGGAAAATCCGGGAAGGTTGCAAAATCATTGCCCGCAAGTGCCGACGACAGCGTGAACTGCCCACCGGTCAACTGCATCCCGTCGCCGCTATCGCCTGCAAAGCGAATGACAACAGCCTCGCTCTGGGTCGGTGCTTCTGCACCTCCCGTTTCGTCTTTAAATGCGGTCGCCATTGTTCCAGCCCGTTAGAAATGTCGTTTTCGTTACAAAAACTCTAGGCCGATTGGCACCGCACTGCAATGTTAGAAAAACTATGACGGGATATGCTGGACCTGTCCCACCCTCCGTCCTATCAGGCGGCGAGATGGAGAAAATGATGAGCGAAACCACGCCTTTTGTCCGGCCCGATGTGGCCATGTTCCTTGCGTTCCTGAACTCTGTGCCCGGTCCCAAATTCTGGGAAGTGTCCGCCCCCGAAGCGCGTGCGATGACTGCTGCAATGCGTGACATAGCCGATGCACCTGTTGGCGAGCTGGCTGTTATTCGCGACCTTTCGATACCCGGACCGGCCGGCAACATCCCTGCTCGACTTTACGACAGGCGTGAAACGCGCGACCCCGGCCCGGTCATGCTATTCTATCATGGCGGCGGCTTCGTCATCGGTAGCCTTTACACATATGAGCCCCATTGCGCCGAAGTCGCGCGCCTGCTCGACCTGCCCGTCATCTCGGTCGATTATCGCCTTTCGCCGGAAAATCCCTTCCCTGCCCCCGCAGAGGATTGTGAGGCGGCGACACGCTGGGTTGCATCCAGCCCGCCGGAACTGGGACTGCAAGTCACCGGCCTTATTACCTCCGGCGATAGCGCGGGCGGGAATTTGACCATTGTGACAACGATGGCGCTGCGCGACAATCCGGCCGATGTTCCGGTGCTTGTGCAGCACCCCATTTACCCGGTCGTAACCCTTGATGCCGACTGGCCGAGCATGCGCGAATTCGGTTCCGGTCATTTGCTGACCGATGAAGCGATGGCCTATTTCAACGAAGGCCATGCGGCGACACCCGGCGATTACCGGGCGGAGCCCCTGAATTTTGACCAGCGTGGCATGCCGCCTAGCCTCGTCACCACCGCCAGCCTCGATCCCCTGCGCGACCAGGGGCTGGCTTATGTTGAAAAACTGAGGGAAGCGGGCGTCAGGGTTGAGCATATCAGTGCAGAAGGCAATATTCACGGGCACATCAATATCCGTCAGGCCATCCCCTCGACACAAAAGGACGTCGAAGGCTATGTGAATGCCCTGAAATCCATGCTCGCCGAGGTCATGGCCAACACATGACCGACACATTCGAAGACCTCCCCTACCGCCCGTGCGCGGGCATCATGCTTGCCAATATGGAAGGCAAGGTGTTCGTCGGACAGCGCAAAGACAGTCGTCCCGAAGGCGATGCCTGGCAGATGCCGCAGGGTGGAATCGACGAAGGGGAAGATGCGCAAGAGGCTGCGTTACGCGAATTGTTCGAGGAAACGGGCGTGCATTCCGGTCTGGTCGACATCATCGCGCGCAGCCGGGCAGAACATTTCTATGATTTGCCCGATGATTTGATCGGCAAGGTCTGGAAAGGCAGATATCGAGGCCAGCGGCAACACTGGTTTCTGATGCGTTTCAAAGGGTCGGATGACGATATCGATATCGAAACCGAGCATCAGGAATTTTCGCATTGGCAATGGGTCACGCCCGACCGTCTTCCACATTTGATCGTGCCGTTCAAAAGGCGGCTTTATGAGGCGATCGTGGCTGAATTTGGCGATCTGATTTGACTAAAGTCCTCCCCGGACCGGGGAGGTGGCAGCCCGCACGGTTGACGGAGGGGAACAGGCCGCGAGATATGACGTTTTTGGCAGGTGCCCCTCCACCATGCCTCGCATGGTCCCCCTCCCCGTTTCCGGGAGGATTAAACTCAATTTGGCTGAGCGTCAGGCGCCACGCCAACCGTCGGCTTAATCTCCAGCGCGCTTGCCTGTAACTGTTGCTTCTCGCCAGCCCGGTTTGCGGAGAGCGCCAACCGGTCCACCACATCGCAATCGCCCCGGCACAGCATCTTCAGTCGAGCGATATTCTTGCGCGCGGGTTCGATGGCACCCTTGGCAATCATCGCTTCGGTCTGCCCGGCCAGCGCCAGTTGGTCATTGGGTTCGATTTCCAGCGCCTCCCTGTAAAAGCGGATTGCCTTTCCATTGAGGCCCTGTGCCTTTACGGCCTCCGCCATCGCGATATATGCGGCCCGATTGCGCGGATCGACAGCCAGCGCAGTTTCATACCAGTTAATCGCGGAATCGAAATCGCCAGCCCGGGCGGCTTCATTACCGGATTTGAGCAATGCGATTGACTGGGTATCGATATCGTCGTCGGCGCGGCTCCCGATGCTCGCGCTCGAAATCATCGCGAGGGTCAACGACAGGGCAATGGCAGCAGGAGAAAAGCGCATTATCAATATCCAGATATGTTGGAGTCGCGACGCTATCACAGCTTTCGTACCCTCGCGAAGAAAAATCCGTCGCAACCGTCGTGATGCGGGGTGAGGAGAACGCCGTCACCGTCAGGGCGACCCGCTGGAACGGCGGCATCGGACGCGCTCCAGCCTGGATTCGATGCCAGAAATGCTGCCACTTGCCCCCTGCCCTCTGCTGCAATCAATGAGCAGACTGCATAGACCAAATGCCCCCCGGACGCGACCATTTCCGGACCGATTTCGAGCAACCTCGCCTGCTCGCCAATGACCCGCCGCAACCGCGCCGGATCGAGCCGCCAGCGCGTTTCCGGATTACGGCGCCACGTGCCGCTGCCCGAGCAGGGAGCATCGATCAAGACCACATCGCATTTGCCCGACAGATCCCCGAGCATTTCGCTTTCCTTACCCGGATTGAGTAACCGGGTTTCGATATTCACAGCACCCGCCCGGATTGCCCGCGGTCGCATCTGGTCGAGCCGGGCCCGGTTTGTATCGCTCGCGACCAGGCGGCCTTGGTTCGACATCGCCCCTGCCAGGGCCAGTGTTTTGCCACCCGCACCAGCGCACAGATCGAGGACGGTCATATCCGGCTTTGCCTGACACGCGTCGACGATCAGCTGGCTACCCAAATCCTGAATTTCGACCAGACCGTCGAGCAGCACTGGATTATTCTCGATGGCTTGACCGGTCGACAGGCGCAGCGCATATGGCGATTGGAGCAGTATCTCCGCGTCCGGAAGTGCGGCTGCTGCCGCATCGCGCGATGTCTTCAGCGCGTTCACTCGAAGGTCAAGCGGTGCGCGGCCAAGCAAGGCGTGGCGCTCTGCCTCGTCCACCAGACCCGAAAAATGCGGCAATATCCATTCAGGCAGCAAGCCACCGTCGGCGCGCGGTTCGTCCGGGCCAATCGCCGCCGGACCATAGTCGCTGCCGTCGAATAATGCGGCCAGTTCCTCATCATCATCCGCCATCGCAACGAAGGCTGCGCGTGCAGTCTCTGGTCGCTCGCCGAAGCTACGTATGGCGGTCCAGGTCAAATCCCGCACCGCCCGCCGGTCCTTGGATCCGGCATAGCGCCGCTCGGCAAAGAAGCGTTTGGCAATGTTATCCGCAGACGCACCCCCATCGCGTGCAGCGATTATGATTTCGTCTAGCAGCTCGATTGCGGATTGCAGGCGTGCGGACGGCTTCATGCCTCAGCGCGTCGGATAATTGGGTGCTTCCCGCGTGATCGTGACATCGTGCACATGGCTTTCGCGCAGGCCGGCATTGGTGATGCGGACGAACTGCGCGCGCGCTTGCAGGTCGGTTATGGTGCGCGATCCGGTATAGCCCATTGCGGCCTTCACACCGCCGACAAGCTGGTGGATCACGTCGCGCGCCGGGCCTTTATAGGGCACCTGTCCCTCGATGCCCTCGGGCACCAGCTTGAGCTGATCCTTGATATCCTGCTGGAAATAGCGGTCGGCCGACCCGCGCGCCATTGCGCCGACGCTTCCCATGCCGCGATAGCTTTTGTAAGCCCTGCCCTGATACAGGAATGTTTCACCCGGTGCCTCTTCGGTACCGGCGAGGAGCGATCCGACCATCACCGACGACGCCCCTGCGGCCAGTGCCTTGGCGACATCGCCCGAGGTGCGCAGGCCGCCATCGGCGATAACAGGAACGCCCGACTTCGCCGCTTCCGCCGCCGACTCCATCACCGCCGTCAACTGGGGCACGCCAACGCCCGCAACCACGCGAGTGGTGCAGATCGAGCCAGGCCCTATTCCCACCTTCACCCCGTCCGCGCCTGCATCGATCAGCGCGCGTGTCGCAGCCGCAGTGGCGACATTGCCTGCGACGACCTGAGCTTCGGGTGCCATGCGCTTTATTTCAGAGACTGCGGCTGCGACCATCGCACTGTGGCCATGCGCGGTGTCGACCACGATCAGGTCGCATTCCGCATCTATCAGCGCCTTTGTGTAGGCCATCCCCTTTTCGCCGACGGTGGTTGCCGCCGCCACGCGCAGGCGACCGGAGCCATCCTTCGTCGCCTCGGGATAGAGCACTGCCTTTTCGATATCCTTGACCGTAATCAGCCCGACGCAATGATAACTGTCATCGACCACCAGCAGTTTTTCGATCCGGCGCTGGTGCAACAACCGCCGCGCTTCTTCCTGCGTGACGCCCGCCGACACCGTCGCCAGGTTTTCGTGCGTCATCAGTTCGGACACGGCTTGCGCCGGATTTTCGGCGAAACGCACATCGCGGTTGGTCAAGATGCCCACCAGCCTGCCGCCATTTTCGACCACCGGAATGCCCGAGATCGAATTGGCGGTCATCAGCGCCTGCGCCTCTGCCAGTGTCGCATCGGGTGCAATGGTAATCGGATTAACCACCATCCCGCTCTCGAACCGCTTCACCTGCCGCACTGCGGCGCACTGTTCCTCGATCGACAGATTGCGGTGAAGCACGCCGATACCGCCCAGTTGCGCCATGACGATCGCCATCTGCGCCTCGGTCACCGTATCCATCGCCGAGGACAGGATCGGGATGTTAAGCGAAATGGCCCTGGTCAGCCGCGTACGTGTGTCCGCCTGGCTGGGCAGCATATCGGATGCCTGTGGTTGCAGCAGCACATCGTCAAATGTCAGGCCGAGAGGAATTTCTTTCATGGTGCCACCGCTTTATCGCTCGATTCGTGGCGGCCCATGTAAACAGTAGCGCCCTTATTCGCCAGCCTTGGCGGATTTATATTTTCGCGTGTCGGCAAAATATTGTCCGAGCGCAATGTGCAGGTCGGCATCTTCCGCCGCACCGCCCAATTCGGTCTTGTCGGTCAACTCGTCATTGATGCCATGATAATCGCTGCCAAGAAATTTCTGCATCAGGTCGAGATCGGCGAACGACCCCCCGACCATCAACGCAGGCACACCCTTTTGCGTGAGCGCCCAGCCATCCTGCCTCTCGATAAAGGCATTGGCATCGCTGCTGCCTTCAGTCTGTCGCCCGGCCTTTCTGGCAATGCCTTCGACAATATTGTCCAGCTTCGTGTTGCCGCGCCCGATAATCGCTACCTTGGCCCCGCGCGCTGCAACCGCAATGGTGTCGACGTTCAGCGAGATGACAATCTGGTCGAGCGGAAATACGGGTTTCGCCGCATAGGCGTAAGCGCCCAGCAACCCGCTTTCCTCTGCGGTCGTGGCAAGGAAATAGATGTCGCGATCATGCCGCTTTTTCGCCAGCCGTTCAGCCACCTCTGTCAACACTGCAATCCCGCTCGCATTATCCACCGCACCGTTGCAGATGCGGTCGGGTGCATCCTCGGGCGCGCAAATGCCCAAATGATCCCAGTGCCCCATATACAGCACCGCTCCGCTGCCTTTCTTGCGCCCTGGAAGTTTTCCGATCACGTTGGAACTGTTGAAGCGATAAACATCGGTCGTGACCTTGAAATCCGCGTCGATACCAAGCGCTTCCCCGGCATAGTCCTTCTGCTTCGCATGCGCGCGCAGCTTGTCCCAGTCACGCCCTGCAGCGGTTACCATCGCCACAGCGAATTCGGTGCTGATCCCGCCTTCCAGCGCCGCGCGCTGCTCGATAGTCTCCAATCCTATCGTTCGCGACAGCAAAGCCCGTCGCAAGACAGGCCAGTTCCCCTGACTGTCACCGATAAAGATTACTGCCTCCGCGCCCGCTGCAACCAGGGCCTCACGCCGCGCGCGGGGCGATTTCATGCGGTCGGGCACAGTATCGGCGTCAAACATCAACAATGCCGCCTTGCCCTTGACATCGGCCTGGACCGATCCATCCGACGTCACACCGGCGCCGGTGAACACGACCGGCAAGCCGCTTTTCGCATATTGCGCCTCTTTGCCGATCAATATGATGTCATCCGATACGATCCGCAGTTTGCGACCCTTGGCAGTGAAGATATGGGTTGAACTGCCCTGCGCCCGCTGGATCAACGGCACGGGTTCGAACCAGCTACCATCGGCCGCAGCCGGTTTAAGTCCAGCCTTCGCCCATTGTTCGGCAATATATTTGACAGTCTTGGCTTCGCCTGCGGTCCCTGGCTGCCGACCTTCATATTCATCGCTGGCGAGTATTTCGATATGTCCGCGCAGGTCCGCTTCCGACACGCCTTTCGCCAACGCTGGCGACGCGGCCAGCAGGACCAGCCCGGCTAAAGCTGCTCTTTTGACAAGGCGCATGATGTTCCGGCTCCGCAAGATTTCGATCAGCGGTCGCCCGTCGCATGCCGGGAACGCTCTATCGTGAGTTTTGCCTCCTCTACATGCATCGTTTCGATCATGCGACCCTTAAATCGCTGCGCCCCGCCTCGGCTCGCCGCAATTAGCTCCCTTGCCTCGGCGACAGTCGCCAGGTCCGGACCAAATGCCTGATTGCAAATGTCGATCTGGTTGGGGTGGATCAGCGTCTTGCCGGTAAAACCATAGGTCGCACCCTGCCGGCATTCGGCATCGAACCCGGTCATGTCGTCAAGGCGATTGCACACGCCATCAAAGCGCGGCTTGCCTGCCGCCGATGCCGCCAGCACGATGCCCTGCAACGCAAGTTCGAGCCCCTCTCGCATCGGTCCCTGCTTGATGCCGGTTTCTGCGGCTATATCATTGGTCCCGGCAATCAGCCCCGCCACTGATGCATGTGCAGCAATCTCGCGCGCCGCGTACAGGCCCGCTGGCGTTTCGATCATTGCCAGCAGCGGTAGGCCAAGCTCCGCGCCGACCGCTGTCAATGCCCCAATATCCTCCACCTTGGGCAACACGATCAAGTCGGCATCACAACCCTTCAGCGCGCTTATGTCCTCGGCATGATGCACACTATCCACATCATTGGCTCGGATTGCGATGATCTTCCCGTTAACCTCCGCCGCCGCATGGGCCACCGCCGCAGACCGCGCAGCGGCCTTCATATCCTCCGGCACGGCATCCTCCAGATCGATGATTAGCATATCCGCATCCAGCGACCGCGCCTTCTCCAATGCCCGCGCATTCGAACCAGGCACATAAAGCGCCGAGCGAACGAATTTGAGTTTGTCTAGAATTTGCATCGCATCGTCCGCCTTCCGATTTTCCTTGGCAAGCGGTTTCATATCTAAGACAATCCGCTTCACGTCAAACGGGAGGACTTCCATGGAATATTTCTTCGGCCTGCTTGCGCTGATCGTCATCATCTTCGTGGCGATGGGTGTGACGGTGGTGCAGCAAGGTTTCGTCTATACGATCGAGCGCTTTGGCCGCTTCACCCATGCCGCGCAGCCAGGCCTTACGATCATCATCCCCTTTTTCGACCGCGTCGGGCGCAAGGTGAACATGATGGAACAGGTGCTCGATATTCCGGGGCAGGAAATCATCACCAAGGATAACGCGATGGTCGGCGTCGACGCGGTCGTTTTCTTCCAGGTGCTCGACGCCGCCAAGGCCGCCTATGAAGTGAGCGACCTTTACGTCGCGATCATGCAGATCACCACGACCAACCTGCGCACCGTGATGGGCAGTATGGACCTCGACGAAACCCTCTCCAAACGCGATGACATCAACGGGCGCTTGCTCTCGGTGGTCGATCACGCAACCTCGCCCTGGGGCGTCAAGATTACGCGCGTCGAGGTCAAGGA
>JACVCM010000072.1 GCA_016742125.1 Sphingomonadaceae bacterium | reverse complement strand
CATCGGGAAGCGCACGCGCGACGATGACCGACATGGCGTAATCGAGGTAACTCGCCTTCATTTCGTCGACGATGCCGACCGGGGAAATATCAGAGCGGTCTTGTGGGCTGTTATCGTCGCTCCGGCCGCGAAAATCCTTATTTTTTTGAGATGAGGGAACCCTAGACCCGTGCGCCGCAAATAGCCACCCGCACGCCCTTTAAAAGCGCCTTTTTCGACAAGTTTTCCACAGATTCGGGGCTATGGCGCGATCAGGGTTCCGTCATAGGCGAAAAGCTGGCCTGATTGTGCCGGTTTCAACGCCTCCAGCACGTCCAGGAGCTGCCGCGCGGCCTGTTCAGGCGCAAAGCGTTCATGCGCTGGATTGCCCTTGAAAGGCGCGCTTAGCGGCGTCTCGACGGTTCCGGGATGAAGGCCGACGATGACCGCATCCGGGTTCTTGCGTTGCCACTCGATCGAGATATTGCGGACAAGCATGTTGAGGGCGGCTTTCGACGCTCGATAGCTGTGCCAGCCTCCGAGCCTGTTGTCCGAAATGCTGCCGACCCGCGCGGACAGGATGGCGAGACATGTCGGGCCGCTTTTTGGCATCAAAGGCAGAAAATGCTTGGCAACGAGCGCCGGGCCGACGGCGTTGATGCGCAAATTCTCCATCATCCAGTCCGGTTCGAGATCGCGCAGGCTTTTTTCAGGGCCGCGGTCCGCCTTGTGCAATATACCGGTTGCCACGATGATGAGCGTCGGGGAAGCTTCTGCCTCTTTCAACTGGCTTGCAGCCGTTGCGATGCGAAGTTCGTCGCACAGGTCGATGGGCGGCGCGCTGTGACGCGATAGCCGTTGGACAGCGGTGAAAGAGCCGCGCGCATCCAGCTCGTCTGCCAGAGCGCGGCCAATGCCGCCGCTGGCACCGATAATGATTGCAGAACCTCTGGACACCTCGATACTCCGTGAGAATTCGTTCAACCGCAATTCATGCACATCGCCTATTTTGGGGGCGCTATGTGAATTGCACTATCCGGACCAGCTACCTATAGTGATGGTCGATAAAGGTAATACGCCAAAACCCCCTAACTCGCGGAGAGTAGAATGAAGTTTGTTTCGAAATTTGCCGTTGCGCTTTCGCTTGCCGGTTTGTCGCTCGCATCGGCGCAGGCAGTCGCGCAGGACAAGCCCAAAAAGGAAAAGAAGGGCAAGGAAGCAGCTCCGGCTGCGCCGAAGCGTAATTATTCCAAGCCTTTTGTTACGGCTTACACCCCCGTTGCAGACTTGCTCAAAAAAGATCCTGCGGCGGCAAAGGCCGCCTTTCCCACAGTCGTTGCGGCGATCGGGAATGACGATGATCGCTATGAAGCGGGCATATTGGCAATCAACATCGGCGCAGGGGTCAAGGATCTGGCTTTCCAGGAGCAGGGCATCGACCTGCTACTCGCCTCGGCAACTACACCGGCCGACCTCAAGAAGGAATACACCTTCCGCAAGGGTGCTATCGCCTATGACGGCAAGAATTTTGCCGGCGCGGAAAAGTATATGATCGACGCCTATAATCTTGGGCATCGCGGCAATAATATCGAGTTCCTGATTTCCAACGCCATGTCACAGCAGAACAAGGATGCGGATGCGACCGCCTGGTTGGGCAAGGCCATTGCGGCCGACAAGGCCAAGGGTACGGTGAACAAGGCCTATTATCTGCGCGCCGCGAGCCTGGCTGCCAAATCGAAAAACTATGGTGGCGCTGCCAACTGGTACAAGGAACTGCTCAAGATCGACAAGAACCCCGATTACTGGCATGACGCGCTGGCCTTTTTCGACCGTTCGCTACAGCTCAATCCCGAAGAGTCGCTCGATCTGATGCGCTTGATGCGCGTAAGCGAAGCGCTGCGGTTCCAGCAGGAATATGCACAATATCTCGATAGCCTCAGCTATGTTGGCGTGCGTTATCCTGCGGAGGCTGTTGCCGTTCTCGAAGAAGGATTTGCGAAGGGTGTTATCTCGCGCAACAACGTCACTTTCAGCGAAAGATATAATGAAGCCAAGGGACGCCTGGCCGAGGACACGCGGACCTTGGCAGGAACAGTCGCCCCGGCAAAAGCCAGCCCGCGTCCGATGCTGGCGTCGCTGACGGCGGACTCATTCTTCTCGCACAAGGATTACAAGACCGCGAGCGAGCTATATGCCGCTGCGCTCGCAAAGGGTCCGGTGCTTGACAAGGATGGCAATGACCAGACCGACCGGACGCGTTTCCGGCTTGCCATGTCGAAGACGATGCTCGGCGACTATGCCGGGGCGAAGGCTGACTTTGCGATGATCACAAGTGCCAACCGCAAGGCAATTGCCGAATATTGGTTGATGTTTATCGACCAGAAAATGGCAGCGCCTGCGACCACCGCGGCCTGACAGGGCTATAGCCGACAAATGGTTAAGGGGGCGGCCCTCTGCCCCCTTTTTCTTATGCTACAGGGATGGGAACGCCGGGTTCGTCCTTTGCGGTGCGAATGGTGAGCGATGTCTTGACGCTGCTGACATTCGGAGCCGACGTAAGCTGGGAGGTAAGAAATTCCTGAAATGACTGAAGATCGCGAGCTACAATCTTCAAAATAAAGTCTATTTCGCCATTCAGCATATGGCATTCGCGAACATCGGGAAGCGCCCGGACATGCTGTTCGAACGCTTTTAGGTCTTCCTCGGCCTGGCTTTTGAGGCTGACCATTGCGAATACAGTGATTGTGTACCCAAGTGAGGTCGCATCGATATCGGCATGATAGGATTTTATCGTGCCGGATTGTTCAAGAGCCCGCATCCTGCGCAGACAGGGCGGAGCGGTCAATCCGACCTTGGTGGCGAGATCGACATTGGTAATCCGCCCGTCGGCCTGTAATTCAGCCAAAAGCTTCAAATCTATCGCATCGAGGTTCAAATTCGCCATTTTCTTGATATTTCCATTTTGCTTCCTGCCACGGCCTTATAATATTATTATAGCGCATTGCAATTGTCCCATAGTGTGACGTGTAAATTTTGCGGCTTTCGTGCGACCAGCGTGCGGTATATTCCGGTTAGCGGACAAAGATAATTATCAGTTAGGATTGCAGGGAATTGCGCTTCGATGACCGCCTTGAAACTGCGTTGAGGCAGGTCGATGACAGTGCGCCGGGCAATGCCGCCAAATGGCAGCAACTGGTCGACATACTTGCCCAGAATCCGCGCAATTTCGCTTTGGATTATGTCGCGGACGGCCTCGAAAAGGTCCGGGAGCACATCCCGTTCGTTTCCGCCGATACCCGTGAACAATGTGTGAAGGCGTTGAAAGGCCGGATCCAGTCGCCGCCGTTGGTGCTGCTGCTGTCCGGCGATATCCCCCCGGTCGCCGCCGCCGCAATCTCCGGCGCAAGTCTCAGCGATCAGGACTGGGCGAACATCGTTCCGTCCATGTCGACAAGGGCACGTGGCTTTTTGCGCAACCGGCCCGATCTGGGACCGCTGACGAAGCGGGCATTGGCCATGTGGGCAGGAGCTGATTTTGTGTTGCCGGAGCCGGCAGTGAAAGAGGGAAGGGCTGCAGCAAACGGCGTCCAGATCCGCGACATTGTCGAGCGGATCGAAAAGTTGCGTAGCGAAAGGGAAACAGGGGAGGCGCCCTATCTTCCCTTCGCCGACGAAAATTTTCGCGACTATCCCGAATTCGTAAACGAAATCCGGTTTGAAACCGACGAAAACGGCACGGTGAGCTGGGTCGATGGCGCGCCTCCGGGCGCTGTCGTTGGTGTCGATATCGCAGAGCCGGCATTTGACGATGGCCCCGGCCCGGATGCCTATGGGGCCGCAGCATTCCGGCAGCGGATGCCGCTCGAAAATGCACGGATGCGGTTATGCGGGGCGGACATGATCGCGGGTGACTGGCGTATCAACGCTTCTCCCTTTTTCAACGCGATCAATGGACGTTTTGAGGGCTATCGAGGTATTTTCAGGCGTCCGACGATAGCCGAAAGCGCCCTGATCTCTACCGATGAAAGCGCAAGCTCCGATCATGTTCAACAATTGGTGCATGAACTGCGGACCCCATTGGGTGCGATTATCGGCTTTTCAGAGATTATCGAGCAACAGCTGTTCGGACCGGTGACCGAAGACTACCGGTTACTGGCACGCAATATCCTGAATGATGCTGAACGGCTGCTCGCCGGTTTCGACGATCTCTCGACGGCAGCAAAAATCGAGTCCGGTCAGTTGAGCTTTGCGCCCGGCGTAACCGAATGCGGCTGGCTCGCAAACCGCTTGGCCGAGCGCCTGCAAGGTTTGAGCGATCTCCTCCATGTCACGCTGAATCTGGTGCAGGCTCACCCTGTCCGGCCATTTGCGATCGATAATGAAATAGCCGAACGAATGTTTTCCCGGCTTTTATCGGCCGTGATCATCGGTTGCGAACCGAACGAGATCCTCGACGGCCGGTTTAGGACAGAGCCCGGGGCCGCTGCAACGAACCGCTTCATCCTGACGCTTCCGCAAAAGCTGCGACAGATGGAGGAAGCTGCCCTCTTCGACCTTGGCCCCAGCAGTGTCGACGATGCCAGCGAAGCGCCGCTTCTGGGCCTTGGCTTCTCGCTACGGCTGGTTCGGAGCCTTGCGAGAAATGCCGGGGGTGATTTACGTTTTTACAATGAAGCGCTGATACTGATGCTGCCGGCGGTCAGCGACGGCCAGTCAGGGTACAGGGACGAAGAGCGGGAGTGACATGTTGGCAAGGGGGGCATCAGCAACGTTTCAGTCCCCAACGTCAGATCCGGCCAAGATTGTCGACTTCGCCGATATGTCGGCACTGGGCGGTCCGCGCTTCATTTTGACCGTCGATACCGAAGAAGAATTTGACTGGAACAAGCCTTTTGCGCGCGATGGCTTCGGGACTTCCCATCTCCATGCCGTGCCGCGATTTCAGGAATTGTGCGGCAAATATGGCATCATACCCTGCTATCTGATCGATTTTCCGATTGCAGAAGATAGCTTCGGCGTCGAGCTGCTCGGAGGATATGCGAGGAACGGGGTGGCAGAAATCGGTGTGCAGCTCCATCCCTGGGTGAATCCGCCATTCGATGAACCGGTATCGCTCCAAAACAGCTATGCCTGCAACCTGCCCGAAGCTCTTGAAAGGGCCAAGCTGACCATTTTGCACGAAACCATTGTCAGTCGTTTCGAGCTCAGGCCCGACGCCTATCGGGCCGGGCGGTATGGAGCGGGCGCGAACACGGCAGCTATTCTGGACGATCTTGGCATTACGATTGACAGTTCGGTGCGGTCGCGTTTCAATTATTCGGACCAGGGTGGTCCTGATTATACCTATCATCCGCTGGCGCCCTATTGGCTCCGCTCCGGCAGTGTGCTGGAATTGCCGCTCACCACCGTTTTTGCAGGCGCCCTGCGGTCGGCGGGCCCGGTGATGTTTGGCGAGATATTCGAATCGCAGACCGTGCGATCGATGCTGGCGCGGTCGAAAATGCTCGAGCGGATTGCGCTAACGCCAGAGGGAATCCCGCTTTCCAAGGCGCTGGAGGGTATTGACCTCGCATTGGAAAAAGCGGTTCCCATTATCAATCTGTCTTTCCATTCGCCCTCGCTTGCCATCGGGCATACGCCCTATGTCCAGGATGCGGGGCAACTGGAACTTCTGTTTGAATGGTTTGAAGGCGTCTTTTCGCATTTGCAGGCTTCGGCGGTTCGTCCGACCTGCATGGCGGAAATCAAGCAGGCGGCGCTTTTTCGCACGCCGACCTGATATAGCACTTGCCAGCGCGTCCATTGTTCCGCTATCGGCGCGCTCACGATTGGCTAGCCGGTCGGGGCCTGTAGCTCAGTTGGTTAGAGCTGGCCGCTCATAACGGCTAGGTCGGGGGTTCGAGTCCCTCCGGGCCCACCAGCTTCCGGAGGATTGTCACCGGTCGAAATATCCCGTGTCGGGGAGTAGCGCAGTCTGGTAGCGCATCTGGTTTGGGACCAGAGGGTCGCAGGTTCGAATCCTGTCTCCCCGACCATTTACTCATCACAGGATTGTCAATTTGCGGGGTTTGATGCAATGACCTCATCAACCTCGGCTTTGGCGTCGGCTTCTATCAGCTTTGTGGCTTCCTCTGCGGCCTCCTCGATCGACCTTTTCCTGTCGGCGACCAGATCCTGCTGAACGTTCTTCTGGATATCCTCGGCCGCATTTTCGGCATTTTTGGGGCTTGGCTCCTCGACGCAGGCCGCAAGTGCAAGCGTTGCAGCAAGGATCAGGAAGACAGTCTTCATATGGCAGGCTCCGGCTTCAATTCGCCTTCATAATTTGCAACGAGGGCAAGCGTGGCCACCCACGCAGCGACATTCTGGCGGAGCTCGGCCTTGTCGACCTTGTCCAGCGTGTCATCCGGCGTATGGTGAAGGTCGAAATATCTCGTTCCATCCTGTTGCAGATCGATGATGCCCAGCTTCTGCGCGGTAATGATGGCAGCGATGTCCGCCCCGCCTCCAGCCGGTTGCTGGCGTGGGACAACACCGAGCGGCGCCAGCGCGGATATGATTTTTGCTTTCAACTCTTTTGCGCTGTCCGGCAATTTGAAGTCGACGGCCCATATCTTGCCGGCGCCGAAATCCGACTCCATTGCCATTGCGTGCGCTTCATCGGCATGTTTTGCGCCATAATCCTTGCCGCCCCAGATTCCGACCTCTTCGGCCCCCGCCCATAAAAGCCGGACCGTGCGCTTCGGCTGCCCCATCGACTGGAGATGCTTCGCAGCTGCGGCGATGATGCCGCAGCCCGCAGCGTCATCGATCGCGCCGGTGCCAAGATCCCAGCTATCAAGGTGACAGGCAATAACGATCATCGGTAATTTCGGGTTCGACCCTTTGACTTCGGCAAGGACGTTGCCCGATGTCTGCACCCCGATATTCTGGGGCGTCAGCTTCAGCTTCATCCTCACGGGTTTGCCACGCGCCAGCATTCGTTCGAGATTTTCGGCATCGGGGATGGACAGTGCGCCCGCCGGAATCGGCGTTACACCCGCATCGAAATTCGTGTTTCCGGTGTGTGGATTGCGGTGGTAGTCGGTTCCCGCCGAACGGATAACGATGGCCGACGCGCCCTTTTTGGCCGCGATATTGGGCCCGACAAAGCGGGCCGGGCCGAAGGCGCCGTAGCTTGACCCGTCCTGCGTGCGCTTCATGGCATGGCTGACAAAGGCGATTTTGCCATTTAGGCTTCCATCCGGGACTGCGCGCAGGGCATCGAGCGTGGGGAAAAAGACAATTTCCGCCTCCAGCCCTACCTCGCCGGTGCTGCCGCTGTTGCCCAGCGCAGTCACCGCGAGTTTTTGCGGGAAGGGCGCGACGACTTCGGCTGTCTCTTCGCCGCGCACCCATGTCGGCATCTGATATTCCTCGATGCGGACATTGTTGAAACCGAGCGCCTTGAGCTTCGCCACCGACCAGGTTCGCGCACGCGCTTCGGCCTCGGTACCGGCCTGTCGGGGGCCGATTTCGGTCGTCAGGCCTTCGACGATATCATAGGCCACCTCATCAGCGTCCAGCGCCTTGTCTCTCAAAGTCTCCAGCGGCGATGCTGCCGAGACGGGGGTGACAAGGAGCAGCACCGGGGCCGCGATCGACAGGGCAAGATATTTTGTCATGGGCTGCACGCTTAATGTCCTGTCACGCATTTGCAATCCCGCCTTGCGACTGTCGGGACGGATGGCTAGGGAAGCGGCCAAATCCAGATAGTTCAGACAAGAAAGTTCCAACCATGGCAGCGCAGTACAGCTTCGTGATGAAGGGAATGACGAAAACCTTTCCCGGCGCGAGCAAGCCCGTCCTCAACAATATCAACCTGCAATTCTATCCCGATGCGAAAATCGGCATCGTCGGACCGAACGGCACGGGTAAATCGACGCTGATGAAGATCATGGCCGGGATGGATACCGAATTTACCGGTGAAGCCTGGCCCGGCGAACATATCCGCGTCGGCTATCTGGCGCAGGAGCCGGAGCTTGATCCGAACAAGACGGTCAAGGAAAATGTCATGGACGGCGTCCGTCCGGTGGCAGACCTTGTCGATCGCTTCAACGAAATCTCGATGCTGATGGCCGATCCGCCTGAAGATGCCGATTTCGATGCATTGATGGCAGAGATGGGCGAGTTGCAGGAAAAGATCGACGCGGTCGATGGCTGGAGCCTCGACAGCCAACTGGAACTGGCGATGGACGCATTGCGCTGCCCACCGGGTGACTGGCCCGTGACCAACCTGTCTGGCGGCGAAAAGCGCCGGATCGCGCTTACGCGGCTGCTGCTCGAAAAGCCCGACATCTTGCTGCTCGACGAACCGACCAACCATCTCGATGCGGAGTCGGTGGCGTGGCTTGAAAAGCATCTGGTCGATTACAAGGGCAACGTCATCCTCGTTACCCATGATCGCTATTTTCTGGATAATGTCGTCAGCTGGATCCTCGAACTCGATCGGGGTCGCTATTTTGTCTGTGAAGGCAATTATTCGACCTATCTGGAAAAGAAGGCCAAGAGGCTTGAACAGGAAGCCCGCGAGGATGCCGGCCGCCAAAAGGCCATCAAGGATGAGCTGGAATGGATCCGGCAGAGCCCGAAGGCGCGGCAGACCAAATCCAAGGCGCGTATCAAATCATTCGACCAACTGGTCGAGGCGCAGGAAAACCGGACACCCGGAAAGGCACAGATTGTCATCCAGACTCCGGAACGCCTTGGCAGCAAGGTTATCGAGGTAAAGAATGTTTCGAAGGCCTATGGCGACAAGCTGCTTTTCGAGAATCTGTCCTTCACCATACCGCAGGGCGGTATTGTCGGGGTTATCGGGCCGAACGGCGCGGGTAAATCGACACTGTTCCGCCTGATCACCGGCCAGGAAAAGCCCGATTCAGGCGAAGTCGAGATCGGCGAGACGGTGAAGCTCGGCTTTGTCGACCAGAGCCGCGACGATCTCGATCCCAACAAGAATGTCTGGGAAGAAATTTCAGGCGGTGCGGATTTCATGAAACTTGGAAAGCATGAAACGCCGACGCGCGCCTATGTAGGGGCGTTCAACTTCAAGGGCACCGACCAGCAGAAAAAGGTTGGCCAGCTGTCGGGAGGTGAACGCAACCGGGTGCATATGGCCAAGATGCTGAAAGAGGGCGGCAATGTGCTGTTGCTCGACGAACCGACCAACGACCTCGATGTCGAGACGCTGTCGGCGCTTGAAGAGGCGCTTGAGAGCTTCGCCGGGTGCGCGGTGGTGATCAGCCACGACCGTTTCTTTCTCGACCGTCTGGCGACGCATATCCTTGCGTTCGAGGGCGATAGCCATGTCGAATGGTTCGAAGGAAATTTCGAATCGTACGAAGAGGACAAGATTGCCCGTCTCGGTGAAGAGGCAACCCGTCCGCACCGTGCAACATATAAGAAGATGACGCGTTGATGGCGGCATGAAACGCACTCTCCTTGTCATCAACAAATCCAGCGGCAGCGTTGGGGAGGTTGATTTTGAGGAATTGACGTCGGCATTCCAGACAGCGGGGTTTTCGCTCGAGCATATCGTCGAATTGCCGCGGGATGAATTGCCGCACCGAGCCGATGTAGAGAAAATGGCGGTCGACGTTGTCGCAACGCTATCCGGCGATGGCACGGTTGCTAGCGTGTGCAGCAGGCTGAAGGGATGGGGTGGCGCGCTTCTTGTACTGCCCGGCGGCACGATGAACCTGCTGTCGCGCAGGCTCTATGGCGAGCAGAGCATTCCGGGCTTGCTGCAATCGCTTGGCCAAGCACAACAGGAACCACGGCATGTCAGCGTGATTGAGACCGCACAGGGAGAGGTATTTACCGGCCTGATTGCCGGACCCTCTACACGGTGGGGCGAAGTGCGGGAAAGCATCCGCCATCTCGATCTGGCGGAGATGGTTGAGAAGGTCCCCGAAGCGTGGGCCGCCACCACGACCAGCGACAGCGTACGTGTCGAGGGTCTGGAGGGAGGCTACCCTGCTATTTTCGTCGAACCGCTCGACAACGGCAATCTGTGCGTCAGGGCGTTTCGCGCCGATGGCCTGGGTGATATGCTGAGCCACGGCATGGCCTGGCTGCGCCGCGATTTCCGCAACGGGCCGCACGACGATCTTGGCGAGATGCGTGCTGTTGACATCATCGATGATGGCGATGCCGAGATCGGGTTATTGCTGGACGGCGAGCAGGCCAGTGGTCAATCGCCCTTTCGCTGCGTCGCAGGCCGATCTTCGGTGAAGTTTATTACGATTGCGGGGGCTCAGGAACAGGCCGGTCTTGCGTCTCGCCTACAAGGCTGACCGCCACCGCCGCAAGCATCGCACAGACAAATCCGGGGACGATTTCGTAGATTGAGCTGCTAAGGCCTAATGCTATCCAGCCGATCACGACCACCGCGCCCGTCACCATGCCAGCGAAGGCACCGGCGAGCGTCATGCGCTGCCATGTCAGGGCCAGGATGATTACCGGTCCGAATGCGGCACCGAAGCCAGCCCAGGCGTTGCTGACCAGCCCGAGCACAGTTCCGTCCGGATTTTGCGCGAGGAGCATGGCAACGCCGGCTACTGCAACCACCGACAGCCGTCCGACCGCGACAATTTCCTTTTCGCTGGCATCGCGGCGGATAAACAACCTGTAGACATCCTCGGTCAGCGACGATCCCGTCACGAGCAGCTGGGCCGAGATCGTACTCATTATCGCGGCAAGAATGGCTGCCAGCAGAAAACCGATCGCCACCGGCGCAAACAATTCCCCGGCGAGAAGAATGAAAATCGTTTCAGGGTCGGCGATGCTCAATCCCTGGCTCTCAACATAAGCCCGCCCGATCAGGCCGACCAGCACGGCGCCACCCAATGTGATTGCCATCCACGCCATGCAGATGTTCCGCGCTGTGGGGATATCCTTTACCGAGCGGATTGCCATGAAGCGGACGATGATGTGCGGCTGCCCGAAATAGCCAAGGCCCCAGGCCGCCGTTGAAACGATGCCCAGCGCCGTCGTTCCGGCGAACAGACCCGTCAATTTGGGGTCGATACCGGTCAGGGTCGATACGACCGACACACCGTCCGGAAGTCCCTGCCATGCCATGACAGGGACAATTACCAGCGCAATCGCCATGATGGTGCCCTGCACAAAATCGGTCAGGCTGATGGCCAGAAAACCGCCCAGAACTACATAGGCGACGACAACCGAGGCGGTGATCCATAACCCGGTTTCATAGTCGGCGCCAAAGGCACTCTGGAACAGCTTGCCCCCTGCCACGAGTCCGGAGGCAGAGTACAGGGCGAAGAAAATGATGATAACGACGCTTGCCGTCACGCGAAGCAGATGCTTCCTGTCATCGAACCGATTGCCCAGAAATTCGGGGATGGTCAGGGCATTGCCGTAACGCTCGGTTTGTTCACGAAGGCGCGGCGCGACGATGATCCAGTTGAGCAATGCACCAGCGAATAGTCCGATGGCAATCCACGCCTCTACCAGACCCGATGCAAACAGGGCCCCGGGCAATCCAAGCATCAACCAGCCCGACATATCCGAAGCGCCGGCGGCGAGCGCGGTCACTGCGGGCCCCAGCTGTCGCCCACTTAAAAGATATTCGCTGCTGTTCGCGGTCGACTTGCGCCAGGCATAAACGCCGATACTGAGCATCAGCACAAAATAGACCGACAGGCTTGCGATTGAACCCGGCTGCATCATGGTAATTCCCCTCGGCCACCTTCATTGGCGGCATCAAGGGGGCTGTCAAGCAGGCCACAATGCTTTATGTCCTGCCCATGCGTATGTTTTTGCTGGTCTCGCTTGCATTTTTTTCCATCCTTTTGTCCCCCAGCGCCCGAACCGCCGCTGACGGATGGGTCGCAGTTTCTTCGGATGCTTATTTGCAACTGGAGGACGACGATCTCCGTCGCAATCAAGGCGTTTCGGGTTTTCTCGACGGTATAGCAGTCTCCCAGCTCCGGTTCTCTGAGAATGGGTTCGACTGGCACCTCATTCGTTTTACGAACCCAGCAAAGCCCGACGGGCCGCTCTGGATGGTGCCCCACGACGACGAGAACGCCGCATTTGATGCGATGATTGCGGCGGTAAAGGAATATGGCGGAGTCGGCATCGCGGTCAATTCCGGACCGGGAAGTTTGCGACGTCAGGCCGGCTACGGCCCATGCGGTGTTCGGCTCGCCAAATCCTCATCGTGCGATCCAAACCGCAATTTCGACCATCATACACCGCTTTTCACCTCGGCCTTCCTCTCGCAGCGGGTCCCGGGCCAGCCTGTCATCGCGTTGCACACCAACACGCACGGCTTTTCGGGTGACGGTCAGGGCGGACGCGGAGAGATCACTATCGTCGATCGCGACGCCTATCGACGCGGAGAGATCAAACCGCGTGACGGAGGCTTGTTTGCAATCCAGCCTCGTCCCGAAATGGCGAATTACGACACGCTGGGTCTTACGGCATATCTGGCGAGTGAGGGGAAGCCACCCAAGGATGCGGAGAAATGCGGGCGTGCTATCGCCGATGCCGGGGTGCATTTCTGGCACGAACGCGTGATTCAGAGCGATGGGTCAATGTCCAACTATCTGGTCCTTAACCAGCCAGACATCCCATATTTCAACGCCGAAAGCCGTGACGACATCGATCTGGCGCTGTCGGCGTCGCGGCATGCCATCATGGTCAAGGCTTATATCGAACGCTGTATGTCAGGGAACCAGCCAGCGTCCTGACCAGTTGGCGGACGACCCGTTCCATTTCCAGCGCGCGCGCCTGTGCCCCGCATTGGCCAGATAGAGGAAATCGATTTCGTCGAAGCATATCAGTAGCGCCGCAAAATTTTCACGGGCGGGGATGAGTTGTTCGTCCAAAGGCTGGAGGCCTTCGATCCATTCGGGCAGGCCCGATGTCGGGCGATCCGCATCCGTGCCGGGTGCCTGTTCAGCCATATAGCAGCGACGGGCGAACCGGCTCGATCCTTGCCACGCCTGCTCCGCAATATGACCGGTATCGATCCATGCACGGCCCGACAACCGCACCTGGATTTTTCCGAGTTCACCATAAACGAGCGCTGAAACCCATTCGGCCTGCTGTATCTCAGAAACTTTTTCGCTTCGCCCGTCGGTGTGAAATCTGAGCAAACGCTGGTCCCAATCGAAGTCGCGCAGGATCATCACGCGCTGCCGGGGCCGGCCGTCCCGGCCGATACTCGCAACGACGGGGTGATGTGCCGCTGCATGACGATCCTGGGCGCCGCCCAGCAAGAGCGACTTGATCGCCGCCAGACTGAGGTCGATGTCGTTGTAAAAACCCGGAAGGGCCCCGGTACCGGTCATTGCGCCTCGAACTGACCGGTGACTTCGTCCAGCACGTGCAGGCGGCCTTCGGCAATGCCGAAATAGGCGCCGTGCAGTTTAAGAGACCCTGCAGCCTCCCGTTCGGCGATGAAGGGAAAGCTACGCAGGTTTTTCAGGCTGACTTTTACCGTTTCCAGTTCCAGCGCATGCTGGGCATCTTCCGGATTCGATGCCACAACCGAATCGCGCGCGTCACGAATAAGGCCCATCCATTTGTCGACAAAACTTGGGCCTGCCTGCCCCAGGTCACTGCCCGAAAGCGAGGCCTTGATGCCACCGCACTGGGCGTGGCCCAACACCACGATATGGCGAACCTCCAGCCCCAATACGCCAAACTCGATGGCTGCCGACACCCCGTGCAGACCGCCACCAAGCTCATAAGGCGGCACGAGATTCGCGACGTTACGCAGAGCGAAAACCTGACCAGGGACTGTGTCGAAGACAGTTGCCGGATCGACCCTGCTGTCGCAGCAGGATATGATCATGACGGGCGGGGCCTGTCCATCGCTGGCGAGCGCATCATAGCGCGCTTTTTGATGCTGATATGCGTCGGAACGGAAACGACGATAGCCTTCGACCAGCGCGGCAAATTCAGGCATTAAAATCTTTCTCCACGAACCACCTGCACGTCACCGATTGTAAGCAGAAGACGATAGCTGTCCAGCACAGGCGCTAGCTCTCCGACCAGCGCGTTGGCCTTTGTATCGGACGCGATGGCCAGGATGATGGTTTTGGCGGCTGCTCCAGTCACGTCGTCATGTTGCCACTCACCCGCACGTCCGCCACCCGAGTCAACATGGATCAGGCTCCAGCCGGAAATGTCGACCGCCTTGATCTTAGCTATGATGCGGGGCGCGAGGGGGGTATCGACAAGGATTTCGATACGTTTGCGGGTCACGGTCTGAAACATATGCTATCCTATCGCTTGGGCCAGCGCGGCAAAAAGTGAAATGCCGAAAATGATGTTGAACGGGAATGTGATACCGAGTGACATGCTGAGGTAGATGCCGGGATCGGCCTCGGGAAGCGCAAGCCGCATCGCCGCCGGGACGGCGATGTAGGAGGCGCTTGCCGCCAGAATGCCCAAGGCGGCGGCCGACGCGGCGTCCAGACCGATGAACGTACCGAGCGCCGTACCGATCGCACCGTTTATCAGGGGCAGGGCGATTGCAAGCGTCACGAGACGAACTGTTATCTTGCGCGACTGGATAAGCCGCCGCGCGGCAATTAGTCCCATATCGAGCAAGAACAGGCACAGTACCCCGCGAAAGCCCGTATCGAACAGCGGCTTTACTGGCGCGAACCCGTCCTTGCCCGCCACCATGCCGATAATGAACGCTCCCACCAGCAGCATGACCGAGGCGTTGGTGAGCACTTCATGCCAAGGCGTGCCGCCATTACCGTTGTCAGCCTTGGCTCCGCGCCGGGCAAGCATAAGGCCTGTGATGATAGCCGGCGTTTCCATAAGCGCGAGTACAGCGACCATATAACCAGCTGGACCCAGCCCTTGTCCGGTAAGGATTTCCTTTGCCGTGACGAAGGTCACCACACTCACCGAACCATAATGCGCCGCCACCGCGCCGGCATCGATTTTGGACAGCTTGCCGAATTGCGTGAGCAGCGCGAAGGCGATGAAGGGCAACAGGAAACTAAGCGCCAGACCAGCCATCGCTGCGGCGATCAGGTCAGGGGTTATCCCGCTGGAGGCAACCTCGACGCCGCCTTTAAGGCCGATGGCCGCCATCAGGTAAATCGACATCGCTTTGGCAAAGGCTTCCGGGATTGTCAGGTCGGATTTCAGCAGCGCGGCTACAAAGCCAAGGACAAAGAAAAGGATGACGGGTGATGTCAGCGTATCGATTATCATCTGATTGCCTTTACGGAATTTGCAACCGGATAGCAGCGAAGTTGCAGTTGGCAAGTGGTCATAGCATCGCTATCTGCACGGCATGAACGCACCGATGACACCGCCTGATCGTCCGGCCCGGGAACGCAAGCCGGACTGGATCCGTGTCAAAGCACCCGGCGGTGCCGGATTCAACGAAACGCGTAAATTGATGCGCGATCTCAACCTGAATACCGTGTGCGAAGAGGCCGCTTGCCCGAACATCGGCGAATGCTGGACCAAGAAACACGCGACCGTGATGATATTGGGCGACGTCTGCACCCGGGCCTGCGCCTTTTGCAACGTCAAGACCGGAATGCCCCGCGCGGTCGACCCGTTGGAACCTGAACATGTCGCCATTGCTGCAGCGAAAATGGGTTTGGAGCATATTGTCATTACCTCGGTGGACCGCGATGACCTCCCCGACGGCGGGGCAAGCCAGTTTGTGAAGGTGATCGAGGCGCTGCGGCGAAACACGCCTGCTACCACGATTGAAATTCTAACCCCCGATTTTCGTAACAAGGCACAAGCGGCAGTGGAGGCCATCGTCACCGCGCGGCCCGATGTCTACAATCATAATCTGGAAACTGTGCCGCGGCTGTATCCGACCATCCGGCCCGGCGCGCGCTATTATGCCTCGCTGCGCCTGCTGGAAACCGTCAAACGGCACGATCCCTCCATTTTTACAAAGTCGGGCGTGATGCTCGGTCTTGGCGAAGAGCGGATGGAGGTACATCAGGTGATGGACGACATGCGTAGCGCCGATATCGACTTTCTGACAATGGGCCAATATCTGCAGCCGACGCCGAAGCATGCGAAGGTGATCGACTTCGTCACCCCGCAGGCGTTCGAGGCCTATGCGCAGATCGCGCGCGCCAAGGGCTTCCTGCAGGTCGCCTCGTCGCCGCTGACGCGTTCGAGCTATCATGCCGTGGACGATTTCGAGCG
>JACVCM010000165.1 GCA_016742125.1 Sphingomonadaceae bacterium | reverse complement strand
CCAAAGGGGTCTGTTTTTCCCGGCTCAGGCCGGGGCGGCGATGGGGGAACAAGGGGGGGGAAAGGTGCGCCCGGGGGGGTACTTGATTTGTGTTTGTCGTTGTGCATGGCTATGCGCCTTTTTCGTCACTGGTTCCCGCCGTTATGGGGAGGGTGAGCATAGTAGTCCAGAGAGCGGAGCCTTATCCATGCAATATCACAAGCCGCGCATGCGAAAGGTTCGCATTCTCGCCACGCTGGGTCCGGCGAGCGACACGCCGGAGATGATCGAAAAGCTGTTTCGCAGCGGCGCCGATGCCTTCCGCGTCAATATGAGCCATGGCGAGCAGGCGGACAAGGCGAAGCTGATCGCGAATATTCGCGCGCTGGAAAAGGCCTATAACCGGCCGACGACGATCCTGGTCGATTTGCAGGGACCGAAGCTGCGGGTCGGGACATTTGCGGGCGGGAAGGTCGAACTGAAGACTGGCGCCGATTTCCGGCTCGATACCAATAGAAAGGCAGGCGATGCCAAGCGTGCGCATCTGCCGCATCCCGAGATTTTCGCCGCGCTTGAAATCGGGGCGCGTCTGTTGCTCGACGACGGCAAGCTCGTGTTGCGTGTGACCGAGATTGGGCCTGACCATATCGACACCAGGGTGGAGGTTGGCGGCATGCTGTCGGACCGCAAGGGTCTGAATGTGCCCGACGTTGTGGTGCCGATTGCGGCGCTGACCGACAAGGACCGGTCCGACCTTGCCTTTGCACTGGAGCAGGGGGTCGACTGGATCGCCATGTCCTTCGTCCAGCGGCCCGAAGATGTGGCAGAGGGCAAGAAGCTGATTGGCAACAAGGCCGCATTGCTCGCCAAGATCGAAAAGCCTGCGGCTATCGGCCGGCTTGAGGAGATATTGGAACTGGCGGATGGCGTGATGGTCGCGCGAGGCGATCTGGGCGTGGAACTGCCCCCGGAAAAAGTGCCGCCGCTGCAAAAGCAGATCGTTTCGAAAGCCCGACAGATGGGCAAGCCGGTGGTCGTTGCGACCCAGATGCTCGAATCGATGATTGTCTCGCCTTCCCCCACGCGCGCCGAAGTGTCGGACGTTGCAACCGCCATTTATGACGGTGCTGATGCGGTCATGCTATCGGCTGAAACCGCAGCGGGCGCCTGGCCGATTGAAGCGGTCTCGATCATGGACCGGATCGCGCAACAGGTTGAAAGCGACCCCGATTTCTTCAAGCGGATACATTTTACCGAAACGCCCGCCGATGCCACCACAGCCGATGCGCTGGCCGAGGCGAGCGGCAGAATTGCCGATACGGTCGAAACCAGCGCCATCGTCTGCTTCACATCGTCAGGTTCGACCGCCCGCCGCATCTCGCGCGAGCGCCCGTCGGTGCCGCTTCTCGTATTGACGGCAAGCATGACCACCGCGCGCCGCATGGGGCTTTTATGGGGCGCTTTTGCGGTCAGGACCAAGGATATAGGATCGTTCGAGGAAATGGTGGGCAAGGGCAAGCGCATGGCGCTGCGCTATCATCTGGGGCAGGCGGGCAGCCGCATCATCATCATGGCAGGCGTTCCATTCGGGACACCGGGATCGACCAATGTGCTGCATGTCGTCCGTCTGACCGGCGATGAACTGAAGGGGCACTGAGAACCGACCTCGTCATCCTGAACTTGGTTCAGGATGACGAGGAAAAGTCAGGCAAGAGCAGGCTGCTGTCGCCATAGCTGTAGAAGCGATAATTGCTGGCGATGGCATGTGCATAGGCCGCCTGCATCGTCTCGCGGCCCATCAGCGCGCTGACCAGCATGAAGAGCGTCGATTTGGGCAGGTGGAAATTGGTCATCAGGCCGTCGACTGCTTTGAAGCGATAGCCGGGCGTGATGAAGATGTCGGTGTCGCCTTCAAAGGGACGGATGATGCCATCCTCGCCGGCAGCACTTTCCATCAAGCGAAGCGAGGTTGTGCCAACGGCGATCAGCCTGCCACCAGAGTCTTTCACGGCGTTGAGCCGGTCGGCCGTAGCGGCGTCGATGCTGCCCCATTCGCTGTGCATCTTGTGGTC
>JACVCM010000004.1:15575-65303 GCA_016742125.1 Sphingomonadaceae bacterium | reverse complement strand
GGTTCACGCACGGTATAGGCGTGGATCGACTTGCCCTCGGGCGCATAGCCGATCGAGGTGGGGATGGTAGTGCCCTCGATCAACTGAGCTTGCCCGCCAAAAAACCGGAATTGCGCGACCGCACCGGGTATCTCCGCCCAGCGTCCGACGAAAAGCGGCTTTCCCTGATCGAGCGTTTCAAGCTCGGCAAGTTCATCGATATTTGCCTCGATCAAGTCGGCAATCTTCCACAGGAGCTGGCTTCGTGCCATTGGCAATATGGCCGACCAGCCGGGCAATGCCCGCCGTGCTGCCGCGACGGCGCGGTCAACATCCGCAGCCTGCCCTCGCGCAATTTCTGCGGTGGTTTCGCCAGTGGCCGGATCTACCGTGGGGAAAGTCGCGCCGCCCGATGCCGGTTTCCATTCGCCGTCGATACACAGGCCGAAATCTTTGCGATCGACAAAAGCTTGTGCGGCCGGCGACAGTGCGGGGCGGGTGATCTGCATTGGGTCCTCCTCAGACCGGCGCTGTTGCCGGATCGAAATGAAATATGCCGAGCGTATCCTCGGTCCGCGACGGCGCTTGCGCCGTCTTGGCGACCTCGAACTGGAGGCGGTCGGCCCCAGCTGCCGATTCCTGCTGGATGAATGAGGTTCGCGGAATGCGCGCGGCGGCGTAGCGGTCGAGCGCTTCAGTTACGCTGTCTGCTCCCGCAAACGCGCGCCCCAGCACAACGCCGTCTTCAATGGCCATCGCCGCCCCCTGCCCCATGAAGGGCAGCATCGGATGTGCCGCATCACCTAGAAGCGCAATGCGCCCTTCGACGATATGTTTCAGCGGTTCCCGCGCGAACAGACCCCAGGTGATGATCGTGTCGTCCTCAGCGGCTTGTATCGTGTCGATGATGTCGGAGTGCCAGCCCGCATATTCGGCAAGCACGTCATCTTTGACGGCAAGCTGCGACCAGCCCTCGCCCCGCCACTCGTCACTTCGCGTCAGCCCGACGAAATTGACCAACGCTCCATGCCGGATCGGATAGCGCACGAATATGCGCCCTGGCCCTGCCCAGACCACCGAACCCGGGACGCTCGCCGATGCGGGCAGCCGCTCGGCAGGCACCAGCCCACGCCAAGCCAGATGCCCGGTAAAGCGCGGTTCGGGATCGGCAAAGACCCGGCTGCGCACCACCGACTTGATGCCGTCGGCGGCGATGACCGCGTCGGCATCGATCTGTGCGGCGTCGTTGACACCCTGCCCGAGCAGGATGGCATTGGCGTCAACGCCACGCACAGCATCAACGAGAATCTTGTGCAGGTCGGCGCGATGCAGCATTACATAAGGTGCGCCATAGGTTTGCCGCGTAACGCTCCCGCGCGGAATTTCGGCAATTGGCGCACCGCTCTGGTGCTGGCGGATCGCCTGATGTGGGACTTCGTCGGCTTCAGCCTCGAGCGCGCCGCCAAGTCCGAGCGCGGCCAGCCCTTTCCACGCGTTGGGCGTGATCGTGATGCCCGCACCGACATCGCCGAGCCGGTCTGCCCGTTCATATATCCTGACCTTGCACCCGGCCTTTTGCAGCGCAATCGCCGCAGTCAAACCGCCGATACCAGCGCCGACAATGGCAACATCCGCGCCCTTCACAGCCCGAGCGCCCCGGGATTCATCAGGTTGTTGGGGTCGATGGCTGCCTTGATGCTGCGCAGCAATGACGCCTCCCGATCTTGCAGATAGGGATATTTCTTTCCGATCTGCAGATGCGCCGCTCCATGGTCGAACATCGCCGCGACCATCTGCTCGCGCATCCGCTCGACCAGCGCACGCGCCAGATCGTTCGCTGGATAGCGCATTTCGCTGACGGTTTTTCGCGCCTGATATTCGGACAACGCATCGGGCCAGTAGAAGACCGGCTCGTACAGAAAGGCATTGTTACCAATGCCAAAAAAACTGGTCCCGACCACCAGCGACGCCGCCTCGGCCTCATCTGCATGGCGCGCAACAATTGCCATGACGGCCGCGTGCAACGAAGCCGCCTGCGCATAAGGAAGGATACCGTGGATCGGCAGCACACGCCGCCCCCTGGGATCGGTGACAGGCAGCGGCGAGAAAGGAACTGCACGCACCGCCGAAGGTACGCTGTTCGGTATCTCGCGCGCGCCGACCAGATGGTGCCGTACCACCGCAGCTTTAGCCAGCGCGTCTAGCCGGTCGCGCCCTTCGACAACGAAATGGGCGTGGAAGCCGGGCGTTTTCAGGAAGGCGCGGCCACCCGTGACTGTCCTGAACATCCGTTTGAGCCCGCCCGGCCCTTTGCCGATTTCCAGTAGCATCTTTAAGTCGGTGCGAAGATCGGGCTCGCCGGCGAATTGCGCGGTAACAACTGGATCCATGGCAAAAATTTCGCTTGCCAGCCCCTGCCGGGCCACAGCCTCCATTGCCGCCGCCATGCGGTCGAAGTCGGGGAATATTGCCGATACGCCCTCGACATGCCCCGCGCGTGGCTGGAGAGGCAAGGTGATGCTGAGTTTCAGCCCCAGCGCACCTGCATCATTGGCGAAAAGGCCGGTAAGGTTAGGGCCATATTGCGAAAAGAATGGATCGTGACCAAGCTGCGCATCCATACCCGTGTGGATGACGCGGCCATCGGCCAACGCTACCTCGACAGAAAGGATATTGTCGCCAGATGTTCCGGAAATCCCGCTCCCGAACGTCGCCGTGCCGTTGGAGAGTGAGCCGCCCACAGTTGCGTCATGGCCCGAAAACGGCCCCCAGAAGCGGGCGCGCAGGCCATGTACCGCGAGCTCGTCGTCAAGCTTCGCCCAAGTGCAGCCGCTTTCGACGGTGGCATGGAGAGCGCGCGGATCGATGTTGACGATGCGGTCCAGTGCGCCCGTGTCGACCATGATTGCCGCTTCGACGGTTGGCAGAAAGGCGTCGGTATAGCTCATTCCTCCGCCGCGCGGGAAAATGGCAACGCCTGCCCGCGCCGCTGCCGCAACCGCCTTGGCCGCCGCCTCACGGGTAGGTGGGCGAACCACTGCGAGGGGGGTCTTTCCCTGCCCATAAACATCCTGCGCAAACAGTGCGCGGCTCTCCATATCGACCAGCACATTATCGGCGCCGCAGATTGCGGCAAGGCTATCGATGATGTCGGTTGAATGGATAGCGTGCGGAGACATGGGTCGAGTTACACGCTGCCAGATAAAATCGGGCAGGAACAGCCCCGCTTTATCCGCGTGGCGAACGAAAACTGGGGGCACGATGCGCGCCGCCGCGATCGCGAACAACGCTTGCACCATAATGAAGCTGCGCGCACGCCTCAGGCAAAATCAGATATTGGTCGCTCCCGGCGTGTTCGACCCGCTGTCGGCGATTTTGGCGCAGCATCATGGCTGTGAGGCCGTATTTGTTTCGGGCGCGGCGGTTGCACTCACCCAACTGGCCTTGCCCGACGTGGGCTTAGCCAGCGCGACCGAGCTTGTCGACGTCGTAACCCGGATCGCCGACCGCGTGACAATCCCGGTCTTTGTCGATGGCGATAGCGGCTATGGCAATGCCGCCAACCTGCAAAGGCTGGTGCGCGGGCTGTGCCGCGCGGGCGCTTCGGCGGTACAGATAGAAGATCAGGTCGCTATCAAGCCGGTCACGCATGTGCGCGGGCGGCCGATGGTGCCGGTTGGGGAGATGGTGGGCAAGATCAAGGCGGCACAGGATGCGAGGACTTCAGACGATTTCCTGATCAGCGCGCGCACCGACGCGATGACCACGCAAGGCCTCGACGAAGCCTTGGCGCGGGGTGAAGCCTATATCGAAGCAGGCTGCGACCTGTTCTTTGTCGAGAGCGTGACGCAGCCGGACGACATCACACGCATAATTGCGAATTTCGGCGCCTCGGTTCCGCTCGTGCACAATCTGCTCGAGGGCGGAGGTTCTCCCTTTGACCGGGCGCATGAGGCTGAGGCTGCAGGCTTTTCGCTCGCCCTGTTCCCGGCCACTGCGCTGCAGTCCAGCGCACATGCGATGGGCCGGGCCTTCGCTGAGATCACGTCCTCGGGGACCAGTGCCGGGTCGCGCGAAACAATGACCAGCCTGAAAGATATCAACGCCATCATCGGCACCGACGAATTCGCGATGCATATCGCCGGATATGGAGAAAAGGCATGAATGCGGACAAGGTGGCTTCGGCATTGCAGTCGCTCGAGGGTGTGGCGGGGCGAGTGCTGATCGGCAACGAATGGCTTGGAACAGGCGCTGTGCTGTCTTCGATAAGCCCGTCCGACGGCAGCGAAATTTCGGGAATCGCGCTTGCCGGCCAAAGCGAAATCGACGCGGCCGTCGATGCCGCGCAATCAGCGATGGCGGGCGAGTGGGGCAAGCTTCTGCCAGCCGCCCGCGCGCGGCTCATGCTCAAGCTCGCCGAGTTGATCGAAGCACATGTTGATGTCATCGCCACGATCGAGGCGGCGGACGGTGTAAGACCCTATGTTGAGGCGCTATATGGCGACATCCCGGCAAGCGCCGGCATCTTCCGTCATTATGCGGGCGTTGCCGGGACAATCGAGGGCAGCATCAAATATCCGTCGATCGGCTACGCCCCGCCCGGAACCGAACTACGCTGTCTTGTCGACCGTTCGCCCATCGGCGTGGTCGCTTCGATCATCCCGTGGAATTTCCCTTTCGTGATGGCCTGCGTCCGCGTTGCACCCGCGCTTGCGGCGGGATGCAGCGTCATATTGAAGCCGCCCGAGGATGCGTCTCTATCGTCGCTGCTCTTGGGCAAGCTCGCGGTAGAGGCAGGATTTCCGGCGGGTGCAATCAACATCCTGACTGGCAGGGGCGACGAGGCCGGAGCGGCGCTCGTGCGCCATGATGGCGTCGACAAGATCAGCTTTACCGGCTCGACCCGGGTCGGCCGCGACATCGGCGCTGTTGCTGGCGCCACGTTCAAAAAGCACTCGCTCGAGCTTGGCGGCAAATGCTCGGCGATCGTGATGGACGATGCCGATCTCGACTGGGCGGCAGCCGGGCTGGCGGGCTCGTCCTTCGGCAATGCAGGCCAGGTCTGCGTCGCCAGTGCCCGAATATTGGTGCATGAGGTGGTCCACGACATGTTTATCGAAAAGCTGAAAGGCCATGCTGGCGCCAAACGACCCGGCTCGACTTTCGACGCCGAAGCCTCGCTCGGCCCGATCATCTCGGCAAAACAGCAGCAACGGATTTTCGATCTGGTGGACGATGCCAAGACCACCGGTGCAACCCTCTCCAACGACGCCGTCACCGAAACCCGCGACGGCTTCTATGCCAACCCGGTCATCGTCTCGGACCTTCCGCAAAACGCACGTATGGCGCAGGAGGAGGTGTTTGGACCGGTCGTCGCAGTCGAAAGCTTCACCGATCTCGACGCCGCTATCGCGTCTGCCAACGCCACACCCTACGGCCTTGCGGGCAGCGTCTGGACTCAGCGCTGGCGCGATGCCAATCATGTCATGAAGCATATGGAGGCGGGAATGATATATGTGAACTGCCATGCCTGGGCCGATCCGTCCATTCCGATGGAAGGCCTGAAGGCATCGGGCATTGGCGTAGAGGGCGGCCGCGAGGGCGTCGAGGGTTATCTCAAGTCCAAAACCGCACTGGCATTGCTATGAGTGGTACTGTCGCCACACCCAACCGCTTCGCTTTTCGTAGCGATCTTTATGCCTGGTTTGTTGTCTTCGTCCTCTGCTTCGGAGCGTGCGTCTCGTTGCTCGAGCGGCAGGTGATCAACCTTCTCGTCGAACCGCTGAAAGCCGATCTGGGCATCAGCGACACGCAGATCAGCATCCTCCAGGGCTTCGCCTTTGCCATCTTCTATGGCATATTCTCCATCCCCCTAGGACGTATGGCCGACACGCGGAACCGTGTCGGCATCATAATCGCGGGAACGATACTGTTCTCGATTGCCACTTTCGTGTGCGGGCTGGCGACTGGCTTTTTGCTGCTGCTGATTGGCCGAATGTTCGTTGGCGTGGGCGAAGCGACCCTGACCCCTGCTGGCATGTCGCTGCTCGGGGATTATTTCCCGCCCGAGAAAATGGGTCGTGCCATTGGCTTTTTCACCGGATCGACCTTTGCCGGATCGGGACTTGCCTTCATGTTGATCGGTGCCCTGCTGGGCTGGCTTGGCGAACATCCCAATTTCGTGCTACCGGTCATTGGTGAGGTGCGGGACTGGCAACTGGCGTTCATATTGGCCGCGCTTCCAGGATTTCTGTTTGTTGCCCTGTTGCTTATGGTGCGAGAGCCGCCCCGGTCGGATGCGAGCGGCAGCGTGGACCCACCTGCCCCTGTTGCTGCAACTGTCCGCTATATGCTGGCCAATGCGGCGATCCTCGGCCCGCTGTTCATCGGCCTGCCGCTTATTGCCGCCGCCAATTTTGCCATGAATGCCTGGGTCCCGACCTTCTTCATCCGCACTTATGGCTGGCAGGCGAGCGAGATTGGCGCGGTCTTCGGTCTCTATGTGTCGATCCTCGGCACAGGCGGCGTCGTCACTGGCGGGATATTGTCCGACTGGATCACGGGCAAAGGTCGCAAGGACGCAGGCCTCATCGTTCCGCTGCTTGCGGTGCTGCTCTCCGCTCCCTTCGTGGTTAGCTTCCCGCTGGCGGGCGACGCAACCCGCTCCCTGCAATTGCTCGCGCCCGCGATGTTCTTTGGCGCAATGCCCTTCGGGGCGGGGACTGCTGGCATATTGGGGATAGCGCCGAACCGGATGCGCGGGCAGATTATCGCGATCTACCTGCTGATCGCCAGCCTTATCGGTAGCGGTGTCGGCCCTTGGGCAATCGCCTTATACACCGACAATGTTCTGGGCGATCCGCTGCTCATCCGCTATTCTATCGCGACCATGGCAACCGCATTGTTCCTGGTAGGTGGACTGGTAATCGCCAGCGGACTGCGCGCCGTCAACAGGACCAAGATTCTGGCCTGACGGGTGACCGTCACTTTAGGGACAGTCTCTTTTCACTTCGCCTATCGGGCATCCTGCCGGATCATATCTGATGCATTTTCCGCAATCATCACCACCACGCCGTTGATATTGCCGCTGACATGGCGCGGCATGACCGAGGCATCGACGACACGCAGTCCGTCCACGCCACGTACGCGCAGCCGTTCGTCGACCACGCCCTCACCCGCCCGCCCCATACGGCATCCGCCCATGGGATGATTGGTCGGCCAGCTGGTCGCGCGGGCATAGGCTTCGAGTTCGGCGTCGCTGGTCAGCGTCGGTCCCGGCAACCTTTCACCCAATGAGTATTGTGCGAAGGCGGGCTGTACAAACACCTTGCGCACAACCCGCAACGCACGGATCAGCGCCGCGACATCGTCGGGATGGTCGAGCATGGAAAGCTCGATGCGTGGCGGCAATTCGGGGTCGGCCCCACGTAAAGAGATCCGCCCCTTACTCTTCGGATAAGACAAGGCAAGCACTGCGGTTACTGCGGGCTTCAGATAAGGCACCACGCCTCCGGGCGTCAGAGCAAAGGCAAAAGGCCCAAGCATCAATTGCATGTCAGGTGCGTTGAGAGCGGGATCGCTGCGAAAGAAGCCGACCACATGGGGATAGGCGCTGGTCACCGGCCCGCGCCGGAACAGGAGCCAGTTCAACAGATGCATTGGCACCCGCGGACCGTTAATGTCCATATTATAGGTGCGCACCGTCACATCATGACTTATCTGCACATGCGGATGTTCCTGCACATTGCCACCGACATGCGGGTTGGCCATAACGAGCTTTATGCCATGTTCGGCGAGATGCGCCGACGGCCCGATTCCCGACAGCATCAGTAGCTTGGGGCTGCCCATCGCGCCTGCGCTGAGGACGATCTCGGTCCCCCGAACCATCCCGCGATCGCGTATGTCGACCCCGATGCAGCGCCGACCCTCAAACATCAAGCGGTCGACTTGCGCCTTAGTCAGAACCGTAAGGTTTTGGCGTTGCCGCGCTGGATTTAGATAGCCGCGCGCCACGCTAAAGCGCCGCCCGCGCTTCTGGGTAACTTGTGGCGCACCGATCCCTTCCTGAATGCGCCCGTTGTAATCGCTATTGGCGATCCAGCCCGCCTCGACAGCCGCAGCTTCGAACGCCGAACCAAGTGGATGGCGGGACCGCAACCCTTCGATGACAAGCGGCCCGTCGCGCCCGCGCACCTGATCCTGTCCAAATGTCGTACTCTCCATTCGACGGAACAGCGGCGCGACATCTGTGTAGCTCCAACCCGGATTGCCCATTGCCGCCCAGGCATCAAAATCCTCGGGAGCGCCGCGCACATAGAGCATGCCGTTGATCGAACTCGATCCGCCAAGTCCCTTGCCTGCGGACCATAAATCGACGCGACCGTCCCGCGAGGCATCCGGTTCGGTCAAGTGCATCCAGTCGAGCTTCGGATTACCGATGGCCTTCACAATCGCGGCAGGCACATGGATGTACGGCGACCAGTCCCGTTCACCCGCCTCGATCAACAAGACGCTTTTGCGCGAATCCTCGCTCAATCGGTTGGCAAGAACGCAACCCGCCGAGCCTGCGCCGACGATGATATAGTCAAAATGTCCCATCAATATTTGTAACGCAGCTCCAGCATCCAGGTTCGCGGCGGCAATACGGTTACTGCCGACGATTGGGTCGAGCAACAGACTACCGTTTTGTCATCGGCCAGATTGCGTCCCGAAAGCCGGGCCTCGAACCGCTCGCCGAAACCCAGCCCGACAAAGGCGTTCCAGCGCCAATAGCTGTCGATACGCAGCGTATTGTCGACTGCGGCAAAATAGCTGCCCTCATAGCTGAGGTCGCTGCCAAGCTTGAGATCGACACCGCTGCTCACCGGTGCATCAAAGGTGAAGCCGACCTGCCCCGAAGTGCGCGGCGTCACCGGCAGCCGCTTGGCATTATTGATCGCCGCAGTGGAACCGGGTAAGAGTTCATCATATTTGTCATGCGCAAGACCAAGCTGCGCAAATAGCGTAAGTCCCGGAGCGGGCACCGCCTGCGCCTCTAGTTCAATCCCGTAAACCGTGGCTTTGCCGACATTCTGCACGGCAAAGCTGAAGGTCGCTTGATCGATAAGCGCGGTCTGCTGAATCGCGTCATATTTGGCAAGGAAAGCAGCAGCATTGAAAACCAGGCTTCGGTCGGGGGTCTCGATCTTCAATCCGCCCTCATAGGACCAGACGTTCATTTCGTCATAGGGGGATTGCACGACGCGCGGGTTGGCAATGGCAAGCCCGTTATAACCACCTGCCTTGAAACCGCGCGCAGCCGACAGATAGACGAGCGTGCGGTCGTTCGGCTTCCAGTCGATGCCGACCTTGGGGCTCAATGACCTAAACGTGTCGCGCCGGTTTATTGTCGCGGCGGCAAAAGGAAAGGCGAAGCCGTTCTGGATCGAGGCGTCGAGTTCCTTCTTGTCCTGCGACCAGCGAAGCCCTGCGGTCAGCGACAGTGAATCGGTAAAGCTGAACGTTCCTTGCCCGAAGACAGCGATGCTTTCGGTCTTGAGCCGGAAGTCAGTAGGCAGCAAGCGCGTGGCGCCGAGCAGGTCGTTCAGTACCTGCCGGTTGCGCTCGCGGAAATAATAGGCGCCCAATATCCAATCAAGGCGTCCGCTTTCCCCGCTAACCTGGAATTCCTGGCTTAGCTGTTTGTACCGCCCTACTGAGTCGCGGAAAAACCCGATCGCAAAACCTGTTGGCGTGCGCACGCCGCCCGTGAAATCGGTGCGAAATACATCGTCGATATCGATATAGCCGGTGATTGAACGCAGCTTTACCGAATCTAGATCGTAACCCAGATCAAGCGTTGCCGACCATTGATCGGTTGCCCCGCGATTGACCGCTGGTGTCCGGGTGATATTGTAGCGGCCTTCCGCAAAAGATACGCCATCTGTGGTCGTCTGCCGCGCCGCATAAGTTGCCGGAACCGAATTATAGCCATCGTTACGGTCGCTGGCGCCTGACAAAATGAATGTCGCCGACAATCGCTCGTCGCCATAATAGTTCAGAATCGCGCGGCCTGCCGCACTTGCAACATCGCCGACGCGCTCGTCACGCGCGATGTTGAACTGGAAGCCATCCTCTTCACGATAGAGCCCCGCAATTGACGCCCCCCAGCCGCCGCCGATCGGGCCACCAACTGCGCCCTTGACGGTCATATAGTCGCGCGATCCATAGGCGACCGAGCCGTTGGCGTAGAACTCATCGCGGGGCTTGCGCGAGATAATCTTGATTGCCCCGGCAATCGTGTTGCGCCCGTACAACGTCCCTTGTGGACCCCGCAGCACCTCGATGCGCTCTACATCGCTGAATTCGAGATTGGTGCCGGTTGGGCGGCCGCGATAGACATCGTCGACATAAACCCCCACCGACGCTTCTGACACTGCGAGTCCGCCCGCCTGCTCTGCCGAACCGCGCATCGCGACCGATAGCGTCGACGGATTGGCTGTAGCCTCAAGCACATAAAGATTAGGGACTGCACGGTCGATATCGGTCGTACTCTCGATCCCTAGTCGGTCGAGCGATTCAGCGGTTAGCGCTGACACGGCGACCGGCGCGTCCTGAATCGACTGTTCACGGCGCTGAGCAGTAACGATGATTTCCTCGACGCCGGTCGTGGGCATATTGTCATCGGCGGCTTGCTGTGCAGCCGCAGGAGCTGAAAAACCTGCCCAGGCGACACTTGTTAGCAAAATCTTTCGGTACGTTGTCATGGCAATACCCTCCCTTTCGGCCAAGCGCATGCTCGACCGTTGCCGTTGATGAAATGTCGGTTGCCGTTTCTAGGCGGCCTCTTCACTCAGCTTGGTGAAAGTCTCATATTCGTTGATGTCTTCGCGGCGCGCTTTACGCCAGCGGGCAGCGAAGCCGCGCGGATAGCGGCTATCGTCATCCCTCTCGCCATTTGCCGACCATAGCAACGGGAACAGGTCGCCCTCAGGCGGGTCTCCAGGAACCATCTCGTCCCAGGAAATGCCAGCAAGGTTGACGCAATCCGGGCGCGGTGCCCATCGGATATCATCCCCGAAAACGCGGATCGAAACCGCAATTCGCCAATCGTCGGTCGGGTTACCGTGCGAATAGTGTAGCGCCCAGGGATGAACGACTAGCATGTCGCCGACTTCCATATCCCACGTCAGGAAGCGGTCTGCATATTCGGGATCGTCGCGCCATGCTTCGCGGTCAATATGCGCGGGGCGATCGTCTGGCCGGATCATCTGCCGCGCATTGGGGCTGAACAGCCAGTGACGCGTGTCGTAATCCTGCGTTCGCGCGATAACCTCAAGGCTGTTGGCTTTGACGATGGGGGTGAGAGGAATCCACAGGCTGGGTACCATAAAGCCCTCGACCGGCCAGCCCATGCGGTCGTTATGCCAGATGGTTTTTTCGGTCGATTGCGGCTTCTTGGCAAAAATCTCATCGAAGAAAAAACGCACTTGCTTCGACTGCATGACCCGCGCGGCCGCCTCGGCGACCGGGCTTTCGAACACAAAGCGTCGAAACTCCGGCATTGTGCGCGCCATATAACGGCCTGGGGCATTGGGCAGCAGACCGAAATCCTTTTTGTCGATCAGCAATTCGCGCGCTGGGCCTTCGATGCTCTTCAGCCACGCGGGATCAAACACCCTGCGCAGACACACCACACCGTCACGGGCGTATGTTGCAATGTCTTCTTCGCTTACGGCGCGTAACGGATGCGTGTTAAAAGCCATATCCTCATCTGCCTTTCAAACTCGCTTCACAAAATCGACATAAACGCCGATGATACGATGAATAGGGCAATTTTGTCCGCCTGTCGGTCAAAAACAGAGCTTTTCGCCTGATTACGGGGTAGTTGCTTATGTCAGATACCGAACGAAATAAAGAGGCTGAAATGGACATGGTAACGACCCCCCCGCCCCCAATCGGCGAGGAAATCAACGGTCCCGGTCGCGCCTATTTCGACCATGTCGTAACCGACAATATCCTCGATGCGCTGATCGAACTCGCAGCCGAAGTGTGGACCACGCGCGATCGTGTTTCGGTGCTGGAAACGGTGCTCGCAGAACAGGGCATCGATGCCGCTGCGCTCGTCGAAGCCCCCATCCCCTCTCCCGAACAGGCGGCCGAACGCAAGGCAAGGCGCGAAGCTTTCGTCGCGCAAATCTTCAACTCATTCTCCCGCCGCACCCAATAAGGAGGCATCAGCATGGCGACATCGACCCTCACCCCGCGCGGCAGCATTGGGGTCCTTCCCCGTCCAAGCAAGCTCGCAGACGAAAGCTACACTGACTTTGTCGAGAGCTTTCGCGACATGGCGCTCATCAAGATGTTTCCGATCATGTGCGAAACAGGTCATGCAGCGCTGTCGAACGCGGGGATCGAGCCGACGCACGAAGTGCCGCTCGACACCGCGAAGGAACATTTCAACCGTGTGCCGCTGATCCAGACCTGGCAACGCTTCATGCGCTCGGCGCAGGAAATGATGTGGCGGCGGACGCGCGAGTCATTTGCCTATGACGAGGAGGCGCATGAGCAGCTACTTCGAAAATATGAAGGCAAGGGGCCAGGCAAGCTTGTTTACGATCCTGGCTTCCATGTTCCCGATTACGCCCGGCGCGAGATTCATCTTCAACCAGGTGGCTATACCGACGACCCAATGGGCGGCATCGTTTATCACTATGGAACCAAAATCTTTTATCAGGGCATGAACGACCAGGACGAGCTTCATGCCGAGGTCGCCGACTTCAGTGCCGTGCCCGCAGACGGCAAGGTAGCGAATATTCTCGATATCGCCTGCGGTGTCGGTCAGGGAACCGTGCAACTCAAACGCCGCTTCCCCGGTGCCGAGGTCTGGGGCCTGGACGTTGGCCTGCCGGTCGTGCGCTATGCCCATATGCGCTCGGTCGAGCTTGGCTATGATGTTAATTATGTGCAGGCTTTAGCCGAAAAAACCGGCTTTGCCGACAGCCAGTTCGACATGGTCGTTTCCTACATTTTCTTCCACGAAGTGCCGGTTGAGGTGATGAAGGCAGTGCTTGGCGAAATGCATCGCATCCTGCGTCCGGGCGGGACATTTTCGATATTCGAGTTTCCCAACCACGGCTCGACTCCGCTGCCGCCGGCGGTGCGCTTCATGATCGACTATGACAGCCGCGACAATTGCGAGCCTTACTCGCCCGGTTTCGTCTATGCGGATTTCCGCGGGTTGATTGCGGAAGCCGGGTTCGAGGTTGCCGACGGCAGGCAGCCGACCAATGCCTTCCTGCAGTCGATCGTCGCGACGAAGAAGGCATGAGTTCCGCGATTGCGGAGGCCGCCCTTGCGGACCTCCATCTGCGCCGTGTAGGCAGCGGGCGTCCCGTGCTGTTCTTGACGGGAGTCGGCGGACGTACCGAATTCTGGGAGCCACAGATTGACCGGCTCCGGAATGGATTCGAGTGCATTTCGTTCGACCATCGGCCCGGTGGCGATCCACTGCCCGACGACCCGAGAGATGCCGCAGCATTTCTGGCTGACTATGCTTTGCGCGTAATGGATTCGCTGGCGCTGGAAAGTCCTGACGTCGTTGGCCATTCATTTGGTGCCGCGATAGCCCAGCATCTTGCGGTGCATGCCCCTAAGCGTGTTGGAAAGCTTGCACTAAGCTCGGCCTGGGCGGGTCCGTGTCCGATGTTTATGGAACTGTTCCGCCTTCGGAAGCAGGTGCTCAAGAACTGCGGACCTCACGAATATTATGTGCAGGCGGCCTTCATTTCCAATCCCGGGTGGTGGAACCACGCACATTTCGATGCAATATTTGCCGGAGCAAAGCAGCGGGCCGATCATTTTCACGGGGCAGACGTTGAATGCCATCGCATGGACTCGGTCACCGGCCACGATTTGCGAGGGGAAGTAGGACGCATCGTAGCAGAAACGCTAATTATCGCCGCGCGCGACGATATCGTGACGCCGCTGACCATGTCGGAAGAACTGGCTGAACTCATCCCTGGCGCGCGGCTTGAAATTCTCGACACCGGCGGACATATGTCGCCGATGACCGTGCCAGACGGCTATGCCCAGAAGCTGATGTCTTTCCTCAGCCGCTGACCGGTGCGGCGCTTACCCTTCTCATTTCGGAGAGCTTGCCTTCGTCGAGGCGATAGAAGGACAGGATGACAACAGCCAGCACCGCCATTGCCGCCGGCACATAGGCGACACCCACCAGCACCGCCTGTCGGACGCTCTCGTCGGCAACTTTAGGTGGGTTACTGGGATCGAACCCGGCGTAACTGAGTGCGCCGCCAAGAATGAGCGGACCGATCGACGCTGCCAGTTTCTCGATGAAACTGTAAAGCGCTGAATACATGCCTTCGCGCCGAAGGCCAGTTGCATGTGTATCGGCTTCCATCGCGTCAGTCAGCATCGACATGGCAAATAATACATTACCGACGAAAGCAATGCCCGTCGCAAAGCCGCGCAAGGCCAGCGCCCATACCGGCTCATCAGGCGTGGCGATTACCCACGACAAGGCGGTCAGGCCGGTAACGACCGCCGACAGCATGTAGGCACCGCGCTTGCCGATATGCCGCGACACCCAGAGTAGCAGCGGGGTGGAAATGAATACCGCGACGATCATCGCCCCGCCGATAACGCCAAGCAGAGTGAGCGGCTTGCCCAGCACAGTGGCGAGCAGGAAGACCAGGCCGCCGGATGACGACGCGATGCCGATCAACTGTACCAGTTTTACCCCGAGAATGAGCTGGAACGACCGGTTATGCAGAAACCCTGCGACCTGCTCCTTGAACGGCAGTTTCGTCTCTGTCTGCGGCAGTGAAGGTGCCTTGGCGGTGGCCGCATAGGCCGTCATCATCGAAAAGAAAATGAGTGTCGCGCCTATTCCTGCCAGCCAGGCATAGGCTTCACGTCCCTTCCCCAGCAATTCCAGGACGGCCCCGCCACCCGACTGGACCAGAAACCCCCCGACCGCTGCAACGACGACACGGTAGCCATGGATAGACGAACGCTCATGATAGCCTTGGGTCATCTCGGCGGGCATCGCCATATAGGGCACATTGAACATCGAATATCCTGTCGTGTAGAGCAGTAGCGCCAGCAGTACATAACTGCTCGCCACCAGCCCCGGTCCCGACAGCGCGCTGTCGAACGGTCCTTCAAACGGCACAGTGAAAACCATCAGGAAAGAGAGCGCTGAAACGATCGCGCCCCAGAACAGAAAAGGCCGCCGTCTGCCCTTTGCCGATTTGGACCGGTCTGACAACCAGCCCGAAAAAGGATCGGTGACCGCGTCATAAATCTTGGAAATGAAGATGATCGCGCCGGCGACTGCCGGATCGAACTTCAGCACCAGCGTCATGTAAAACAGCACCAGCGCAGAAATGCCGTTCATCAATATGGCAACGCCGAAGGCTCCCGTCGCCCAACCGGCCTTCAGCTTCCAAGGCAATTTGTCCATTTACCGGTACACTCCCGTTGCTCGCACCAGCATGTCCAGCAATAGCCTGGCCTGTCGTAATTGTTGGCTTTAAGTCGCACAGCGGATAGATTCAGGTTGCAGCTATTGTCGAACGACGCCGATGCACAGATATTGGCACTGATCGAGCAAGAAAGCGAAATTGTCATGGAATTCCAGTTACGCCAGCAAGGGCGCGCTTCGATGGATTTTCTTGTTGCGCTGACGAGCGCGATGGGGCCGCTTAACGCGCGCTGGTCGAAGGAACTGGCTGAGGCCGGCGTCGATGCCAGCAGTCTGCCCGAAGACATAGACCAGCGCTATGCGGCTATTTCAACGGCCCTCAGCAAATCGAAAGCTTTTGCCGCGTCTGGGTTGCTGATGGATTTCGCCAGCGTCGAGCATGGCCGTATTGCACGCGATGCCTATGAAGAGTCGCGCGATTTGCTGGAACCCGAACTGGATAAGCTTGAGAACCAGGGACCGGCAAACCTGCACGCCGATCTAGCTTTCACGCAGCCCGATTATCACAAGGATGTCTGGTTTCATCGCACTGAAGGTGGCTGGGACGGGCATCCGCAGCAGGGTTTCATTCACGGCGAGCTGATTCACCGCCATTATGTCTCGAAAAACTTTCCGGGCGACATTTTCGTGCAGCGCCGCCGCGTGTTACAAGAACTTCCGCGCCAGGATTATCGCCGCATTCTGGAAATGGGAACAAGCTCGGGCCATTTCACTGTCGCGCTGCAACAGACTTTTCCGCAAGCGCAGATTACCGGTGTAGACGTCAGCCTGCCGATGCTGAAGCAGGCACTGCGCGTAGCCAATGAAAATGGCTGGAACTGGGACCTGCACCAACGCGCCGCCGAGGATACCGGCTTCGCCGACGCTTCCTTCGATCTCGTTGCCTCCTACATCATCTTCCACGAAATGCCACAGCAAGCGATCGAGGGCGTATTCGCCGAGGCTTGGCGCGTGCTTGAACCCGGTGGGCAAATGCTGATGTCCGACGTTACGCCCTATGCCGCGATGGACCGCATGGCCGCATGGCGCGCCGACTGGATGGCGGCGAATGGCGGCGAGCCCTATTGGCGTGAGGCGGCTTCGATGGACTGGAAGGCGGCTGCAGAAGCCGCAGGCTTTATCGATGTAGAAAGCCGCGGCATTGACGGCGCACCCTATCCTTGGATCGTCACCGGAACCAAGCCGCATGGCTGATGCCGATGCGATCCGGATGAGCCAGGCGCGAACGATGGCCTCAAAACTGTCGGCGGACAATATTGACGATCTGGGCCGGGCACTGTTGCTACTTGCGAACGAGGTGGCGGTGCTCGCTGATCGGCAAAAAGTGCTTGAAGCTGTACTGGCGGAGCGCGGTATCGATGTGTCCGACGCGGTGCGCGATTACCAGCCGAGCGGCAAGGTCGCCGAAGACATCGCTTCCGGCCATGCGCGGCTGGCAAAACTGATCGTGGATGCCTTATGCCCGCCCATAGGCTGACGCTCACACTACTGGCCCTAACTGCACCACTATCGGCGCAGGATGATATCGCAACCGTCACCGCCGAGCGTATGAAGGCATTCCCTGCCGCGCAAGCGGTCGAAAATGCCGAAGCATACCAGCCTGCCGAAGAGGTGAAGGGCAGCCCACGCCGACTGGCACTGGCCAAAGAATCCCGGATCGATGCCGCCGCGCTGACAAACGCACAAGACTATGCGGATCGACAAAAATCCTTCGCCTTTCTCGTGCTACAGGACGGCAAGCTGGTGCATGAGCGTTATGCCGCTGGCTTCAACTCGACCAACCGTTTCTCCCCCGCATCGATGCATAAAACGGTGATGGCGCTGGCAATCGGTGCCGCGCGGCTTGATATCGACAAGCCGGTGTCAAAATGGCTGACCGAGTGGAAAGACGACCCGCGCGGCGCGATTACCTTGCGGCAGTTGCTGACGATGTCGAGTGGCCTCGAAACGCCCCCCTTCAGTCCCGACCCCAAAGGCCTTTCGACGCAATTGTTCTTCGGCCCAGACATCGCGAAGACCGCACTCAATTACAAACTGGTCGCCGCACCCGGCAGTGTGTTCTCCTACAGCAACGGCAATAGCCAGCTGGCGGGCCTGATTCTGGAACGTGCAACCGGCCAGCGCTATGCCGACTTTCTCTCGGCGAAGATCTGGAAACCGATCGGCGGCGATAACGCTTCGGTTTGGCTCGACCGGCCCGGCGGCATGGCGCACAGTTTTTGCTGCTTGCAAGCAACTGCGCGGGACTGGGCGCGCATCGGGCAATTGATTCTTGACGAGGGCAAGGTGCGGGGCAGGCAGGTCGTTCCAAAGGAGTGGGTTGCGGAAATGGTAAAACCTGCGGCGACCAATGCCAATTATGGACTGCAGCTATGGCTCGGTTCGCCCTACGTTGCCGAGCGCAAATATTCCTCATCATCGGCACTGGTCGCAAAAGCAGCCAAGCCCTTCGCTCGCGACGGCGTGCTGTTTCTTGACGGCGCAGTCGGGCAACGCGTTTATATCGTCCCTAGCGAAAAGCTCGTCATCGTGCGCATTGGCCAGTCGAGCATGAGCTGGGACGATAGCGAACTGCCTAATCGGGTGCTTGCGGGGCTGCGCTAAGGCAATTGCGGCTGAGGTGCAAAACCGCTTGCACCGCGGAGTAATGTGTTTGGCAGAAAGCTGTTGTCCCACTCGGGCTGCCGGGGCGGGCTGTCGCCGGTCCGCAGGATTATCATTTTGGCCGATGGAATGATATAGACGATCTGGTTAGAATTGCCGTCGAACATGAACAGGTCGCGGGCAAGATAGGGCTGCGAATGCAGCACTTTTGGCCCGGGACGCTGGGGGTTCTGAAAACCTCGGCGGTCAACATATGGCCCGGCCAGCCAAAGCCCCAACCCGTAATGCGGATTTTGCGCGGTGCCCTTTCGCATGTCGCTTACATAGCCAGCCGGAAGTAGCTTCCTGCCCTTCCACTTGCCGTCTTGCAGCAGCAAAATCGCCATGCGTAACCAGCTTTGTACTGGTAACATGGTGCAGCATCCAGCATGCGCGAGGCCGCCCGGCCGGTTGATCCAGACCTTCCCGCCCGGCGCCCCAATCTTTGCCAATATCTCGCTGCCGATAAACTCCGAATAACGTCGCCCTGTCGCCCGCTCGATGACAATGGCGACCAGTTCGGACGTCGCATTGCTATATTCATAGATACTACCCGGCATATCGGTTAGCGGATATTGGTTGATGATGTAGTTGCCGTGATCGGGGTCTAGATAAGCGCGGTTCCAGTGATTGTCGGGCCGGTCATTGAACCCTTGCGCAAGCAAACCAGAGCGCATGTCGAGCAGGTGGCGGATCTTCATCGCCGCCTGCGGTTTGCCACGCCATTCGGTTATGAAGTCCGCAACGGGCTGGTCGAGCGACTTTATCTTGCCAAGCCGAATCGCCCGACCGACCGCAATGGCGGTCAGCGGCTTTGCCAGCGATTTGGAAACGATCAGACTGTCGGCAGTGGTTTGTCCGAAATAGCTTTCATGCTCGACTTTGCCGTCGCGCCAGATGATGAAGGCGTTCGAATTGTTCTGTTTTGCATAGGCTCGCGCAGCTTCGACCGCGCTGGCCTCGACCGTCGGCTTATCAGCCTTCGCCAGTGGTTTGACCTGGGTCGCTCCATTTATCGCCTCTTGCGGATCATACTGCTTGAGTTCACCCCGGTTAATCGTCACTTCCGAAACGCGCTTGAAAAACAGCTCGTCGCCGGTGACGGGAGTTGTGGCCACCAACAATGCCGGTGTAAGTGTCGCGAGAAAACTCATGACCTCATCTTCAAGGAAAACCGAAGCAGCTTCAACCTCCCGCAAATTTCATTCGCATTGCGGATAGTATGCCCATGAAATCTGTTGCAGATGACGCTCGGATTAGGTTTGGCGCCAAAGGAGGTGCTGGAAATGGGCTATAGCAAAAAGGCAATCATTTGGGGCTGGCTTGTCGCCGCGGTCTACCTGGCTCACCAACTGGTCTCAATCCAGATGCCGCGTAGCGAAAAGGTTTCGGCGTTGCGCGAAGATTTGCGAAACTGGCATTATCTGGCGGGAACGTTGCTCTTCGCTTTTGTGATTGCCCGCCTGATCCAATGGCGCCGCGATGGCAAGGTACCGCCGCCGCCCGGCATTTCGCCTGCCGGATGGGCATGGGGGCGTTCGCTAGCGCTCGCAACCTATGTGCTGATCCTCTTCGCGCCATTTCTTGGCCTGCTGTTCGCATGGAGTGACGGGTTCAAGGTCAGCCTTGGCGGCGTCCCAATCCCGTCTTTGATAGGCGAGGACCGGGGTGTCTGGATGTTCACCGGATATTTCCATTCGGCCATCGGCTTCATCCTCTTGATCCTGAATCTAACGACCGTTCTGTCGGCTGCCTATTTGACATTGCGCTATGGAAAGGGTCTGCTTTCGGCCTTTCCACCTGGCTATGGTGCGATGGCGTTTATTGGGCTCTCAGTCACGGTTTACGCCTTTGCAACTTTCCGTTCGTCCGATCCTGGACCCGGCGCCGTGGCGACCTTCTGGGGATTGGCCGTGGTGGTTGCTGCGATGGGCTGGGCAATACACCGTACGCGAAAACCGCGTGAAAATCCCGCTACAGTTCCGGGCTGGATCAAACCCGTCACGGCAGTCTCAGTAATCGCGCTCTGCCTTTTGGGCGCCTATGGTCCGCATGCACTTTTCCGCGTCACGCCATGGCCAACGACCGAAGTGGTCGAAGGCGGTATTCGCGAACCGGTGATGAAAGTTACCGTAGCACCCGAAACACCGTTCGAAGCGAAGGTGAAGACCGAGACATATAAATGGTGCCGTTTCTGTCACACGGTAGAGCGCGGCGACAAGGCGCTGGTCGGACCTAATCTATATGGCATTTTCGGTCAGAAAGCCGGCACCGCACCCGGCTTTGCCTATTCGGAAGCGATGCTTGCGGCGCGCGATAAGGGGCTCGTCTGGGACGAGGAAACCATCGCCGAATATATCAAACATCCTGACGTGTTCATGCCAGGAACCTCAATGATCATTTCATCGGGTCCGGTGCGTACGGCGGAAGAAAGGCAGGCGGTAATCAATATCCTGAAACGCGAGACAATGCCTCAATAGCGAAGCCCCGACCAACCTCAGAAAGCTAAGTTAGACTTGAACCTGACCCTGCCGGAAGGAAGAAAGCAGGGTCAGGTGCCCGATTTGGGCGCTTGCTGCATCGCCTTGAACCAGGCGGGCAGTTCGGGATCAGGAGCACGCGGTACTGGTTGACCCGCAGCCACAGGTGCAGGCTTCTGCTCACGTGAATACCATTCCAGCGAGGACAGCGAAGGTTCCTCCCATGTGTCGGGTGCCGTCAGATATTTGGGATATTTTTTCTCGATATAGTCGAGCGTTTTGCGGTCGATCTTGTTGATGTCGTCTACTGCGCCCATGAACGTGTGATATTGGCAATGACCGGGCGTCGGCCCCATCAGCATCCATGGCAGCCAGGGCGTGGTACGGCCCCAAGTGCCGTGATATTCCACACTGGTCTTTTTCCTGTCCTGCATGTCGTTCCAGTCGATCTGGTACAGGAACATTTCGGTCACTTGGCTAAACGGCTGCCCGCTTTCGCGCGGCCATTTGGCAGGTTGCAGCGCAGAAGGATAAAAAAGGTTGATATGGCTCATCATGTTCAAACGGTCGCCGCGCCGTGTCCAGTCGAACTGGAGCGGGATTTTCGGTGGCGCTGTCTTATTCAGCCCGCCATAGCTTGGCGGCGAAGGATAGAAATTGGTGATTGTGTGGTTGAACGGATCATTGGCGATCGGCACCACTTTGACTGTCTCGTTAAGATAAGGATTCCGCCATTCCTCAATGATCTCGCCCGATTTGAGATCGGTGTAGAAGCCAACTTCGCGCAGGACTTTACGATATCCTTCTTCGCCTTCCAACGGTAGCAACCTAGCGCAGCTTAACATCGTAAAGCCGACAAGATCGCGGTTGGCTTCACCGGGTCGGATACCTTGCACAATGCCCTGCGCCCAGCCATATTTGGTCGATTTCATATCGGTATTTGCCAGCAGGCGTGCCCAGGCTTCGCGATTGCCTTGGGGCGTTTTAAGGTCGAGCAACGCCCCCTTTAACGAAGCAGCGTCGCTTCTGGGTGCGCCGGTATAGCGGCTACCTTTTGACTTGCCCTGCGCCAGTGCAGGTGCCGTCGCCAGTCCGGCTCCTGCGACCAGACCCGATTTCAGAAAACTGCGCCGCTGCATGCCTTATCTCCTGTCTTACGCCGAGTGTATTTGCTATCACCGGCTCTTGTAAGCATCCCGAATTGTGATATTCTGACCGTCAGGCGGACAAATACAAGCGGGAGGCACTCAAATGGCGACTGTATCGAAACCCGAAAAGGACGACTCGGTACGCGCCATCGCACGAGGCTTGGCCGTTTTGCAGGCGATAAATCGCAGTGGCTCAATGTCGATGATGCAGATTTGCCGTGAGGCGGATATTCCCTATCCTACGGCCTTTCGTATCGTTGAAACGCTAATCAAGGAAGGCATGGTCGAACGCGAACCGGCCCGCAAACGTTATCGCGCCACTGCATTGGTGCGCACGCTATCTGTCGGCTTTCAGGATGAAGATGGTTTGGTCGCTGTGGCGAGGCCTCACATCGTCGCGCTATGCAAAAAACATGGCTGGCCGATTTCAGTCGCGACTCGCGTCGGCCATTCGATGATGGTCCGCGATTCGACGCACAAGCTGACTTCACTGACCTTCGTCAATTATTCGCCGGGCTACACGCTACCGATCGTCGAATGTTCGACAGGTAAGGCCTATCTGGCTTTTTGCGAACCTGAGGAGCGCGACAGCATCATCCGCGGGCTGTCGCAACTGACCGGCCCGGCGGAACAACTCTCGCGCCTGCTGCTACAAGACAATACAATGATCGACGATATTAGGCGGCGTGGCTATGCGACGCAGGCCCGCAACGCTTATACCGCCGTTCCGGGCAAGACGTCGTCCATTTCCGTACCGTTGTTTAACAATGGCAAAGTTGCGGGATCGATCGCACTCATTTTTTTCGCTGCTGCAATGCCGTTGGCCCGTGCGGTCGAAATGTTTGTTGACGACCTGAAGGCAACTGCCAACGCAATCTCGGCGGAGCTTGCGGTCGAACAGCTATCCACTTAGCGGACAAAATCACATCATCTGCCCGACTTTTTGTAAGCAGGATAATTCTGTGGCGAGGAGCAGGCGTGCTGTCGCGACCCGACACCAGACGTTTGCATACAGGGAGACAGACGATGTTACGCACTGCCACAACGACATTCCGTCAGGCAATTTGGATAGGTCTGAGCGCAACGGCGCTAGCCGCGAGCAACAACGCGATGGCGCAGGAGGCGGCGCTCGCCGAGGCGCAGGATGAAGCGGACGAGGAAACCGGGGGTAACGCCATAGTCGTCACCGCCCGTCGCATCGAGGAACGTTTGCAGGACGTGCCGATAGCCGTCAGTACACTGTCGGCGCAGGATCTCGACCGGCAGAGCATCGACGATCTGGGCGATGTCGCGGAAAAGACTGTTGGTTTTGCTTTTGAAAGCTTTACTGGTCCGCTTGCACAACCTGTCATTCGCGGCCAGACCAATTTGCGTACCACCTCGCCGGTGCAGAACGTGTCGACCAGCCTTAACGGTGTCTACATACAGCGCGGCTATTTCGTCGACCAGGGCCTGCTTGATCTGAAACGGGTCGAAATTATCAAGGGGCCGCAATCGGCGCTGTATGGGCGCAATGCCTTTGCTGGAGTCGTCAGCCTGGTCACCGGCGGGCCGGACCTGGAGGAAATAACAGGTAAGATATCGGGTACGCTCGGCACTGATGAGCGCCGCGAATTCAAGGCAGCGTTGAGCGTGCCGATCATTCCGGGCACGTTGGCCATTTATGCGGCCTCTGGTTACTCGGAATTTGACGGCACCTGGCGTAACAACCATCCTCTCGCCAATGCCAAAGGCGCCTTCACGCGCGGGAAGCTCGGCGGCTACGAAAAGAATGCAGTGCAGCTGGGCGCAGCGTTGAAACTTGCCGATGCAGTAACGCTGGAGGGCCAGTATATCCGGACCGAGCGCGAGCTCGAATCGAACCCTGCTTACACCATTTCCACCTCCGGCCTGACAGCGCCATTTAACACGCTCAACGCGAGCCCGACGGGCACGGGTGCCGCGCGCCAGAACAGGCTTTGGGTGGGGCAATTGCCACTGACGCCCACGATAGTAACAGGCGAAACACGACCCGCCGGGCTCGTCATAGATCCGCGCAGCTACGGCCTGCGAGGACCCAGCGAAATCTGGATTGGCAAAATGACTTTGGATACCGGTGGACCGGTATCGATCCAGTATCTATACGGCCATACCGAGGCCGACATCATCGCCCGCGGCTCCTCCCAGCGTGACCCGACTACATCGATAGTGCTTTTCGGTACCAATTACGGCAATATTTTTGACTCGTCTGGTACCGGTTCGACTTTCAAAAGCGACAGCCATGAGGGCAAGGCCATTTTTGATTTCGGTGGCACGATCAGCGGTTTTGTCGGCGTCAACCTGACCAAGACAACCGACATCGATTCGAACGCTTCGGAATTTGCGCCCGTCAACTCGCTGGTCGAGCCTACGGGTGCGTCGATATTTCCCGTCGTGCCCGGCGGCCCAATCCCGACCACAATTCTGTTTCGGCGCAACACATTTCTACAACGACGCGAGAATGTTTTTTCGGCCTTTGGGTTCATCGACTGGCGGCCGAGCGAGAAATTGTCCGTAACCCTGGAAGGGCGCTACACCGAAGAAGACCAGCGCGGCACCGACCGCTTGGCACCCGATGTGGCCGCCGCATTTGGCGGACGCGGTTCGGGCTTCCTTGCGCCTATTCCACCGACGACCAAACGCTCAGCGAGTTTTTTCACACCGCGCGGGTCAATCACTTATAAGTTTAGCGATGATAACAATATCTACTTCACTGTGGCGCGTGGGTACAAATCGGGTGGCATAAATGGCGTGGCGGCTAGCTTCAACCGCAACTCGACTGTCGCCGGAACTGTCGTAACCGACGCGATTGTACCAGGCCAACCGATACCGGCACCGCGTACAGGCGCCACGGCCGTCGCGTTTGTGCAGACAACGCCAGGCACGGCTGGACTTTCTGCGTTGCAACAGACTTACGACGCGGAGACCAACTGGACATATGAAATAGGTTCGAAGAACCAGTTCCTCGACGGACGATTGACACTAAATCTTTCGGCCTATCTCACGGACTGGAAGAATCTGCAAAGCAACGCCGTCCGGCTTCAGCCTGATGGCACGGCACCGGCGTCGTTCCTTGCAATTGTGCCCTCGCTGATTGGTAATGTGGGCGATGTCCGCGTCTGGGGTGTCGAGGCCGAGGGCAGTTTCCGCCTGACACCCGGATTGCGCGTCGACTTCGGTGCGTCCTATAATCGCGCACGTTATCGTGACGATGTCTATTCGCAGCGATTTGGTGCATCGGGTAATTGCGATGGTATTGTTTGTTCGACCATAACCGTCCCCGGCATCAGCTTTCCGGTATTACCGATCGGCGGCAACCAGCTCGAACGCACCCCCGAGTTCGACGCCTTGCTCGGTCTCAACTTCGATACCGAGTTTTCCAACGGCTGGAAATTCTTCGCCCGCGGCGATGTGACTTATCAGACGAAGCAATATGCCGATGAAGCGAACCTTGCTTTCATCCCCAGTCGCACCTTGGTGAACGCTTCCTTGGGCCTGGATATTGAGGGCGTGAATATCCAGCTTTGGGCAAAAAACATATTTGACAGAAAATATGTCACAAGCTCGCTGTTTCTGATCGGTATCGGCGGTGCGGGTTCGGCCAGCTATGTGCCGATCCTGGGAGAACAGCGTACAATGGGTCTGACGGCGTCTTACCGTTTCTAGCGCAATGGCGGACGTCGCCGCACTAAAGGTTGAGCTGATATCGGTCGCGTCCCAGACCGATAACGGTTTTGAGGCAGGCGGCGCGGCGGTAGATCGCATCAAGGTGCTCTCCGCGGCGCTAGAAAGTGCCAATCCGACGCCGGACCCCGCGCAACAGGCCGAGATGCTGCGCGGGCGCTGGCAGCTCCTTTACTCGAGCTTCGGACTGGAGCGGGAAACGACGCTGGCACGACTCAGCTTTAACGTGCTGCCCAAGATCGGCGTACGGGTAAATTCGGTTTGGCAAGAAGTGCAACCTGAACGGGCGCTCTATGACAATATAGTCGAATGCGAGGAGGGTCCGGTCATCGTCGAAGGTCGGTATGCCGCACAATCCGGAAGCCGGCTTGGCGTTGAATTTTATCGGGCCTTTTCGGTATTGGGCATGGATCATTATGATGGCGCAATCGACAACGGCAAGATTCCATCGTTGCATTCGGATGTTACTTTCCTCGATAGGGACTTCAGGCTCAACCGGGGCGGCTTCGGCAATCTTTACGTGCTTCAATTGATCGACCGCTCCCCTTCGGTCTGGAGTCGCGATCTTTGAATTTGGGTCGTCGCAGCTTTCTCGGCGCGATGGCATCGGGGTTGTTGCCTCTGCGGCTCCACGCTGCAAGCCCTCTGTTTGAAGACGTTGTGTTGAGTGCGCCAGACGGGCGGGTCTTGGCCCTGCGCGTTGTTTCACCGCAAAGGCCTGGGAAGCATCGCACCGCAATCATATTTTCACATGGAGCAAACGGCACATGGGATGGCTTGACGCACATCATAACCGCAATGTCGCGAGAGCGCTGGATGTTCGTACCGCTTCATGTCGATTCGGAAGCGCATGCGCAGCATAGCAAAATTGCGCCACCTGAAGTCTGGAGAACACGGGTGGAAGACATGAAGCTCGCCATTTCTTACGCTTGGCACCGGTTGGGCAGCGAGACCCAAATCGTGGCTGCCGGACATAGCTACGGTGCATTGGTTGCGCAGGCGCTAGGCGGCGCAACGGTCTTCGGGCAGGAAGTGCGCGAGCCGCGCGTAAGCACGATTGTCGCAATTTCACCCCCGGGGCCGATCCCCAATTTTGTCAGCGCAGAGGATTGGGCAAAGATTGCCGTGCCAATGCTGGTAACAACCGGTACAGCCGATGTATTGCCGATGATAGCCCCGACATGGCAAGCGCATCTCGCCTCTTTCACCGCAACGCGAGTTCCCCGTTCCGCTGCATGGGTCGGGCGAGAAGTCGATCATTATTTCGGACAAATGATCCAGAGGCTCGCACGCCATGCACCCAATCAGAAAAGCCAGTTCGATGCGGCGATGTACATTGTGGATCGATATATCGGCGCCATCGCCGAAACCTTGAAAAACGACCTTGCGTGGTTTTCCGGGAACGGCCCGATACGCTCTTTTCCTATGCAGAGCGAAAGCTTCGATTGGAAAGGCTAATCCATTAGCCTTCGGGTATATGACTGTGGGCCTGCGTGCGATACCAAGCCGCGATTTCCTCGCGCTTTGGCCACCAGACAGCAGGTAGCGACTGGGCATGCTGAATGAACTCGCGCAATGCGCGCACCCGATGCGCCCGCCCCGATACATGGGGATGAAGTCCCACATTCATGATCCGCGCGGTCTTATCACCCTCGGCATACAGCACGTCGAGTTCTTCGATCAGAATGTCACGGAATTGATCGGTGGTATAATTGCGCCGTGTGAGCAGCGTGAAATCATTGATCTCGTTGGAATAGGGTACCGAGACGATATCGCCATTCGGCGTTGTCAGCATATAGGGCTGGTCATCGTTCATCAGGTCACAGAAAAATTCGAGGCCCGCGTCTGCCAATATGTCGGCTGTATGCGTCGTACTGCGTAGCGAAGACGACAGCCAGCCCTTGGCAGGCCTGCCGACGTTATAGGCATAGGCATCGAGTGTGCGCATGATTACTTCGCGCTCTGCTGCCGGGTCGTTCACATAATTGGTGAGCAACTCGCCCTGCTCCCAATTATGGGCAAGCAGTTCCCAACCGCGTTCGAGGATGGCGTCAGTCATCGCCCGGCGGCGTTCGAAGGTCACAGCATTTGTCGTGCACGACGCTGCCACTCCCAATTCGTCAAACAGCTCGATCAGCCGCCAGATGCCAATGCGCTGCCCATATTCACGCCAGGTATAATTGGGAAAATCGGCTACATTACCGGGCAAGGTGTCGGGCAATATCGCCGGACCTCCAGCATAATAAGGCTTGTCGGTATCCTTCACCAGATCCCAGGTTTCGAGGTTGAAAGTCAGCACGAGCGCGACACGCTTGCCCTCCGGCCAGGTCAGCGCCCCGCGCTGTGAAATCGGGATATAGGGATAATCCATCGGTCAGTAATCCAGAAGCAGCGAGCCGTAGCCGTCGATCTTGTCCTCTATGCCGTTCTCGCGCAACGCATACCAGTAGGTTGCGGTGTTGATTGCAATGACAGGCTTTTCCAACCAGAATTCCGCCATCGCAGCGACTTTGCCAAACGCCAGGTTGGTGCCGCACTGGATCACGGCCTCAACGCGACTGTCGTTCACCTCCTCGACCGCGCGTTTCAGCGTCTGGGGCGACTCGTGCGCGATCATCATCGGCGACGGCGACTGCAGCCCCTTGATAGCAAGAACTTCATAGCCGGTTTCTTCGAAAAACTTGCGCACCTGCGCATCGCCGACGGGCATATAGGGGGTGATGATAGCAATCCGCTTGATATCGCCATATTTCTTGATTGCAGCGTCGCAGGCATGACTGCCCATCGCTACATCTTTTCCGGTACGGGCGCGCAAATCATTGAGCATCCTTTCAGCACCGTCCGCGCCGTCCCAGAATGTTTCAGCCGACATGCCCATAATCACATAATCAGGCGACATGCTCATCGCATCGTCGACCGCATCCAGCGTACTTTTGCGGATATTGTTCAGCATGGCCATGAAGCTGTCGTCATCGCTGACCTTGGTGTCGGGGATGCTGATCCGGGCAAAATGGTTGGTGACGCCGCGCGGGCGCATATCGTCATATTCGGGCTGAACGGATGTATTGGTCGATGGCGCAATGACCGCGAATTTCTTACGCCAGCCGAGTGAGTCGGGCATTTGGGTCTCCCTTGTTTGCTCCTGATTAGGCCGACGCCGGTGGTTTGCGGCTAGCCACGCCCACCTATCCATCAAGCGAATAAATGCTGCCCGGTTTCGCTGGCGCTGCGCCGACCGCGCATAACGCAAGGCCAATCGAAGAGGATTGCCCGATGCCAGCTTTTATCGTTGCCACCGTGACCGTCAGTGACGCTGCCGCTTTTGGCCGTTACGTCGATGGTATTGACGGACTGGCTGAGCAATTTGGCGGGCATTATGTGCTCCGGGGGCCGGTGACCGAGTACCTCGAAGGCGGGAGCACGCCGGGCGAGCGGGTGGTCATGTTGCAATTCGACACCGCCGAAAGGGCACGAGACTTTTACACCTGCGAACAATATCAGGCAGCAAAAAAGCATCGCGAAGGCGCGGCGGCGCTGACCATGCGGCTTATCGAGGCATGAGCGAGGTCGATGTCGTCATTTCCGGCGCGGGGCCAGTCGGCACCCTCGCCGCCTATGCGCTTGCGAAGGGGGGTGTTTCGGTACTTGTCGCCGAAGCAGGTGAAGATTGTGCGGAAGACCTGCGCGCCTCGACTTTCCATCCGCCCACGCTCGAAATGTTAGATCAGCTGGGTATTTACGACGAACTTTCGCAGCAGGGGCTTATCGCGCCCATCTATCAATACCGCCTGCGCAGTACTGGCGAAGTGATTGCGTTTGACCTGAGCGAACTGGGTGACATGACCCGCTTCCCCTTCCGGCTGCAGGCCGAGCAATTCAAGTTATCGCGAATGCTTGTCGATCGCCTGGCCGGGTTTCCAAGTGCAAAAGTGCTGTTCCAGCACCGTCTGGTGCACTTCGAACAGGACGATGAAGGCGTCACCGTCTCGTTTGAAACGCCAACTGACATCAGCAAGGTCCGCAGCAAATTTCTGATCGCTGCCGATGGTGCGAACTCCATCGTACGCAAATGGCTTGGCGTACAGTTCAGCGGCTTTACCTATCCCGAAAAGTTCCTCTGCCTTTCGACCGATTTTCCGATAGAGGAGCATTTCAACAATCTGGCACTCGTCAATTATGTCGCCGATGCAGAAGAATGGCTTGTCCTGCTTCGGGTGCCGTCGCTGTGGCGTGTCTTGCTGCCCGCAGATGCGGCGAACAGTGACGAGGCGCTTCGTTCGGACGCAAACAAGGACAAGATTTTCCATCGCCTGCTTGGCAACGGTTCGGTCGAAACTGCGCACCGCACCATCTATCGCGTGCATCAGCGGGTTGCCGACCGTTACGATCACGGTCGAGTGATCCTCGCAGGTGATTCGGCGCATCTCAATAATCCGCTGGGCGGACTTGGGATGAACAGCGGCATTCACGATGCCGTTAACCTGACCGAACGGCTGGTTCGAATCATCCTCGACAAGGCCGACGCGTCATCCGAGCTTGCGCATTATGACCGACAACGCCGCAAGGTGATGAACGATTTTGTCCAGGCGCAGACGATCCAGAACAAGCAGATGCTTGAGCAAAAAGGCTCGCTTGGCGGCGACGCCAAATATGAGCAGATGCGGGAGCTTAACCGCGACCCGGTCCGGCGGCGCGAATATCTTCTCCGCCAGTCGATGTTCACCAGTCTGGCCGACGCCGATAACGTTGCTTGAAACCATGCACTTGAAGCCGTTCAGCGAAGTTACCCTCAACTTCCTCGCCCGGGACCATAAGCTGTTCATCGGCGGCAAATGGCGGCCAGGACAATCGGACCGGATCATCGGGGTTGAGAACCCCGCGCGCGAGGAAATCGTCGCGCATGTCCGCGCGGCCTCCGCAGACGATCTCGACGCCGCCGTATCGGCCGCCCGCGCTGCGCTTGACGGCCCTTGGTCGCGCATGCCGCCCGCCGAGCGGGCACGACTCCTGTTCCGTCTCGCCGACCTGATGGAACGCCACGCCATCAAGCTTGCCGAGCTTTCAACAATCGAGAACGGAATGCCGCTGTGGATGGCGCATGCAAAAATGGAAGGGTTTTGCCCTGAACTTATTCGATATTATGCCGGATGGACGACCAAATATGGTGGTGATACGCTGCCTGCCGTTCCGATCCGCGGCGAAGCCGATGATTGGACTGTCTTCACATTGAAACAGCCGGTTGGCGTAGTGGGCGCGATCATCCCGTGGAATTCCCCCGCAGCGATGATCACACTCAAAACCGCACCTGCCTTGGCGGCAGGATGTACGCTAGTGATGAAACCGGCCGAACTGACGCCGTTGCTGGCGACGCGTTTTACGGAACTTATCGAAGAAGCTGGCTTCCCTTCCGGCGTTTTTAACCTGGTGCAGGGCTATGGAGACGATATCGGCAGCGGCATCGCCAGCCATCCCGGCATAGACAAGGTTGCGTTCACCGGCTCCACCGAGGTCGGCAAGGCCATTGTCCGCGCAGCGTCGAACGACCTCAAAAAAGTGTCGCTCGAACTGGGCGGAAAATCGCCTTTCATTGTCTGCGCCGACGCCGATATCGACAAGGCGGTTCCAGGGGCTGCTGCCGCTTGCTTTTTCCTTTCCGGCCAGAATTGCATGGCGGGAACTCGGCTTTTCGTTGAAGAAAGCATCGCCGATGAATTTCTTTCCGGCCTTGTGGAGGTTTCCAAAAACTATGTCGTCGGCGACGGCATGCAAGAGGGAACGCTGATCGGCCCCGTCATTTCGGGCAAGCAGCGGGAACGGATCAGGGCATTTGTGTTGGAAGCCGAAGAAAGCGGAGCGACCAAATTGTTTGAGGGAGATTGCCCAGACGGCACCGGCCATTTTGTCGCACCGACAATTTTCAGCGATGTTGCTGCCGACATGCGTATTGCGCGTGAAGAGGTCTTCGGTCCGGTACTCGCCGTCCAGCGTTTTGCGCAGAACGATGAGGCGGAGTTGCTGGCCCGCGTCAACGGGACGCACTTTGCGCTCTCCGGCTCGGTGTGGACCCGCGATATATCGCGGGCGCTGCGGCTTGCCAAAAAGATTGATTCCGGCCAAGTGGGCATAAACGCCCACGCGGCGATTAGTCCCGAGACACCCTTCGGCGGCAACCGGCAATCCGGCTGGGGCCGCGAATTCGGGCGTGAGGGGCTGGACGCCTATTTCAAGACCAAGGCGATCAGCATGAATTTGGGACCGCATACATAGCATGGCGTCGACCGCGGCCATCGACAGCGACATCCTCGCAACGCTGGAAACAATAGTTGGTCGGCAATATTTGCGCACGGACAAAGGCGAACGCCAGTTTTACGGCACTGATGTCTTTCGCGCAGGACAGTTGCCGGCCGCCGTGATTCTTCCTGGAAGCATCGATGAACTGCAGAATATAATCCGCATAGCGGCGCGCCACGCCATCCCGCTGACCGTTCGCGGCGGCGGGGCGAGCTATACAGACGGCTACACGCATGCAGCGCCGGGCGGCTTTACGATCGGCACCGACCGTCTGGTCGCGATTGATATAGACGAAGCAAAGTCGGTGGTAACGGTCGAAGCTGGCGTCACCTGGGCACAGCTTTACGAATCACTGAAGGACAAGGGCCTGCGCACGCCCTTCTGGGGACCGTTCTCCGGCCTTGCCGCAACAGTCGCCGGGTCGGTTTCGCAAAATGCGATCAGTCATGGCGGGGGCGTGTCCGCAGATAGCGTACTCACGATGGACATTGTGACCGGCACAGGCGAGCTGTTGCAGACCGGAAGCAGCGGATCGACAGTGCCATCGCCTTTCTTCCGGCATTATGGACCCGACCTGGCTGGGTTGTTTACGGGGGATTGCGGTACGCTTGGCATCAAGGCCCGGATCACGCTTAAACTAATTGCGCGACACACCGCGTTTGACGCGCTGTCTTTCAGCTTTCCCAATTTCGCCGCGATGCATCTCGCAATGGCTGAGATCGCCGTGTTGGGCATTGACGACGAAAATTTCGGCCTCGACGCCGCGCTTCAACAAGGCCAGATCGGTCGCAACGAAGGCGCGTCGGCCAAAGCGGGTATCGCGCGCCATGTCCTTAAATCCTCCGCTTCGTTTGGCGCAGGCATGAAAACACTGGCAAAAATGGCGATCGCTGGCGATCGCGCACTTAAATCGGCGGATTATGCCGTGCATTACCTGACTGACGGGGTCAGCGATATCGATGCGAAAGAAAAAGGTGCTGCCATCCGCGCAGTCGCTAGCCGCTATGGCACCGAAATCGCAAATAGCGTTCCCATCGTTGTACGCGCCATGCCATTCGCTCCGCTTGCCAACATGCTGGGGCCGAAGGGCGAGCGCTGGGTGCCGATGCACGGGCTTTTTGCGCATGACGCGGTGGTACCGTTTCACAATGCGCTTGATGCCTTTTGGGAAGAGCGGCGCGCCGAAATGGACCGGCACAGTATCTATACCGGCGCGATGTTCATGGCCGTCGGGTCGGCGGGCTTTGTGTACGAACCAGCCTTTTATTGGCCGGACGCGCGGCATATTGTGCATGAGCGGATGATGCCTGCCGAACATCTCGCTTCCCTTCCAGACCACCCGCCTGCTCCCGAAGCCAGCGATTTAGTTGTACAATTGCGTCGGCAGATCACCGAGCTCATGATGCAGTTCGGCGCGGCGCATTTGCAGATTGGCAAGGTTTACCCGTATCTGACTGGTCGAAATGCTGCATCGGTGGCACTGCTGCGCGCGATTAAAACAGAACTTGACCCGAAGAACATCCTCAATCCGGGAGCATTAGGACTCTAACGTTCCTGCATGGCGAAGGGTAACCCAATCGTGGTTCAGGCCTTGGCCTCAATCCGGTATCATGCTACGGCTGCAGTTGCGACGACAGACTATATCAGCCTAGAGAGACCGCAGGAATTTCTCCAATGCCGCCGCAACTGTTTCCGGATCTAAATCGGGTTGAAAGTCAGCGCCACCAACCACCGATTGCGTCGCATCCGGCCGAATTTGCCCGGCGCGTTCAAAAAGCGGCCAGAGAACGTCGTCCTTCGAACACATGATGTGCAGCGGCATGGAAACCGCCCGGTACAGGCTCTCCACATCCTGATTCCACACGGCAGTGAACGCCATCGGCATCGTGCGATGGGCAATCAGGTGATCCACCATTTCACGTCGGTGAAGTTCAACCGTCGCAGCAGCGCCGATAAGCTTTAGATAGTCCCACGCGGTTTGGAGAAATGCGCCGGTTGCTTCAACTTCGAACGGCTTGACGAATATCTTTTTATATTCCGCCTTTTCGGTATCGTTCACCAGCACGGGACCGATCAGAGTAAGCGACTGGACCCGTGCGGGTTCGGCGCATGCCATTTCCAGTGCGGCGCAACCTCCCGTATGATGGCCGCAGGCATGGAAGTGATCAACGCCCAAATCGCTGATCGCCTCCAGCATCCGATCAGCCATATAGCGCATATCCGGGATTGATTGGGGCTGAAATGATTGGCCGAAGCCGGGGCTGTCGAATGCAAGACAGCGAAAACGGCCTGCCAGCCGTTCCATCACTTTTTCGAACATTACCCCCGACGAGGCGGTCTGATGAAAGAAGCAGATTGTCGGCGCGTCGGCGGGCCCCGCCTCACGCAGATGGACCTGCCCGTCGCGGCAATCGGCGTATCGCCGCTTGATCACGACTTTTCGACCAGATCGATTGCCTCCTGGTAAGGTCTTGCCTCGGCTGCCCTCTTCGCCAGTTCCTCCCGCTCCTGGTGAACTATACGGAAGACGACATCAAGAAACTCGTCGCGCCAGGCGTCGCGCTCCGCACGGACATTCTCGTTGGGTTGATAGGCATCGACGCTTTCCTTGCTGACGGGCCGGCCCGATGCGAGCAACCGTTCGATCGTATCCAGCCGGTCGCGCATGACCGCAGTCTCGCCAGCCAACGCCATGGTGATCGAAAGCACCTTGTCGATGGCTGGGTCGGCGAAATATTCAGGCCGCTGCCCTCGAGCCTTTTTTTGCAGCTCGATTTTCTCTGTGTCAGAGCTCACTTGCGGGCGCCCCAGACCCACCAGGCACCGCCGCCACCAAAGTCGCCGCCCTGGAATACCTTTGTGCGCTTCGCCTCGGCAGCATCGAAGGCGCTCGGCTGGTAGGCTTCGAATGCCTTGTCGGGATCGAAGCCGGTTTCAGCAGCGATATCCTTTGCCACTATTTCGTGCGCGGCGCCCCAGAATGGCTCGTTGTTGTTGCGTGTATCCCAATCGAGCATGAACGCATCATAAGCCGGGAGGTCGCGGTAGGGCGGCGTTTCGGCATGAACGACAAGGCCACCCGGTGAGAGCAGGCGGTTGCATTCGGCCATGATCTTGCGAATGGCGGTGCTGCTTGTTTCATGAACGAGAATGTGGCTCACGATCAAGTCGAAATAACCGTCTGGGAAGTCGGTATTTTCGGCATTCTGCTGGCTGAAATGAACTTTCTTGCCCAGGGATTCTGCACGGGCATGGGCGTAGCGCAGGACCGGCGCGCCAACATCGATGGCATAGACCTCAGCCTCGGGAAAGGCGTCGAGGTAGGACAGCGTCGAATGGCCGACGGTGCAGCCCATATCCAAGATACGGCGCGGCTTGATATCGGGATAGTTTGCTTTGATATAGTCGATGGTTGTGTCGCCGATGTCGGAATTGAACGGCCCCATCCGGCCCATGGCATAGATATAGACTGCCCGGTCATATACCGCACCGTTTGCCAGGTCGTCCTCCGCGAACTCGGTGTGATAACCGCCAGGCATGCAATGGATGTCCACGGCGCGATGATAGCGGGGGATCTCCAGCTCAGGGTTGAGGCGGAGCGTGCCGCCGGCGCCTTCTTGCCTGCTCTTTTCGATCAGCTTGGGCAGCTGCCGCTCGACGGGCATCTGCACCGATTTCCACATCATTTCCTGGCTGTTGCGCTGCATAGCGCTCCAGAAATTGAAATAGGGTTCATCGGCCATCGCCTTGCGAACATCGTGATAGCTTTCGGCCGGGTGGCCAGCGCTCTTTGCAAAAGCGGGGTTTGCGCGGGCCTCGAACGCGTCCTTGTTGCCAACCGACACCTTGCTGGCAAGATGGAACTTTAGACTTTTTACAAATTCCTGCCGCGCAAATTCATCCGAGGTCGTTTGCGGCAGTACGCCATGTGAGTATTGCGTTTTGAGGTCGATATCTGTGTGCATTTCCTTGCTCCTTTGGCTAACTTTCAGTGAACGAACCTGCTGCGCTTACACCCCTGTTGCTCCTTTAATAACTGGGCCAAATCCCGCAAAACTTCTCGCATTCGCCATGCCGTGCGATGGCTTACGCGGCATTCGTTGCACAGCGTTCTCAACGTTACCCGACCGTCGCTTTCAACGAACAACGACGCTGCCTGATACCATTTGTCGGGCGACAGCTTGCTGTCCCGCGGACGCAAGGGACCATTCATTGCCATCACGATTTTGTCAGGCGTCATTGGGCCTGCGTCATTGGCGGCCGTATAGGGCATGTTTCCTCTCGGTTGACCATATCGAACGTGAAAATCCATTTCGCTACGCCGGTCAGGACTGCAGCGATAAAGCCGATTTCAATGATCTGGCCATCGTCGTAAAAACGCCTCAGTCGCGTGTGAAGTGCGGGCGTGAGTTGGCCTTCCATATTCTGCAGCATCATCTCTTCGGCTAGGGCAATGACTGCACGGTCTTTTTCGTCCCAGACGGCTGCGGCGGGATCGAAGATGGCATCGACCTGCTCCTGCGTGATCCCTGCGGCAAGCGCCTCAACTGTGTTGAAACGGTTACAGAACTGGCAGCCATGCTGTTTCGATAGCTTTAGCCGCAGCAGCTCCTTGGTGCGCACGTCGACGCGAGCACCGGGATGCCTATTGTAGAATAGCCCATCGTAAAACTCACCGAAATACCAGCGAAGGATGTCGGGCTGCTGCGCCATTACCTGGATGATTGTCGCGTCGCCCGTCCGCTCGAGGCCGGTATCGTAAAGCGGCTTCAGGTCTTCAGGAAGATATTCGCGGGGGATCGGGGGGATCGCGGGACTTGGCATTTTAGATCCCCTTCAGCTCCTCATAGGTGGGAAAGGGATAATCGGGGCTGGGGGGACAAAAGCAGATGTGACGGAAAGGTTTATCGCCAATCACCTTCACATGCTTTCGCGCCCCGACAGGATAGGTAAAGACCGTACCCGGTTTGATGTGCGCCTTTACGGTTTCCTGGTAGAGCGGCGGTAGGAAGACTTCCACCTCCATTTCGCCCGATATGCAGTATTGAAACTCGTCATGGGTGAAGGTCCAGTCGAACTCGTCGCCAGGCATGAAGTCTTCGATGATTACCTGGCAGTTGGGCTGATTGATGGCCGAATAGCCCCTGATGTTTACCCCTTCATTAAACGGAAGCGGCAGCAGAGGTGCAGCGTCCATCACCGCGTCATCGACTACATGTATTCCAAAGCCCGAACGAGGGGTAGGAGCAAGACCAATCGGCATACCGTTGTTTCCCTTCTAAAATTTGAACTTGGCTTCGGCGCCATAGCTGCGAGGCAGGGCCGGGAAGCCAGGGTTGAATACCCCGATACCGGTAACCAACACGACGCTCTCGCTCCGATATTTTTCGTTGAACAGATTGCGGGCCCATGCGGAGACCTCAAATCGATCGGTGGAAAACCCGAGACGGGCATTAACCAAGTCGATCGCGCCACGCTTAGTGCCTGGGGTGTTTGCGGAATCGAAGAACAGTGAGCCTTGGCGGGTGTATTCCGCGCGCGCATTGAGCGTAAGGGTTTCGGTCACGGGCTGTGCCAGCTGGAACCCGGCCGTCAGATTATATCGTGAAACATAGGGTTGCCGATTGCCGACACTGCCGGGCTGTGCCGCGTAACGCCGGATAACAGGATCGATGTATCCATAAGCGCTGAATATTGACAAGCTATCAGTAAGCCGAGCCGTAGCATCGACCTCGAAACCCTTGATTCGCACTTGGTCGATCGCCGAAACGGCCTGCACGGACCCGTTTGGAAAAAAGATGAACTGTTGCGCGTTCTTGATGTCAGTCCAGAATGCGGCGCCGTTCAGCGAAACACGGCGATTAAGCAGTTGGCTCTTGAATCCAGCTTCATAGGAGTCTGCAACCTCCTTGTCGTAGTCGTCGCGTACGAACACAAGTGCCTCAGCCTGGGCGCGGGTGATACCGACCTGGGTTGCCTGCACTACCCTTTCCCTGGTGCCGATCGCGTTGAAACCCCCCGATTTAAAGCTCCGGCCCCAAGTCGCATATACCGAGCCGGTCCGACTCGGAAACTTGTAGGTTAGCGTTACTTTGGGCTGCACCTGCTTGAATGTACGGGAATTGCGGCAATCATCCGCACTCACCGACAGGAACCGTACGCAATCGTTGAAGGAGGTGCCCGAAAAAGGGTTCGTGACAAGAGGCGTGAGCGTACGGACTTTTCGCTTTTCAATATCATAACGCGCGGCCAGCCCGATCTCGAGTTCGTCGGTTATGTCATATTGCGCGTTAGCAAATGGCGCGATGTTGCGCGCGGTGTACTGAGTGACGTCATAGGCATTGGTCGGGTTTGAAGTCGTCAAGCCGTCGATGCCGAGTGTTGGCAGGATCGCTCCACCCCCCAGCAACAGCCGATCCCAGCGGTTGAACGCCGCACCGAAGATGGCCGTCGATATCGCTGGATCGAGTGAACCCCTCACCAGTCCTGCAGGGTTGGGCAGAAACCCGTTTACGCCGATGTTCGGAGTACCGTCCGGATTAAGCGGAACGCGGCCGTTGTAACCTTGCTCGGTGGTAAAGTTCCGGTTCGACGAGAGGAAGTATATGCCCGCCTGATAGCGCAACGGCCCGTCTCCGTTGGATGTCAGACGAAGCTCCTGGGTAATCGCACGATTGCGGATCCGATATTTTTGGGTCTGATCGCCGAAAAGGATGGCGTTGCCGGCGTCATTCAATGAGTTGAGGGCCAACTGATAAGGAAACAGCTTGGCCTGATAAGCATCGACGATACGACTGAACGCCGTTACCGACGTCAGCGTAACGGCGCCCAGATCTCCGTCGACCTTCAGTGAAGAACTGAACTTCGACTGCTCATTCAATCCAGGGACGTCAGTGACATATGGGCGTGGACCCACATTGCTGTTAACCGGACTAGGAACTCCGCCAACGACGATATTGGGCCCTTGCGCCTGTGCAGCAATCGCGCCGCCCTTCAGCTTGCTTCCTCCAATCCGGAAGTCGACGTTAACTGCATCGGACATCTTCCAATCAAGACGCAGTCGGCCCGTCTTTTCGTTGACACGATAGGAATTTTCTCCAGTCAACAGGTTCTTGAACGGACCATCCGAATCATTGATCGCCGCAGAGAGGCGCACTCTGAGTTTACCCGGGACGATCGCGCCTCCGGCACTGACTACGGCCTTGTATGAATCCCAATTGCCGTAACTCACGGTTGCCGCGCCCTCCAAGTCGTCGGTGGGAGGCTTCGTGGTGATGATAATTGCGCCGGCGGCCGCATTGCGGCCATACAGCGCGCCCTGCGGCCCCTTTAATACTTCGATCTGCTGAATATCGAACAGTTCACCGTTGAATTCGTTCTGGGTGGCGAGTTGTACACCGTCAATCACGACAGCAACGGCAGACTCCGACTGGCGCACTGACGTTTGCCCGCGCACATTGACGAAAGCTTCACCAGCATGGTTGGATTGAATGAACGTGACGTTTGGCGTTAGCGTCAGAAAGTCTTGTGGACGCGTGACCCCAGCTTTTGAGAGAGTTTCCTCGCTAAAAACCTGAACGGCGACAGGAACATCAATAAATGCAGTGTCGCGCTTGGTACCCGTCACGATTATCTCCCCGGCCGGGGCGGTCTCTGCACTATCTTGGGGACCGGACTCCTGCGCGAAGGCAGGTGGGGCCAAGATAGCGAGAGCAGAAGTGGTGACGGCGAAGCAAGTCGAGTAGCGCATGTGGTCCTCCCAAAAACGTGTACCGGTGTCTGTTCTCCCGCATCCGTTCGATTCGGATGGCTGCATTTTTGTATACAAAATTTGACTAGATATTGAGGTGCAAGTCAACTAAAAATAAAGCCGCTGAAATCTGGATATTTTGAGGCATTTAATGTAGCTAATTTAGCTGTGTTGGAGGTGAATGTGGACGAACAATCCGACCTGTATATGACCGAAGGAGATACCGCCGCCGTGCTGACCCGCGTCGAGCTCGCCATGATCCGTGCGATCGAGGCTTTCAACCGCTGGGCTTTTTTCCTGCACAAAGGCGTTGGCGGACCGCAGCTTGCTCCGCAGGACATATTCCTCCTACATTCGATCCGTATGCGCGGTGGAGCGCAAAACTTGTCTGAATTGCTGCTGTTCCTTAACCGGAACGATGTTTCCACACTGCAATATTCGCTGAAGAAGATAGAGCAGTTCGGTCTGATCCAGCGCGTTACCGGCAATTCAAAAAGGGAGGCAGGCTACCGACTGACCGGGGCTGGCATGACCCTGACGGAAGATTATGCGCAGGTCCGGCAGGAACTGCTCATCGCACTGGTCGGCGACGTCAAAAACCTGTCGGTCGCGCTGGAAGGCGCCGCTGGCGCACTTGAACGACTCACGGGGCTTTACGACCAGTCCACCCAGGCTGTGCTCAATCGCAAGATCATGGGCCCGCGATAACCCAGCCGGATATGTCAGTCGTAGGTTGCAAAGAACTCCTTTAACCCATTGGCAACTGTATCCGCGTCCAGATCTGGCTCGAAATTGGCTCCGGTTACGGCCAGAACATTTGCGTTAGGCTGCATCTGCTTGGCGCGATCGAGATAGGGGTAAAGTACATCTTCTTCGGCAGCGGCGATCAGCAGCGGCGCTTTGATCGCTTGGTACATGCCGGCAAAATCCTGATCCCAGACTGCATTGTAGGATTGCACCCGCCCCCACCATGCGCGAAGCTGGTCGGACATTTCACGGTGGATCAGCATGGGATCGGCATGCGCGCCAAGATTACGAAGATATTCCCAGTTTTCAAGTAGATAGGAGCCACTTATTACCGGGGTGAATGGCGTTCCGAAATGCTTTGAAAACTCGACCCGTTCCTCGGCTGTCAACGGAACCGGTCCGAACAGTGATATCGATTGGGCAAGGTCGGGCTGCTGGCTTACCATATCGACGGCGATGCAGGCACCGGTGTGATGACCGACAAGATGACAGCGGCCGATACCAAGATCGCGGATTGCCTCGTAAAGCCAACGTGCATATTGCGCCATGCTCGGTCTGTCCGCTGCGGGTGCGTCAAATGAACCGCCAAACCCGGGCGTATCGAGTGCATATAGAGGTCGGGTACCTGCCAACCTTTCCATTGTCTTGATCCACATTTTCCCCGAGCTGGCTGTTTGATGAAGGAAAACCGCCGGAGTTCCTTCTCCCGCTGCATGAATATAGTGGATTTGTCCTCCGCTGCTCTCCGCATAACCCTTTCTGATCATCGCGCGCCACTCCTCTTGCGAATCGAATTGTTATTTTGCATACAATTATTGGAGACGGTTGGGCAAGGGGAGAGGTTGGCGATGGCAATCAGTGAACTGGAAAGCGCATTTCGTTCGTTGAGCGATGCGCTGGGGCGGGGCGATCTTGACGCCTTTTACGGTATGATGCTTGACGACGCGGTCATAATGGACGAGGATCTGCCTTTCCGCGTCGACAAAGCCGGCTTCCAGAACCACATTGCCTTTCATGTCTCTGGCGTCTGGGAAAGTTTTGCTTGGAAACCACATGACGTCCGCTTCACAGCAACGGGCAACAGCGGGGCAGTGGCCGGGTTTGCCATGTTCCGGGGGAAACCCAAGGATGCGGGTTTTCGGCTGCGGCCGATGATGTTCACTCAAGGATGGATGAAGCGTACCGACGGCTGGAGACTGGCAAGCTGGCACCAAAGCCCGGTTGTCGGCCATACCGACGCGCAATCGCCGGGTTGAAAGGGAACGGAGCATAATGTCAGCAAGTAACAACAAGATCACCAGGCGGTCGACGATTGGCGCCCTGATCGGCTCGACAGCGATGGTGGCTACAACATCAGCAAGGGCATTTACAGCTCCCACAGGATTGGCAGAGCCGTCGGCCGAAGCTGCGTTCAAGGCGGCCTTTAATGCCGCTGCGGATCAACCTGGGCAAGCGGCCGCCGCCCGGATGGCCTTTCTGCATCCTGATGCGCTGGTCGTCGATCATGATGTACCGTTCCCGTTAGGACGTGCTGCTTATGAAGATCATCTGCGTTTCCGGATGGACAATTTGCAGCAGATTGAGACATTGTTCCATGCACTGGAAAGCCGGGGCCATGGCGATACTGCGATCGTTTCGGCATATTTCATCGAGCGATCGAAACCGAAAGGCAGCGGCTTTCGCTTGAGGGCTGGATTCTGTACGGCTGTATGCACACGCGTCGATAGCAGATGGCGGGCATTGAGCCTGCACATGAGCCCGCTTAGCGCACAAATCACCGACGCTTCGCCCGGTTGACGGCGCTGAGTATTACCAGATCTCTAAGCGGCAGCTCGCGTACTAAGGCGCGGCCACCGCTTCGCACAGCATGACGCGGTAATTTGGGGATTGGTCGATCAGGCCAGGATCTGGAACCTCACCCCACAGCCGCACCCAGTTCTTGGCAAAAGCGTCGATCTCCACATCGCCGAACACACTGTCCGGCCCACCATCGCCCTCGATTTCCAACAGGTCGAAATGGGTGAAATGCTCGCTGCCAGTCACGTTACCAACTATATGGTAGTTAACGTAGCGACGGACGGTCGGCCGACTGTTGAAGAAAGGATTGTCAACCTCTTGTAACCAACGGTGATAGACATTTAGATCGACGCTGCGGCGCGGGGTGTAGGTTAACAAAAGAACCTGCCCGCGCATCGTTAGCCCCGCACGCTCTTGACCAGCGGAATCGGATAGCTCGGGTTGGGGAAACAGATGCAGTAATGGCGGAATGGATCGTCCGATAGCACACGCCAGACCACCCGGCAGCCGCGCGGCATGTAGTAACAGTCGCCAGTTTTCACGACGATTTTGCCGCTCTCGAGCATAAGCGGCGGCTCGTGAAATTCAATCTCGCATTCGCCCGAAATCACAGTGTGCACCTCGTCGTGCGCTAGCGTCCAAGGGATGTCGACGCCTTTGTAGAAGTCCTCGATATTCACCTGCACCGCCGGCGAATCGATCCCGATATTGGCGGCGCGAAAGCGCGATCCTGCGACGAAGGGGAATTGCAGGTCCGGCTCTTCCGAAAGGTCGCCTTCATCGTAGCGATAGTGTTGAAATTTACCCCAGGCGATCTTTTCCATGATGTTGTCCTTTAGTTCAGACCAAGCGAGCCGGGGTTCATCAGGGTGTCGGGATCAACCACTTTTTTGACCCCTTCGACCATGCGCTTAAGCCCGTCATTGTTCATGATTTCGCGGTATGGATAATATTTGCCGATCTGCAGATGGAGGCCACCCAGCCCATCGAACAGGTCGCGAAGCTCATCGCGCAATTGCAGTGCCACCTTGCGTCGTTCTTCGTTGGCGGGAATGTCCTTCCACTTGTCGGCAAATTCGGGCTCGATCAGCGAAAGGCGAAACTCGCCCAGCTCGTCATGCCAGTAAAAGCTCGGTTCGATCACAAACTCCGGCCCTGAGAAACAGGTGAGATAGCTCGTCTTGATGCCCCACTGGTCCATCAGTGGGCGGCGATCTGCGAGGAACTTCTCCGTCGTCTTTGCCGCATCGATTGCACGGGAAAGCGGGAAATAGCCGTGGACGGGGATCCATATCTCACCGTCCGAACCCAACAGGATCGTCCGTACACCGCCAAACGGGGCATTGCGGAAAACCACCGGGATCGAATTCGCCATTTCCGTCCCGCCCTCTTCGGCGCAAATCTCTGCTGCGATATCGGTATGTTCGGCAGCGACCAGCTCCGTGTGCGCGTCAAGCGTCATGTGGAGCGAATAGGGCACGTCCTTCAATATCCGCTTGCCCGCCATCGCGACCTTGGCCGCACGCGCCAGTCCCTTCAGCCCGCCCTTGCGAGCGATCTTGCCGACGGTCGAAAGGCCCTCTTCGAAGGTAATCCCCTGTTTTTCAAATCCGCCGTTATAATAGGGGTCGAAGCCGTAGCATTCACTGGAAATGCCAAGCCGCGCAATCCGCACCTGTGCCGCAAGCATCGCTTCGAGCGTATCGAATTTATAGGACAGATAACCCGTGTGCTGCGGCGTCGTCACCAACCGAAGCGCCGCAAGCGCCTTGATACCCATCGCCCCGGTATCGGCAAGGAAGATGCCCGTCATATCCGGGCCGAAGTGCCGCCAAAATGGCTTTGACGTTTTATGCGCCCAGGACCCTGTAGTGACAACCATGCCATCGGCAAGCACGACCTTGAGGCCAACGACACTCTCCGCCGCCGTGCCGCCAACGCCCGATCCGTGAAACAGGCTGTTTTGCGAAAGTGCACCGCCGACGGTTGCATAGGCACCCGAAAGCGGCCCCCAATATGGGGTCCGCACGCCATGCGGTGCAAGCGTTTCGTAAAGGTCTTTCCAGGTGCAACCTGTCTCGACAATCACATACATGTCGTCTGTGTTGATCTCGACCACCTTGTTCATGCGGCGCATGTCTACGAGTACGCTTTTTGCCCGATCGGGCGTATAGCCGCTGGTGTAGGACATGCCACCGCCGCGTGGGACCACAGAATAGCCTGCCTCTGTCGCAATCGACACCGATCTGGCTAGCTCGTCAACGTCACCCGGGCGGATGACCGCAGACGCGATTTCGCGGGGACGCCAGCTTAGATCGGTCGAAAAAAAGGCCCGCTCCTTATCGTCGAGTACCACATTGTCCGGGCCCAGCACCTGCTGAAGCTGTTGAATCGTCCGGTCTATTTTGTCGTCCCGATCAAGCACTGCTGCCATTTTATATCTCCTATCTGATTCGATTTTGTATGCAAAATTGTCTGGCACAGCAAGATACACTTTGCTTGGCAGTGATGGGTAACTGGGATAAGGGCTGGTTATGGCCAACAACTCAGTCGATTCAGCGCATAATTCCACACCCTCCGATGAAGTTATGGCCGCCTCGCTGGTTGGATCTGTTGTAGACTCGATTGTCGACGGCGTGATGGCAGGGCGTTACGCGCAGGGCCAACGACTGATCGCCGCCGATCTTGCAGACGAATATGGCGTCAGCCGGGCACCCGTTCGCGAGGCATTACATATGCTGGCAGGCGAAGGTGTCGTCGAACTGATCGCCAACCGCGGCGCCCGTATTCGCAAGTTAAGCGTTCAGGAACGCATCGAGTTTCTTGAGTTCACCGAAGCAATCTGCGTATTGGGTGTCCGGCTTGCCACTGGCAAGATGAACGACCCAGCCTCGGTTGAGGCTATCGACAAGGCTTTCGAAGCGATCGAGGAAAGCTGGAACCGGCGACACGCCCGTGATTTTGTCGATGCGCTGTATCGCTACCATATCGAGCTGAACAGAATCTCAGGCAACCAGTTCCTCGAATTCTTTTACAAGCGGCCCTATATCCGTTTCTACACCACATTGCTCGCTGACCTGGCGCCGGGTGGGCACTGGGATCAGTATATTCTGAACTACCGCCTGATTCACGCGCATATCCTTTCAGGCGACGCCCACTCTTCCGTGATTACTTTTTCGAGCCACATCCGCTGGGTGCTGCGCAACATGAGGGCGTTGGGCAAGTCTTGAAATGCTGGTCATCGCAGGGCATTCGAGCTATCTGCGCAGTGCCGACCAGCCTGATGGGCGTGGCCAACCGTCAGCCCACTCCAACCGGTCAATCAGCATTACGCGGCGTGTATTGATATCGTCACTGTCCTTTTCACGCGGGCGCTTGATATCGACCGCATGATATAAGATCCAGTGGCGGCCCTCAACGTCTTGAATGACAGCGTTGTGGCCGGGGGCTATCCAACGTTCGTCTGCCTCCAATATCACGCTGTTTTTCGCTCCGGTGACCTCTGCGCGTGTTTCAAATGGGCCAGTCGCGTTGCGCGATCTGGCGACCATCACAGCATAATGCGCATTCGGTCCGCAGCAATTGTCCCCGGAATAGAATAGATAATAATAGCCATCCTTGTTGGTAATCCACGCTCCTTCGACCAGCCGCTGATAATTCTCGGGATCGTCATTGTTGATGACCGAAACCAGATCGACGGGCTTGCTTCCCGATACGAAGGATATCCGGTCGCTGGCCAACTCCTGTACCTTGATCGGACCAAAACCCGATCCCCAATAGAGCAAGCGCTTGCCGGTCGCAGGGTCGTCATATGCCATGGGGTCGATGTTGACAAAGCCGTCACCGCACTTGAGCGGATTGCCGATGTCGACGAACGGGCCCTCAGGCTGGGTTGCGGTGGCCACGGCAAGGCAAAGCCCGCTCTTCTTGTCATCCAGCGCGATATCGGGCTTGGCAGAATAATAGAGATAATATTTGCCGTCATGATAAGAGACGTGGGGCGCCCAGAAATCCTGTGTCCGACCGGCCCAGATCGGTTTATCGGGCAACGCATCGCCCAGGCGCTCCCACCTCAGTAGATCGCGTGAGCGGGCGGTTTGGATATTCTGCATTTTGCCATCGACTTCGCCTTGCGTCGCATAGACATAATAGTAGCCGTCGGCGGCCTTTATCACAGCCGGATCGGGGAAATTGGCGTCGATAACCGGGTTTGCCACTGTCTCGATCTGCTCAGGCTCGATACTGGCGGTGACGCAACCTGCCAGTAACAGCGATGTCGCGACTATAGCATTCTTCAAAGTCGACCTTGTTTTCATGGGGTGTCCTTTTTGGGTGCAACGCCAAAACGCCAACTGATGATGTTGGAATAGGTCTGGCCCGGATGAAGGTCGAGCGACCCGAACGCCGGGTGATTGGGGGTGTCGGGAAATTGTTGGGGCTCAAGGGCAATGGCGTCGCCCATGCGATAGAATTTGCCGGCTTTGCCCGATGTCGACCCGTCGAAAAAGTTCCCTGAATAGAATTGGAGCCCGGGTTGATTCGAGAATAGTGTCATGGTCCGGCCGGAATGAGGATCTTCGAGATGGGCCATCGGGCGGGGTGCGTCGGAAATCCTGTCACTTATGATCCAGTTATGGTCATATCCTCGACCAAAGCCTATCTGTTCGTCACCTGCGTTGCGAACATCGCTGTGGATCGCCTTTGGCGTGCGAAAGTCGAATGCACTGCCAGTGACATTTCTGCGTTCGCCCGTAGGTATCAGCTCGGCATCGACGGGTAGAAACATATCCGCATGGATGGTCAGCAGATGGTCCATCGCGTCATATTGCGATCCCTCGCCCGCCAGATTCCAATAGGCATGGTTCGACAAGTTGACGATCGTCGGCGCATCGGTCGTCGCGCGATATTCCACTGTCAGCATATTGTCGTCGGTGAGCGAGTATTTGGCTAGCGTGGTCAGTGTGCCTGGATAGCCCTGATCACCATCCTTGCTAACGTAACGCAGCGTCACGGACAGATCGTCTTCATCGCAGTCGACCACTTCCCAATTGACCTTGTCAAACCCTTGCGACCCTCCATGTAGCGAATTGCGGCCGTCATTCGCTGGCACTACATAGTCCTTGCCGCCCAGCGAAAAGCGTGCGTCCTTCAGGCGGTTGGCAACGCGCCCGACAGTGGAACCGAAAAATTGCGGCTGCGATATATATTCATCAAGCGTTCGGTATCCGGCCGTTACATCGGCAAAACTGCCGTCCCTGTCTGCAACCTCCACCGCTTGGATTGATGCACCAAAGCTGATGATGCAAACCGACATGCCCGTGGAATTGGTCAATCCGATGGCCTCGACAGCAGTGCCGTCGGCAAGTTTACCAAAATTGTTCCGACTGAGTTTTCGTAAGTGCAATTTCGGCCCCCTTTTCGATTGAACTGATTTATATGATAAAATAGAAGAGCTGACAACAGTCGCTTCGCCAGCACGCATAATGCCGCCTGCCTCGCGAACAAAAGCGCTATGGAGAAGATGTGAAGAAAATTGGATATATCTTGATAGGTCTGCTGGCACATGCGACCCATGCATCCAGCCAAAAGGATCCCCCCTTCCTGCCCGCATTTTCAGAAGACTTTCCCGACCCATTTATCTTGAGATACGGGAACGAGTTTTTGGCCTATGCGACAAATGCCACGGGCGATCGTGCCAATGTCCAGATGGCACGATCGACCAACCTGGTAGACTGGAAACACATTACTAGCGGCGATAAACTGCACGATGCAATGCCGCAAATGCCGCCCTGGGCCAGATCAGGACTGACCTGGGCGCCGGAGGTGCTGCAGACAGATAAAGGGTTCGTCCTGCATTTTACGGCGCGTGACAAAAAGAGTGACCTGCAATGCCTCGGCGCCGCGTTTAGCTCCGATCCGGTCGGGCCCTTCACGTCGAGCGCCGAAGCACCCCTGCTATGCCAGACCGAACTTGGCGGTACGATAGATTCGCATGCGTTCCGCGACAACGACGGCGCGTTATACCTCTATTATAAAAATGACGGCAACAATCCGCAGTTCAAGAAGCCGACCGATATCTATGTACAGCGGCTATCGGCAGATGGCATGAAACTGGTTGGTGAAGCGTCGGCACTGGTGCGGAACGACACGTCCTGGGAAGCCCATGTCATCGAAGCCCCCACTATGGTGCGACATGGCGATGGCTATATTCTGTTTTATTCCGCCAATCATTTTGGCTGGGAAACACACCAGCGGCTATCACCTTACGCGATGGGCTACGCCATGTGCAAAGGCCCGATGGGTCCATGTAGCGATGCTGCAGAGAATCCGATCTTGAATAGTTATAACGACAAAAAGGCAGGCTGTCTGAGCGGTCCCGGCCACCAGTCCGTCTTCGAGATTGGCGGGCGCCAGTTCATCTCGTTTCATGCATGGGCGGCAACGAAGGGTTGTCGCAAGTTCGACAACAAGCGGTATATGTATATTGCGCCGCTGCTCTGGAAAGATGGCAAGCCGCAGATCGGCCTCAGTGTGCGGCACAAGACTGCGCGATAAATTCCTCGTGGCGGGGCATATGCTCGGCCATCCGCCGATAGCTCAGCAGCATCTTGTCCAACGCATCGCTAGCCCAGACCGGGTCTATAGCTTCAGCTGCAGGTTCTATCTCGGTGGGCACGATCCCCTGCCCCAACAGGACTGCAACCCAGCTCGGCGTGCCGAAAAGCTCGAATCCTTCACGAAACAGCCTGCCCTTGGACCGCCACAACTCCAACTTGACTGAGAGACTTTTGGGTACCTCCATGGTTCGGCACTGGGTCCAAAAATCTGAATCGCTGCGCCGGGTGGCCTTGTAGTGAAGAATGACAAAATCCCGGACATCTTCGAATACGGTCTGCATCTGACGGTTATACTCATCGCGTTCAGCAGGATCGAAGCGGCGATCGGGAAAAAGAGCGAGCAGTTTTGCGATGCCGCTTTGGATAAGGTGGATGCTCGTCGATTCGAGCGGCTCGACAAATCCGCTGGACAGCCCGAGGGAGACGACATTCGCGTTCCAAGCAAGATGGCGTCGACCGGCCGTAAAGCGCAGATGCCGTGGTTCGGCTAGAATCTGCCCTTCCAGATTGCCGATGAGCAAAGCCTCCGCCTGGGTGCTGTCCAGATGCGCGCTCGAATAGACGATGCCGTTGCCCATGCGGTGCTGCAGCGGAATCCGCCACTGCCAGCCGGCGGACAGCGCGGTCGAGCGGGTAAAGGGCTCGGGCGGCCCCGGCAATTGGCATGGCGCCGCGACAGCGCGGTCGCACGGAAGCCAATGGCTCCAGTCCTCATAGCCCGTTGCAAGCTTTTCCTCGATCAACAGCCCGCGAAAGCCCGAGCAATCGATAAACAAATCGCCAGCAATATGCTCGCCACTCGCAAGTATAACCCTTTCGACGCGACCGTTTTCACCGTCCAGAACGGCGTCGATTATTTTGCCCTCGATGCGCCGGACGCCAGCGCGCTCGACATAGCGACGCAGAAATTGTGCATATAGACCCGCATCGAAATGAAAGGCATAGCCCAACTGGGATAGCGGCAGCCGTGCATCGGATGGTGGACGCGCAAAACGGCCGCGAGACGCCGCGCCCAGCCGCCAGCACCACCATAGGAGTGACGTGACACCACACACACGGCGCGCCGCGACTCCAGCGTATGGGGACA
>JACVCM010000004.1:0-15565 GCA_016742125.1 Sphingomonadaceae bacterium | reverse complement strand
ACGCTGTGCCTCGCGTAGATAGAGTTGATGGAAATGAACCCGCTGGAAATCCTGGCCGTGCGGACCAAATGGATGGAAATAACGTTCACCGGGCGCGCCCCAGTTGATGAATTCGATACCGAGCTTGAAGGTTCCCTTGCTCGCCGCCAGAAATTCATCCTCGTTGATGCCGAGCATATTGTTGAACGCGATCAGCGGCGGGATCGTTGCTTCGCCAACGCCAACTGTGCCAATCTCGTCCGACTCGACGAGCGTGATGTCGGTTAAGTCCTTTTTCAGCAGGGCTGAAAAAGCAGCGGCTGCCATCCAGCCGGCGGTACCTCCCCCGACTATGACGATTTTCCGGATAGCGTGTTCGCTCAATTTACTTGCCTTCCGTCACACAAAAAGGGGGAGCATCGCCCGACCTCCCCCTTTCCGATAACGGTTCGGCACGGCTACTAAAACCGGAACCGGACCCCTGCGGACAGGACCGATTCTTCCTGACGCACCACCATCGGGAAAATCTCCTCCGCGCTTGGTACACCGCCGGGGTAATTGACCCGGACAATATCCGATTTGAAAGGATCGTTCAGGATATTTGTCCAGTCGAAGAAGACCGTGAAGTTGTCGGTCAACGCATAACTGCTCGACCAATCAAGGCGCGAGACCGAATTGCCTCTGCCCTGAAGCGTGAAAAAGCCATCACGCTCGGCCCGGTCGGCTTCGGGGAAGCTGCTGCGGTAGTTGTACGCAAGGCGAAGGGTCAGGCCATCACGCTCGTACATTCCGACCAGGTTATATGTCCACTTCGACACGTCCGGAATGCGTGTACGCAATGTCGTAGCATTGGGCGCGCCGGGACCTGCAACGCACTCTGCGTTGGCTGCGGTCGGGCAGAAGAATCCGAAGTCAGCCTTGGCATCGATGTAGGTCACATTGGCCTGCGCCCCGAGCCCACTGAGCGCCCCGGGAAGGAAGTCGAAAAAGCTCGAAACTTGCGCTTCGAACCCTTTAATCCGGGCATCACGCGTGTTGATCGGGCCGGAAATCACCAGTGTCCGACCGGTTTCGGGGTCGGGTTCAGGAAATTCATAGGCGCGATTTGCAATGAAGCCCTGCATATCGCGGCGGAACACGCCCACAGAGGCAAATCCCGTGCGCGAGAAATAATATTCGAGGCTCGCATCATAATTGTCGGAATCCAGCGGCCGCAGGAAAGGATTGCCGCCTGAACCTGTGCGAATGCAATTCGTCTGACCTGGAGCGCAGGGGGCTGCGGGCGCTAGGCGAAGCGCAGGATTGAGCTGTGCAAAGCTTGGTCGCGTCCGGGTTTGGGTAAATGCAAATCGCGCCTGCACCTCTGGCGAAAGCTGGACACGAAGATTGGCGCTTGGAAGCCAGTCGGTATAACTGTTCTGGAAACTGACGGGAACTGGACCTGCTGTGGTAAAGATAGTGCCTGTCGTATCAGTTTCAGTTTTGACTGCACGAAGTCCGATCTGCCCATCGATGATTGTCCCGCCAAGGTCGAACTCGTAGTCAGCATTTATATAGCCAGCGTAGGATTTTTCATTGATGTCGAACGTCCGCGCGGGATCATTCGGTGGGCCACTGACCGATCCGCCGTTCAGCGGTATGCCAAACTGATTATACCGGTCGATGTTGAACTGGCGGAGTTGGACGAGATTCTCGTGAACGCTGCTGAAAGATGGTCCCAGCCACCGGACAGGAAATGGAGCATTGTTGTCGCCACGGAAACCGCCGGGCTGCAAGATGTAATCGAGCGGCACGGCGCTGATCGGGACACCCCGGTCACGCAAGTTGAAATAATAGTCGCCCGCATTCGATGACGCATCCCGGTTTACAAAACGTGCACCCCAGTTGATCGAGGGCAGAAAGTCGATGCCTGTCGGCTCATATTGGAAATCGATGCGGGCCTGCCAGTCGTCGCCGCTCGCTGTCAGATAATCTTCGTAAAAGCCGCGATAGTTGTAGATGGCCGGATTGGTCGGGTCGATGCCACGAACCTGAAAGGTCGGGCCCGATCCCCCCGGACGGCCCGTAAACCAGTCGACCGAGTAATTCTTTGTGTTGATTTCATAATCGACGCTTTCGGTGCGCAGGTCGAACGTACTGTCGGTCCGGGCGATATCGGCCGTGATCCGCAGCGGCCCGGCATCCCAGCGACCGCCAATGGCAAACTGATAGGTGTTGGTATCGCGCTTCGTAGCCCCCTGAAAACCCCAGGTGTGGTTGCCGCCGCAGCAGGCCGTCGGCGTGTTGACCGTACCGCTGATAATCTGGCCATTTTCGATAACCAGGTTGGTGTAGGACGCACCGCCCCACAGAGGCTGCGCCCACATGCGGTCTGTCGCCCGTTCGCGATAGCCCTGCCACAAGCCTTCTACATAGAATTCAAGATCGGGCGACGGGCGCCATTGCAGCGCACCATTGATCGACGGGCGCCATCTTTCGGCTTCGGCATATTGGATTTCGGGCCAGTCGGGCGAACGCGCTCCAGCCAGATCGGCAATGAAAAAACCGTGGCGCCGGACCGAATCGCGGTAATGCATGCGCGTATAAGAGAAATTGATCAACGCGCCGATTTCGCCGTCACCTGCATCCCAACGCTCGGACAGCAGAAGCTGGGCATTTGGTTCCAGGTCGCGCGACTTGTCAGGATAGACCCCCCAAACCGAGCCTGCGATTTCCGAATCCTCGAAATCGAACGGACGGCGCGACCGAACATTGATCAGACCGGCAATGCCGGGTTCTACCAGATCGGCGCTTGACGTTTTGAACACATCGATCGCGCTAATCCCGCCTGCCGGGAAATCCTGAAGAGCCACCGATCGGGTTTCGGCAGTGAAAATTTCGCGGCCATTATAGGTGGTGGTGTAGTTGAAGCGGTCGAGTCCGCGGACGAGAACGCGACTGGCTTCACCGCCCCGGCGTTCGACCTGAATGCCGGGAATGCGTGCAGCAGTGTCGGACACCGCAACATCGGGCAGCTTGCCGATGTCCTCGGCCACGATCGAATCGACGATCTTGTCCGATCGCTGCTTCTGGCTCTGCGCCGACTGTAAAGAGGCACGGAGACCGGTGACGACAATCGCGTCTTCTTCGGCCTCGGCACTGTCTGAAGTTGCGGGAATATCTTGGGCGAAAGCCATGGGAACCGAGAACGAAATTACGGCCAACGATGCTGTGCAACGGGCAATTGTCTTGAATCGCATGATGTTCATCCCCTCATTGTTGATGGCCGCATGACGGCTCTTGGCTGCTGATATAGTCCAAGCGCGAGGTACCAGGCAAGTTATTTGTATGATTTATCCTATAGAACAGATTTTAATGGAGAATTGTCACCATTCGGCCACACTGCCATCCTCATGCCGCCAGACTGGATTGCGCCATCGGTGGCGGTTTTTGTCGGCGTCACGCACCTTTGCTTCGTCGATTTCGATGCCCAGCCCCGGCGCTTGCGGAATGGTCAGAAAGCCGTCAACCGGCATCAGGATGTCAGGATTGGAGCAAAAACTCAGGAGGTCGTGGGTTTCGTTATAGTGAATGCCAAGCGACATTTCCTGGATGATGACGTTGGGCGTGCAGGCCGCCAGTTGCAGGCATGCACCAAGTGCCAGCGGTCCGAGCGGGCAATGCGGAGCAACCGCAACATCATAGGATTCCGCCATTGCCGCGATCTTGCGACATTCGGTGAGGCCGCCGGCATGACTCAAATCCGGCTGGATGATATCCACCGCACCACTCGCCAGAAACGGTTTGAAATCCCATCGCGAGTAGAGCCGCTCGCCTACCGCAATCGGGGTGCTGACCAATCCCGCCAGCTGCGCGAGTGCCTCCGGATTTTCTGACAGGATCGGCTCTTCGATGAACAGCAGCCCCAAAGGTTCCAGCAATTTGGCAAGCTGCTTTGCCATTGGACGGTGTACACGGCCGTGGAAGTCCACCCCGACATCGAGACCTTCGCTTTGTGCGGCACAGACCCGTTCGACAACATCGCCGAGCTTGGGTGCGACAAGATAGTCGATTTCGGAAGTGGCGTTCATCTTGACCGCCGAAAAGCCCTGGGCTCGGCGCTGTTTGGCGGCTGACGCAATGTCGTCGGGCCGGTCGCCACCAATCCAGGCGTAAGCGCGAACCTTGTCACGTACGCGCCCACCCAGCATTTCCCACGCAGGCAAACCATAATGCCTGCCCTTCAAGTCCCACAAGGCCTGATCGAGCCCTGCAATGGCAGACATCAGCACCGGCCCACCGCGATAGAAGCCGCCCCGATACCCTACCTGCCAGATATCCTCTATCTGGCGAGGATCCGAGCCAATGAACCGGTCGCGCAGTGCTTCGATTGCGCCATCCACCGACTCAGCATGGCCTTCCAGGCTCCCCTCGCCCCATCCTATCGTCCCGTCATCCGCCTCGACCCGGACAAACAGCCAGCGCGGTGGGACATGGAATGTTTCGATCCGGGCAATCTTCATGAAAGTGCGCTCTAATTTTTTAAAGATTCAAGAATTGCACATTTATATGATAATACATACAATGCAATGAAGAATAAGCTTTCGCAGCATCGGGTTCCTCGAATTCCATGGGCGACATATTTGACGGAACTGGTTGCGTGTGGCGGGATAAATACATCGCGGTTGACTGGGGAACGACCAACCGCCGCGCTTGGCTGGTCGATCGCAACGGTACGACCGTGGACCGGTTTGCAGACCATCTGGGGTTGATGACGGTGTCTCCGGGTGGCTTCGATAAGGCTGCGGCTGACATACGTCTCAAACTTGGCGATCACCCCATGCTGCTGGCCGGGATGGTTGGCTCGGACAAGGGCTGGCGGAACGTGCCCTACGTTCCTGTCCCGGCCGACCTGCCGTCCCTCGCCGCGGCGATTTTATGGATTGATGCCCGCACGGGAATAATTCCCGGCATCTGCCAGACCGGTAGTTGTCCTGATGTGATGCGCGGCGAAGAAATGCAGGCATTGGGTGCGCTCGCCAACGGTGACGCTGCACCCGACGCATTGGTCTGTCATCCCGGAACCCATGCCAAATGGATCAGGTTGCAGCACAGCAAAATCACTCAGTTCAGCACCATGATGACCGGCGAGATTTTTAGCTTGATCCGCGACCACAGCATCCTGGCGGCACAACTGGCGGACGAAGTAACTGACGGAGCATCATTTGAGGCTGGCTTGCAAGAGGCCTGCAATGGCGCGTCGCTTCTGTCTTCATTGTTCGCCATTCGCGCCCGCAAGCTTTTACGTCAAAAGCCGTCGGCAAACGCATCTTTCGCAAGCGGTTTGTTAATTGGCAGCGATGTCCACACCGGCCTGTCGAACGCCCGTCCGGGCGAAATGGTCGCAATAATCGGTCGCTCGGACCTTAGCCAACTGTATGCAAGTGCCATCCGCAAAGCTGGCTTCGACCATAAGATCATCGACGGAGACAAGTCCTTCTTGTCGGGGATTGGATCCATCACGCAGATTCTGGAGCCGCAATGAAAGCGACGATGTCACCTCAACAACAATTTGCGGACTATCTGGCGACATGCCCGATAATAGCCATATTGCGCGGAATTGAGCCCGCCGAGGTGGTCTCGGTCGGACGGGCCCTGGTCGAGGCAGGTGTTCGCATTATCGAGATACCGCTCAATTCACCCGAGCCGTTCGAAAGCATCGAAAGATTGGCAGACGATGCTGGCCAATCTGCTTTGATCGGTGCCGGGACGGTCCTTAATGTTGCAGATGTGGAGCGCGTTCGTCGAGCGGGAGGGCAACTGGTCGTTTCGCCAAACACAAATCCCGAGATCATCGCCGCAACCGTCGCGGGACAGATGGTGTCTGTGCCCGGCTATTTCACGCCAACAGAGGCATTTGCTGCGATCAATGCAGGTGCGCATGCAATAAAGCTGTTCCCTGCAGAGGCCGCAACACCTGCAATCGTCAAGGCCCAACGTGCAGTGCTTCCGACAAACATCCCCTTGCTGGTGGTGGGCGGTGTGCAGCCGACAGATGTCGGTGACTGGCTGTCGGCCGGTGCCAACGGCTTTGGGCTGGGCGGCGCGATTTACCGACCGGGACGATCGGCGCAGCAGGTCCATGATCAGGCGATCGCGTTTATCGATGCCCTTGTTACAGGCGCGACGGCATGACAATCCGGATAGCCATTGTAGGATTCGGCAAGATCGCGCGGGACGAGCATTTGCCGTCTATCCGGTCCAATCCCGCTTTTGAATTGGTCGCAGTGGTATCGCACAGCAGGCCGGCCGATATCGACTGCGCTTTTTTTTCGACTGTCGGCGAGATGCTTGCAGCCATGGCCGATATGACCGACGCAGTTGCCATTTGCACCCCGCCAGGTCCGCGCTTTGCAATTGCAGGAGAAGTCATAGCCGCGGGCATCCCGATCCTCCTCGAAAAGCCGCCGACGGCGACGTTGGGCGAACTTGACGATTTGATTCAGCTGGCCGGTGCCAAACAGGTAGCTGTCCATACCGCCTGGCATTCGCAATATGCAGCGGGCGTAAAGGCTGCGGCAGATGCGTTGGAGGGGGAGGACATCGCGAGCATCTCGATGGTTTGGTACGAGGATGTGCGCAAATATCATGCAGGTCAGCAGTGGATCTGGGACGCTGGCGGTTTTGGTGTGTTCGACCCGGGCATCAATGGACTGTCTATACTGACGCGCATTCTTGCCGAACCGCTCCTCGTCCGGGACGCATCGATGCTGTTCCCGGCCAACCGCCAAGCGCCAATCGCTGCGGACCTGGTATTTCATGGACAAGACCATAAAGCGAGGATGGACTGGCGTGGCGAGCAGGATGAGCAATGGTCAATCGAGATCAAGACGCGCTCCGGAATGAATATCTGTCTGAAACGTGGAGGCTCCGAACTCGACATCAATGGAGTACCTCAGATACTGCCTCCCCATGACGAATATCGCTCCATCTATGCGGATTTTTCGGAAGTCGTCCGAACGGGGACCAGTAAAATCGACCGGGCGCCACTCCGTATCGTCGCGGATTGTTTCCTGATAGGCGAAAGGAAGATCGGTGGAGATTTTGTCTGATTTTGGCGCTAGATATCAATGCAATCAATTGTATTGTCTGTTGGCGACAGACGGGGGACGCATGGATGGTTGACCTATCAGGGATGAACATGTCGTCGGCCATGGGCCGGAACCTGACCTACGGTATGCTCGACATGCTGGGTAAGGCCATCGTCATCGGGCAATATGACGACCGTCCGTTCCCGACCGAAGCCGAGCTTGCCAAACAATATGATGTCAGCAGGTCGGTCGTCCGCGAGGCTGTCAAAATGCTCGGAGCGAAAGGATTGCTGACCGCGCGCCCGCGCAAAGGAACGACCATTCAGTCGACGGATCACTGGAATCTCTTCGATATTGACGTGCTCCGCTGGCTGCTGGACCGGAAGTTTTCGCTAACTGTGTTGCGTCAGTTTTCCGAATTGCGTGAGGCGATAGAGCCAGCTGCCGCCGCCCTTGCCGCCAGCGCACACACTGCCGAAGGACTTGCTACAATCGAGGCGGGCTATGCACGAATGGAAGCGGCAGAGCATGGCGATGACGATCCGCTGGAGGCCGACATAGCTTTCCACATCGCGATACTGCAGGCCTCAGCCAATCCTTTCTACGCTCAGTTTCGCGACGTAGTGACAACCGCGTTAAGAACCTCGATCCGCTTTACGAACCGCTTCAAAGGCCGGACGGCAAGCCTTCCACAGCACAAGGCGGTGCTAGATGCCATTGCCCACCGTCGGCCCGAAGAAGCGCGCGCTGCAATGGCGGCATTGATAGCCGATGTCATGGCGCTCATCGCGGATGCAGAGAAAAGCGGATAGCATGGAATGCCTTGCCGACGTTCGTGCCATTCTGGGCGAAGGGCCGTGCTGGTCGGTGCGTGATCAACGCCTGTTGTGGGTTGATATCAATGCGCCTGAACTGTTCGAGTGGACTGAAACGAACGGCCTGTCGCGCCATCCTTTGACAGAAAAAATCTGCTCGATTGTGCCGCGTGATTCGGGTGGCTTTATAGGCGCAGGCCATAACGGCGTGCTGGCCTTTGACGATGCGTACCAAATTAAACATCTCTTTAACCCCGAAGCGCATTTGCCGGAGAACCGGTTCAATGACGGCAAGGTGGATCGCGCAGGGCGTTTCTGGGCCGGGACGATGGATCATGCTGAGCAGGCCAGTAACGGCACCCTCTACCGGATAGATCCAGACTTAGGTTGTACGGCAATCGACACCGGCTATCGCGTCACCAACGGTCCTGCATTCAGCGTCGATGGCCGGATCATGTATCATACCGATAGCGCGCTCCAGCGAGTCTATGCCTTTATTCTGGACTCGAAGGGCAACGCTACCCACCGCAAACTGTTCCTGCAATTCAAGCATGAGGATGGCTATCCCGACGGGATGACGGTCGATGCCGAAAACTGCCTCTGGATCGCTTTCTGGGATGGCTGGTGCATTCGGCGTTTTTCGCCCGATGGCGAGATGCTTCTCGAAGTGCCGATGCCGGTTCAAAGGCCCACCAGCGTTGCCTTTGGCGGCACCGACATGGACAGGATTTTCATTTCTTCGGCATCGCGGGACCTGACAGCGGAGGAACGTTGCGGTCAACCTGATGCGGGCGGGCTGTTTTCCTTCAAGCCAGGCGTTCGCGGCATCGCCGAAATGCCCTTTGCCGGGTGACAGCTATATCTGCGCCAGCAGCTCGTTCACCCGACGCTCGGCATCGGCCAGCGCCCTGTCGATCGGCTTCAAGCCGGTAACCGCAGCTTCGAGCTCCTCGCCGATCAAGCCCTGAATAGCCGATTGGCGCTGCACATAATCCGGAAGCTGCCGCCCGGTAGCCGCCATTGCAGCGATATCGCTGCGATGCGGCTGTGCCCTGAACGACGGCGCGTCGAGCACGGCGCGCAATGCCGGCAGATGTCCGGTGCGCACCCAGTCTGCGTTATACTGTGCGGCGAATTTCAGGAAGCGCGTTATGGCGCGGCGCTCTTCCGGGGTGCGTTCATCCGCCGGAACAACCCAGGCATGGCCATCGACGAACGCGGCACTGTTGCCCCACAGTCGCGGGAATGGAAGCATAGCGTACCCACCGAGCCGTGAGTCGCTGGCCCGCGCGGCATCGTCATAAGGTCCGATCATCCAGGTGCCGGTCGGAAAAATGCCGCCTTCGCCGTTGACGAAACTGGCCGTGGCAGCCGGAAAATCCTGCGCGATAGTGGTCAGCTTTTCCGTGTTCAACGTCTTGTACAGCTGCACGATTTCGCGCGCTTGTGGGGTATTTAGCCGGATATGCCGACCGTCGGGAAACATCTGCACGTCCTGCGCCAGCAAATAGGTGTAGAGATTTGCCACCAGATAGTCGGGGGCGCTGACCTGCGCCTGGATAAGGTAGGGCTTTCCGGTCGCCGCCTTAAACCGCCGTGCATGTTCCAACAGTTCGTCCGGGGAGTTTGGAAGTACGGGTTTGCCATTTGCCATTAACCCGGCTTTGGCCATCAAATCGGTGTTGATATGCCACAGTCGTCCGATGGTGTCCCAAGGCATGGCGTAGTAGCGCCCGTCCTTGACCGCGCCCCGCTGTCCTGCCAGCGTCAAGTCATCGGTATCGATGCCCGCTTCTGCCAGATACTGGTCCAACGGCGCTAGCAGACCGCGACCCTGATAATCGGAGATAACCGACTGGTGCATGGTTACCAGATCGGGCGGGTCGCCTGCCGCAATCTGGGCAGCCAGTTGCGGGTATCCCGGCCAGGCCACAACGTTGACCTTGACATTGATATCGCGATTTTCGGCAATGAACCGGTTCAATATCGTGGTCAGGATGCCGCATTCGGTATCGGCTTTGCCGACGTCGATGCTGCGGCCGTAGACCGCTCCGCATTCGCCGAAAAAACGCTGGATGACGAGCGTTGGCCGGTCGTCCACACGTTCACAACTGGCTAGCGTGAACACGGCAGCCATTGCGAGCAGAAAGCGGGACCGCTTCATCGCGTTGCCGCCCCGGCCATCGCGCCGACAATCTGTTTCTGGAAAATGATGTAGACGATCAATATCGGAATGGACGCGAACACCGCCTGCGCCATCAGAAAACCCAGTCCGCTCGTCTGGGCATAGTTCATCTGCGAAGACGCAAGGCCCACCGTCAGCGTATATTTATCGCTCGTGGTCGCGGAAATGAGCGGCCACCAATAGTCATTCCATGAACCCAGAAAGGTAAACACTCCAAGCGTGGCCTGTGCGGGCAGGGACAAAGGTAAAAGCACTTTCCAGAATATCCGGAACCGCGACGCGCCATCCAGCATGGCCGCTTCGTCAAGATCTTTTGGAATTGCCCGAAAATATTGCGTCATGAAAAATACACCGAAGGGCGCAGCAAGGCCGGGCAGGATCAGCCCGCCATAGCTGTTATGCCAGCCCATGCTCGCAAACAGCTGATGCCGCGGAAGGATGACGGCCTGCTCCGGAATGGCCAGACCAAGGAGCACGAAGATGAACAGGCTGCGACGACATGGGAAGTCGAGCCGGGCAAAGCCATAGCCGGCCAGCGAGCATAGCAGCAAGACTGCGGCCGTTGTGCCAAGCGACACGATCAGGCTGTTGAGTAACCAGAGTGGTACGTCCGACCCTGCCAATATGTCGCGGTAATTGCCGAGCGTATAGGGTGGCGACAGCGCAGCCGCACTGTCGCGCATCAATTCACTATTGCTTTTGAGGGAGAGCAATAATGTCCATAACAACGGCGCAACCATAATCGCCGCGCCAATGACGACCCCGATCAGCGCGGGCAGAGGCAACCGGTTGCGAGTGGCTGCTGCGCTCATCGGATGGCATCCTCTTTGCGCGTTGAAAGCCAGTATTGCGCCAGCGTCAGAACAAGCACGAGGAGGAAGAGCACTTCGGCCGCTGCCACGGCATAACCGAGCTCCCACCGACCGAAGGCTATTTCATAAATATATAGAACGATCGGTCGAGAGCTGCCACTCGGGCCGCCTGATGTCAGCAATTGCGCCTGTCCGAATATCTGCAGCTGGGCCGCCGTCTGCAGCATCACCACCAATATGGTCGTCCGGCGGAGCGATGGCAGGGTAATCCGGAAAAAGGTCGTCCAACGGCTCGCGCGGTCCAATGCCGCGGCTTCGTACATGTCCTGCGGAATTTGCTGGAGTCCTGCAAGAAACAGCATCATCGGCAAGCCGAGGCCCCACCAGATGGTCGTGATAGCAATCGCCGGGATAGTCCAATCGGGGTGACTCAGAAACGGAATAGGTTCCAGTCCAACTGCAGTGAACACTTTCGCGATGAGGCCCGCATCCGGCGTCAGCACGAAGCGCCAGATCAACGTGACGATGGTGACCGACAGCACCGAGGACGAGAAAAAAAGTCCGCGAAAAATCGCCGCCGAACGGGTCGCCCGATTGAGCGCCAGTGCGAGCAGCAACGTGATGACTGTAAGCGCAGGAACGATAAGCAAGGCCAGCGTGAATGTCGTTCCCATCGCCTGATAAAAAACCGGGTCGCCAAACAGCCGTACATAGTTGTCGAGGCCGACCCATTTGCGTGCGCCGAATAGGTCCGCGCGGTGCAGGCTGATCCATAATCCCATGAAGAAGGGCAAGATCAACAGAAAGCTGTAAAAGCCGACAAAGGGAAGCACGAAAGCAAATCCGCCAAAGCGGTCGTGCCTGGTCATATTGTCTGCTCGGCATGATAGCCGGAACCGTCGCTCCCAAACAGATGCGCGCTCCGTCCGTCAATCAGCAATCCCAAGCGGTCGCCCATGTGCAATTTGCTGTCACCGCGATCTACGGCGGTGATTTCCGATCCGTCGTCCAGTCGTGCATAGACCAAAGTGCGGTCCCCCAGGCGTTCGACGATGACCGCTTCGGCGTCGAGAGTGCCTGCGCCGACTGCCGCAACGGTGACGCTTTCGGGTCGAAGTCCCAGGTCGAAGCTTGTTTCACCTGTCAGCTCCTCACGCTTGATCTGCGTCGCGATCAGGGTGCCGTTGCCCAGACGAACGATTGCATCGGCATTGCCGGACGGATCGAGCGTTACAGGCAACATCGTCATGGCCGGCGACCCGACAAAGCCCGCTACAAAGCGATTGGCAGGGCGGTCATAAATCTCCATCGGCGTTCCGACTTGCTGGATACTCCGGTCGCTCATGACGACGATCCTGTCAGCCAGGGTCATTGCCTCGGCCTGGTCATGCGTGACCATGATGACCGCTGCATCTACACGCTGGCGCAACTGGGCAAGCTCCACCCTCGTCCTGTTGCGAAGCGCCGCATCGAGATTGGACAAGGGTTCGTCGAGCAAAAACAATTTGGGCGCCTTGACGATCGCTCGCCCAATCGCAACGCGCTGGCGCTGACCGCCGGAAAGTTGTCCGGGCTTGCGGTCGAGCAGCTGGTCGATCTCCAATGTTCTGGCAGCTTGCTCGATCCGCGTGGTAATCTCCGAAGCCGGAACTTTCGCATTGCGCAAACCGAAGGCCATATTCTCGCGGACAGTCATATGGGGGTAGAGCGCATATTGCTGGAAAACCAGTGCCACCCCGCGATCTCCCGGCGTGAGCCCGTCAATCCGCCGACCATCCAGCCAGACTTCGCCGCTATCCGCCGTTTCCAATCCGGCGATAATGCGCAAGAGCGTCGATTTGCCGCTTCCGGACGGACCGAGAAAGGCAATGAATTCCTTTTTTTCCATTTCGAGCGAAACGCCATCGAGCACGGCGGTACTGCCATAGCGTTTGTGCACATCGATCAATGAAAGACTGGCCAAATCCGCTCCTCATTTTATATTATTTATATGATGTATTACCGATACCAATGCCTACGTCAATATCCGCTGTTTGCCGGTTCGATCAGTCCTTCGATAACATGGTTTTGCCGAACTGCGGTGATTTCTTCGACAATCCTGCCGCTAAAGCGGCTTCTCAGATTTTCGGGTAATGCTGCCAGGAATTCCGCAGTCATCTGTAAATCATGGTGCGCCGCATTGGTGGCGCTTGGCCCATCCACGCCGATAACCAGCACCGGTCGGGCATGCCGTGAGACATTTGGCGTGCCTCGATGGATGGTCAACGCCGACCGTGCCGAAATACTGCCTCGCTGCGCCAGCTTCGCGACTTTTCGCGCTTCATAGCGGGGCCAGCGCAACGGGTCCGGAAACATGCCCCGAGGACATTCGTCCACCCTGTCCCATTGGGTACCAGGCGCAATTTCGAATGGTCCCATTTCTACTGTGGTGTCGACGGCGGTCAGGTTGAATGCAAGTGAGTTGATCTGTCTGCCTTCCAATGTCATTTTGGGCGCGGCAAAATCCCTGTGCCAGGGTTGCAGCGTGGCTCCCGGGAACGGAATGTCAAAGCCCACTTCGACAATTTTCCAGTCCGGTCCCAGCACCGCATCGCACACCGCCTGAAACCATCGGTGCGATATGATCGGAACAAAACCATCGATCCGTTCAGGCGCGACCTCGACATACCAGCGCTGCGGACCGCGCGGGAGAGCACCGCCTTCGGTGTGACGCGCTTCATCGAAGAGCCGTTCGATGCTACGCCGCATCGTCTCGATCAATGTGACGTCATAGGCGTCGGCAAGCGCAATGATTCCGTCACCATAAATCCCGGCCATGATGTCCGATTCTTCGTAAACCGGATCAGTGCGCACACCAGTTTCCTTCAAATTTGATTTTATCATATAAATCTTATTTAGGCCCTTTTCATCGATTTGACGAGTCGTTATTGGGACGTGATGGAAACGAACCAAATTTATGCAGTTGACGCTGAAGCGCATGGTGACGGCGTTCGTTTGGCAATCACAATCGATGGTCGCTCGCTCGATTATGTGATCAAGGGGCACAAGCATTCGGACTACAAGAATTTTTTTGCGAAGCTTGCGAGGGATATAGGTACCCGTAAGCCTCACGCGCCGAAAATGCCTCAGGCAAATTCCGAGGCGTCACCGACGTGGCGCCCGCTGATTACGACATTTCTGAGTCCCAAGTCCCGGGCAGGCTATGGCGACCCAGCCGTGCTGAAGACAGACGAAGGTTATTATCTCGTCGCGACGTCAAATGATGCCCTCGATGCATTTCCCATATTGCACAGTGTCGATTTGGAAACATGGACCCACAAAGGCTTTGTCTTTCCAAGGGGAAAGGCTCCGTCATGGACAGCACATGGAAAAAAAGTAGGGGATTACTGGGCGCCCGAAATGGCGAAAGTCGGCGATGAATACTGGCTCGTCTACACCGCGCGGCAGCATAATAATGCGCTGGCCATCGGCATAGCAAAAAGCAATCACCCTACAGGGCCCTGGATAGATCGTGGGGAGCCTTTGCTCGCAGGTTTTTCTTACAACACGACAGGTCTGGCTGACGATGGCTCACAACCTGTCCACAGCGGCGGCGTTATCGACAGCCATATTTTTATCGACACCAATGGCGACCGTTATCTCTATTGGAAGCGCGATACCAACGGGGTGTGGCCGCGACCGTTGGCCGCACTGCTGAGCAAAAGACCCGAACTGATCGACAAGCTGTTTTCGGCACCTGCGGACCGGAAAACAGCCAGGGTGGCGGCCGCCTTGCTACCCTTCGCGCAGACCCGGCGCCCGATGGAACGCTTCTTTTTCATGCAACCTCTTATCGAGGCTGTGCTTGATAACTGGAACCATGTGAAGGCCGTTCTCGCGCGTGACCCCGATGCCGCGCTGATTCATGAAGCGATGAGCACTCCCATTCACGCGCAGCGTCTGTCCGACACCGGTGAGTTGATCGGCAAGGACAGTGTTGTCCTGGTCAACGATCAGGAGTGGGAAGGCCATCTTATCGAAGGGCCGTGGGTCACCTATCAGGAAGGGCGCTACTGGCTTTTCTACGCCGGCAATGATTTTGGAACGCCAGCTTACGGCATCGGCGTAGCTGTAGCCGACCATCCGCTCGGCCCCTATGTCAAGCAGGCCGAGCCGTTGCTCAAGACCCGGTCGGACTGGTGGGCGCCAGGGCATGCCTCGGTCGCACCAGGTCTGGATGGAAAGCCGCAGCTTTTCTTCCATGCCTTTCATCCGAATACCGGCGGCTACAATACATTCCGGGCCTTGCTGACGACGCGGCTGAAATTTGATGATCGGGGCGTGTCCTGTTCGGAATGACAGGCTGCGGGGTCTAGCCTGAGCAAGTCAGGATATACCGCTTCAAACGGATCTCTGCCGGTCATGGTGTGCAACGTCATGCCGCCGCAACATAATCGACATAGCCCTCAGCTCCTGAACCATATAGCGTGGCAAAGTCCAGCTCGGCGAGTTCCGCTCCGGAGCGAAGGCGGCTGGCAAGATCGGGATTGGCAATGAAGGGACGCCCGAAACTGATTGCATCGGCAAGGCCGGAGGCCATGTCGGCGTTGGCCTTGTCGAGATTGTAATCCTGGTTGAGAATCAACGCACCGGGGAAATGCGGCCTGATATTGGGCGACACCCTGGGAACATCGGTTGCGCCCATGAAGCTGTCGGGTCCTAGTT
>JACVCM010000071.1 GCA_016742125.1 Sphingomonadaceae bacterium | reverse complement strand
TGGGGCTCAAAGGGTGCTCCGGCACAAAATGCCAGCCTTGGCGCGGGCGTGATCGGCCCAACGCCCGCACCCAAGGTCTGCACACCAATGGGCGTTCCCCGGGATTCAAGCGGGGGCAGGGGGGGTGGTGATTTGCTGCTCATGCCGCGCCTCCAAGCGGCGCGGGCCGGTCGGGGGCGAAGGCCAGCAAATAATCAGCGGCCTTGCTGGCATGGCTAGCAGCCTTGAAAATGGCGCGGCTGTCCTCCCGCAATACTGCCAGCCAATTGCCAAGATAATCGGCATGGCGCACGGTCGGGACGATGCCGAGCGCGGCACACAGGAAGGCCGATGCGAGTTCGGCGCATAATTCTTCGCGCGCATAGGCGCTGTCGCCAAAGCGTTTGCCATAGGTCCGTGCCAGCCGTGAGGGGTGGCCGGTCCAGTGGCCGAGTTCGTGCAAAGCGGTGCGGTAAAAATCGATTTGGGCGGTAAAGGCCGGTTGGGGCGGCACCTGCACAAAGTCGCCATCGGGGCTGTAAAAGGCTCTTGCCCCGCCAATGCGGAAATCGGCTCCGCTTGCTGCAATCAAGCTTTCAGCGTCCGCAACAAGCTGGCGTTCGGGGAGCGGCACAGGGTCGGCGGCAACGCGGGTCGGTAGCCCTTCGCACTGCGCCACATTGAACACCGTAAAGCGTTTGAGAAAGGGAATGCCGCGCCCTGCGTCTGCCCCACCGTTTTGCCCCTCGACCGCGCCGCCCGTTACCGCGTTCGATCTGTCGCTATCTGGGGTGAAGCGCGCCGCGTAGAAAATGGTTTCGCCGGTCTCGCCTTTGCGGACGCATCCGCCTGCGGCGAGTGCCTGTTTGAAGGTCAACCAGTCTTGGCTCGGAAATGCGCGTTCGATAACGGCGCCCCACAAAATCAGCACATTGACGCCCGAATAGGCGCGGCCCGTAACGGCGTTGCGCGGCAATCCCGGCACGGCTCCGGCTGAACTCCAAGGCTGCACCCAAGGAAAAATTCCCGCTTCCAGTTGTGCGATAATCTTGGCGGTGACTTCCTCGTAAAGCGAACCGCGTTGCAGTGTCGATGCGCGCCGCTTCGACGCCTTGCCCTTTGCCGCCTTATTGGCCGCTCGGCTTGTGTCCGCCGAGCGCGAAGCGCTCGGTGCGCTGGCGGTTGGGCTCGCACTTAGGTTCAACTCTGGACGCATCGCTTGGCTCCAAGCCGCCAAAAAACACCACCGGCCCGGATGGGCGGGGTGGGCGGCACGAAGCGACCAAAAGGCCCGCACCAGGCGGGCAGCTGCACCCGCAGGGCTGGAACGGTAGTGGAAGACCCGGACCCGAGCCGTTCGACTGCCTGCCAAAGGCAGTCGCTCAGGATAAACTTCAGCCAAAGGCTGAAACGAAATGGGCCGGGTTGCGGCTGACCGTGGCGGGCCTAGCTGGGAGCGCCGCCCACCCCGACCATCCGGACGGACACAGATACGCCGCCGTGCGGTCAGCGCGGCGTCATCAAACCAGTTACGCCCGACTGGCCAAGCCACAGGCGTGCCTGTCGGGCGGACAGGAAACGGCACCCCCAAGCAAAGCGGACGGATAAGCCGCAGCCGACGCAAGCTTCGGGGCAAGCGGCAATTGTCGTTTGGCCCGAAACGCGGCGCAAGGCCCGGGCGCGTGCCGGAGTGCCCGCGGGGCGAACAAGAAACGCCGCGCCCTGGGAGCCAGCGTCAGCGCAGCGAACCAGTGGGCGCCATCAGCCCCCGCACAAATCAGCGACCAGCGTCATGGCCCATGCCCATGGGCCAACGCCAGCGAGCGTCACCGATAGGCCAAGACCGCCAGCGGGCTTGGTGGCGAGGATCGTCAGAACCGAGCCATAGAGCGCGGTCGCGGGCTCAGACCCGCGAGGCGGCGAAGCAAGTAAGCAATGAAATAATATGGCCTGCAGTGCCAATCAACTTTTTGCCATTGACTGCGTCCTCTATTCTTTATTGCGGCTACCAAGGAGTTAAACAACTGCCTGTCGGACGCACGTGAAAAAAGTGCGGAAGCTCGGCTGGCAAATCACACGCACTCATTTTCTTTTTGTATCTCCGCGTGGTTCGGGGTCATGGTGGCTACTCAGGAATTATGCCGAAACGGACACAGGCCTGACATAATCCCGATGCGTTAGCCCTTTAAGCGCGACGCCCTGACCAATGGCATATGCAGACCAAAATGACTGGGACCGCCGGGCATTCAGGCGACGAGTGGTGGGCGTTACAATTGCTTTGGCGCTTGAGGTGCTGTTAATGCTGGTGCTCCTAAGCCTGAGCGTCCGCACATCTGACACCCGACCTTCCCAGCGTGGGATGGCCACATTTGACCTAGGGTCTCAATCGAAGTCTTACCGCGCCGACAAATCATCGAGCGCAGCAAAGTCGGTTGATAAATTGGCTGTCCGTCAAAGACCAGTGACAACGCCAAAGCCAATCGTTCCAACGGCCAATCCCCTTCAGCAGCCGGTGGATTACATCAAGATCAGCAATTCAGAATTCGAGGCCATGGATATTTCCAAATTTCCGGTTGCGGGCTCCGGGACTGGCGTTGGGGTTGATAAGGGGCAAAGCGGCAAAGGAATGATGGGCCCAGGCGGCGGACCAGGTGGTGCGACATTGTATCCGGTTGCATGGTACCGTGAGCCATTTGATAGCGAACTTGCGCCCTATCTTGCCGCCGTGAAGCGCATCCCGCCCGGTGCATCGGCCCAGATCGCCTGCCAGATGATCGAAAATTATCGCGTGGGAAATTGCCAGGTGCTTGGCGAAATGCCGCGAGGCACAGGTCTCGCGCATGCGCTGCGCCGTGCTGCGTGGCAATTTCTGGTGCGCCCGCCCCGCATAAACGACAAGCCGCAACTGGGTGTTTGGGTGCGCATAAGATTTGACTTCAGGGCAAAGGCATTGGAGCCAGACCTGGCCCCTGAATGACCATTGCCCGCAACTGTGGGCGTTGCTGACACATGGTGCCAGCATTTTGCCATGTCCGAAATAATCAGGACAAAAACGGCAGGCATCGTCCACGATGGGTCAGATGGGTTCAAAAACCTTGTTCTTACGTTGTCGCAAACGTCCCTGCGAGGTCCATCTGGCCCAACCAAAATGAATCCAGCCACAGGATTGGACGCGGGGAGGGTAGATCTGGTCGTGCTGGGTCAATGAGAGCAGTAAGCTGACACACAGTGTCTGGTTTTTGCCTTCACCGAAATAATCGGAGGAAAATTGCAGCGCACGATCCCTGCGGGCCAGATTGAAAGAGTTGCCTCCTCACCCGCAGCCATGCTGCGCGGCAGCTTGAACGCCATCTGGCCCAACCGAATCATACCATGTCGAAGCGACAGGAGTTCTTAGGGGCAAGGAGAGGTTTTCATGAAAAGTCGTTTTCTTGTCGGCGTTGCTGCCGTCGCCACGATGCTGTCTTGTCCTGCGTTCGCGCAGCAACAGGCCTCGGAAAATACAGATGATGGCGATACAGATGAAATCATCGTAACCGCCCAGCGGGTCAGCCAGAGCCTTCAGGACGTACCTATCGCGGTGTCGGCATTTTCATCCGAGGCATTGGAGCGCCAGCAGATCGAGAATGCTAGCGACCTCCAACTCACCCTTCCCAATGTGACATTCACCAAAGGCAATTTTACAGGATCCAGTTTTACAATCCGTGGCATTGGCGACCTATGTGTCGGGACGACCTGCGACTCTGCGACCGGTATCCATGCCAACGGCACGCCGCTACTGGCGACACGGCTTTTTGAAACCGAATATTTCGATCTCGACCGCATCGAGGTGCTGCGCGGACCGCAAGGCACGCTCTTTGGCCGCAACGCCACGTCGGGCGTCGTCAACTTTGTCACAGCAAAGCCTGATTTCAGCGATTTTGGCGGCGCCGTCGATGCCGAATATGGCAATTATGACGCGATCAAGTTGAAGGCTATGATCAACGCGCCACTCAGCGACACATTGGCAGTGCGCGTGGCCGGATTTTACCTTAAGCGTGATGGCTACACCAAGAATATTTACGACAACAGCCGCGTTGATGGTCGTGATATGTATGCCGTGCGCGGGTCGCTGCGCTGGGAACCGACGCCTGACACCACTGTCGACCTGATGGGTTATTATTTCCGCGAAAAGGATAATCGCACCCGCAGCCAGAAGCAGCTGTGCCAGCGCGATCCGACCGGGATATTGGGCTGCACGCCGGGTGGCCTCGACTATAGCACCACGAACGGCAACGCGACATTGGCAGGCGTATTGGGCTCGAGCCAGTTGCTTGCAATCAGTGGCGTCAACGCGATTGCCCCAACGCTAGGACTTGGCAGTCTTTATGGTCCCGATGTTTATGCCTCATCGGTCAATCCCGCTGATCTTAGAACAATCAATACCGATTACGCGCCGACCTATTTTGCCGACGAGCAGCAATATCAGGCGCGCATTGAGCATGATTTTGGCAAGTTAAAAGCGCAGCTGACGGGCTTCTATCACGAAGCAAGAGTCGATTCTTCGCAGGACTATAACAACGCTGTGCAGGATCGGTCAGGCTTTACCGCTGCGCTCAATACGCTGTCTGCGCTCGCCGACAATCCTGCGACATCTGCTTATTTCCGGCCAATATCAAATGCGCTGGCGCCGAATGGAGCAAGCGGTGATCTGTGCACGTCGCTGCCAGAGGAGACCGGTACCGGCGCCTATGGCGGTTATCGTTATTGCTCGGCAACGCCCCAGGATTTCGACCGTTCGGTGTCGCGCAGCCGCGACTGGTCGGTTGAAGGCATAGTTTCGACTGATCTCGATGGGCCTTTGAATTTCCTGATCGGCGCGATTCATGTCGATGCGAAAACGCCGCAGACCGACTATTATGTGAATTCGTTCAGCCTCGATTATATCAGCGGGATATTGGGCTCAGCCGCCACGATCGGAGCCGCCGCGACACCATCCTACCGGGCCACGCCTTACTATCGGAACAACAGCGATTATTACACGCTCAAATCGACCGGCATATTCGGCGAAAGCTATTTCCAAGCCAGCGACAAGCTCAAACTGACCGTTGGATTGCGCTACAATCACGACAAGAAAAATTCGAGAGCGCGGACCACGCTCTACAGTGACGCCAATCAAACCGCTATCCTTGTGCCTTACTCGGCCACCGATGCGACGGCGACGCTCGACAATTTCGATTTTGATCCCGGGACCACTGGCAACCAAGCATATCAGGAGCGGCAGACCAGCTTCAAGGAAGTGACCGGTCGCGCGGTTGTCGATTACAAGCTCGGCGACGACAGCCTGCTTTATGCTTCCTTTTCGCGGGGGTATAAATCGGGTGGCATCAATCCGCCCTTATCGCTCGGAAGTGGGGTTCCAGAAACATTCAAACCGGAATTTGTCGACGCCTTTGAGATTGGTTCGAAAAATACAACGGCAGATGGCAAGTTTAGCCTCAATCTCACCGGCTTCTATTACAATTATAAGGATTTGCAGCTCAGCCGGATCGTCCAGCGCACATCGGTCAACGACAATATCGACGCGAACATCTACGGGGCGGAGGCAGAGGCGCTAATCCGTCCGGATTCAAGGGTGCTGATCAATCTCAACTTCAGCTATTTGAAGACCAAAATTACCAGCACCACACAGTTCACCGATACACGCGATCCATCCGCGGGCCGTGCCGATGCGATTATCATCAAGGACATCTCGAACGGCTCCAACTGTGCCGTGACCAGCAACGCAGGGAGCGCCGCGGCGGCGCAAGGATTTGTGACTGCGGTCAATACAGGTCTCGGCTTGCGTGCACCAACGGCTTTTGCCGCCAATAGCGGTATTTCCGCAACCGGCGCCTATAGCATTTGCGGCGTGTTAAGGGCCAATGCAGGCGCGAATTTCACGGTTACCCAGGACGGCCTGCCGGTCAGCGTGCTGGACAATAGCTTGCCGCAATCGCCGAATTTCAAATTTTCAGCGGGCGCGCAGTATACCGCTGCGTTCGGAAACGGGATGACTTTGGTGCCGCGCGTTGACCTTACCTATACAGGTGAGAGCTATGCGACGATCTTCAACACGCTGAATGACCGGATCAAAGGCTATGCTCAGGTCAACGCCCAGTTACAGATGAATGCAAGCGATGATCGCTGGTATGTCCGGGGCTTTGTCCAGAACCTGTTCGACAGCGATGCCATTACCGGCAAATATATTACCGACCAGTCGTCTGGTCTTTTTACCAATGTTTTTACGCTCGAACCCCGCCGCTATGGATTGGCCGCAGGGTTCAAATTCTAGGGTCTCCTTCCTAGAAAGCGTAGACTGGTGCGCATCGGGGGCAATGGGGCCACTCCAAGGGGGGCGGAGCACCACACTCCAAAAATCCCCGATGCGCTTTTTTGTTAAAAACGGAATGCAATACCGACCACGCCAAATGCACTGTCCCTGTCACCGGCATCGGCAACGATGGGCGAATCTGCATATTTGCCGAGCAGGCGCGTATATCCGCCCAGCGCAAACAGGCTCCAGACTTTGCCGGGTTCATCGCCCAGCTGCCGGATGAGCATCAGGTTTGCACCGACATCCTTGAAGCCGCCATCCTGCAAGGTGTAAGCCGATAGCGTCGGGTCGGGCAAGACGATTGCGGGAACATCGAAATAGGTTTTGCCATAGCCTTCGCCGACATAGGTTGTCAAAACGCCGAGCATCGCCAGCGTGCCGGACGCGACCGGTGTCATGTAGCCGATCCGTGGCGACAAGAGGAAACTGTCGTGGACATCGGTCACGTCATGGACGCCGGTCAATGTCATACGCAGGATACCGGGAGCACCAAACGCGCCGGGGATGGCAAAACCGATTTCGCCGCCTAGCTCCAGCGCGGCATCCTTTTCACCCAGCAACGCGACACGGTCATCTTCGATGCCGCCGGTACGCTCAAACCTACCCTGGATGACGGGACCTGCGATAATGTTCACCCCGCCATCGCGTCCGTCGCGGATCAGATCGATGGCGAGACTGGGGCCACGGAAGGCGAAATCGAAGCCGCTCAGCCTGCCTTGCACGATACCGCCTGGGATCAGGCGATAATTGTCCGAGCCATCATAGGTCGGTCCAATGCCGACGCCGAGACCAATCATCAACTGGTTGGGATCATCATCGGCCATTTCAGCTTCGAACACGGTCTGGACGGCTTCGTCCTCGGGCTGCCCAGCTAATGCTGGCAGCGAGAAGGACAGCGTAAAAAGCGAAACTGTTGCAATTAGAAAATCATAGGCTTTGGGATATGTGGGCATAATATTTCTCCATCGCCCCCAAAGCCGGTCTGGCATGGAGATGTGGCTCGCTTATGTCTGGTCGGTCACGTTCAAACAGCGTAATTCTAGATACGATCGCTGCTGCCGGTCATCGGGGAGGAAGGGCCGCGGGATTACCCATTCCCTCCCCGATATCCTCGCAGTGGCGAGGATTAGAAGGCGACGCTGAATGAAGCTCTTCCGCCATAGCTTGTCTTGCCGTCATATTGTTCGGCTCGACCCGACAGTCGCCAGGTAAAATCAAATCCACCGCCCAGGATGCGCGCTTCAAGCAAGTTGCTCTTTTTAATCTTGCCGCCGGAGATCGTAAAGGGAACGGCGTCTTCATCCTCATTTTGAAACACGGCCGTTGTCGCGCCCAGATCGCTGAGCAAGACACCGCGCCGCCCAGCCTCCAACTCGATCGTCAGCGGCGTACCCCGCCCGGATGTGCGCTTTTTCCCGAACCGATAGGCTGCGGTCAGACTGGTGGTAATGGTCGCAGCACTGCTTGTGCGTCCGTCGACGTCGAGGTCGATGGCCTCACCGCCGCCATTTTCTTCGTAGCTGTTTTCCTTCAGCCAATAATAGTCGGCTATTACCATTGGCTTTAGCGAAAAGCGGGAACCGACGTCGAAATTATAGGAAGCGCCCATAGTGCCGCCGAGCAGCACGCCGCTCCAATCGGACTCGGTCGTTCGGGTGAATTCGTCATCATCAATGGTGCCTTCGTAGATGCGGGTACTGTCAATGCTGACCGCCGCGGCCGAAATTTTGGCAAAGCCGTAAAAGTTCTTTCCAGTGATGCGATAAAATCCGCCGACCTCGTGCTGGGTTGACTTCAATCTGCCGTCACTTTCTCCATTCTGGAGTTTGCCGCTGAGGTAGGAGTAGGAAAGGCCCAAATGGCCAGCGGGCATCGCCCATTCCATGCCGAATGTCACGCCTTGGCCCTGATTTTCATAGCCACTGGTATCACTTTGCTTCTTTTGGCTTTTCCAATAGATTGGCTCGAGCCAAGCGGCGACTGTTCCGGTATCAGGATCGAATATCCCAGCATCGTCGGTCAGGTGGCGACCGGCCAAACGGGAATTACGGGTCACCGTATCGAAAACACCGCCTGCATGGTCAGGCAAGAGTTCATTGATTTCCTCTTGCAGGCGCTCTGCATTATCGATGTCGAGGATGGATTGCGTCAGTGTTTCATCCTCCGCTTCGACGATCGCAGTGATGATCGCATCATAGCCCTGGCTCGCAGTTTTATTAAGTCCAAGCTCTGTAGCTGTTTTGCGCCTGATGTTGAGGAACACATCATTAGCGACATAACTGATCGTGCCATTGTAGATGAACGGCAGGCCAGTCGTCGCCTCATCAAAAGCTGCCCTGCCGTTCACCGTTGCTGCGGTGAGTATGTTGTAGGAGCCTTCGACATTTTCGAGCGATGTCACTGTCGCAGAAATCTCCGACCCAGTCTCAAAGGTCGCAGTATCGACGATTATTTTTGAGGATGTGCCCTCTTCACCATCGATATAGACGTCCAGCGCGCCGCCCGACCTGACCGTCAGCGATCGGAATTGGGTCGTACTCACTTCGCCCGTTCCAAAGCGGCCGCCGTTGACCACGACATCTGTCTGGCTCCCGCCTGTGATCGAACCAAAATAGCGGGCATCGTCAGCCAGGGTGATCGACACTGCTTGGTTGCGTGCTTCGACATTGCCTGCAAAAATGGCTTCATTTGAAAGGGCAAGAAGGCCATCGCCGGTGCCAAAGTCGATATCCCCGTCATATTGGGAATCTTCCGAAAGCCGCACGGTGTCGAGGCCGCCGTTCAAAAAACTGTTCCCACGGATTATGCCGTGGCTGACCAGCAGGTTGTCATTGCCTGATCCGGTCACAATATTCCCGGTGATAGAGGCATAGACCGTGGTATCTTCTATATACTCGTCATCAGGACCATTATCCTCGTTCGCATCCTCTTCGATTTCTTCGCGCGTTTCCAAATCCGCCGCGTTCAAGAATTGGCTGATCGTAACACCGCTTGTATTGGCTGAAAGATTGATCGCCTGTATCGCGCCTTCGCTAACCCCGGTTGCTGAAATCGTTCCCGTATTCTCGATGGACGTAAGGGTCCCCGATAGATCGCGTATCGCAATAGCGGACCCTTCGCCCTCCGACGTGATCGAGGCGCTGATCGCACCACTATTGTAAATGCGCGGCACATTGTTTTGCTGACGTATCAGCAACGCGGTGGCTTCGCCGTCCAAAGCCGTTGTAGAAATCGTGCCCGTAACTTCGATACCTCCCGGCATATTGACCGCGCCACCGTTAGCAGTACCAATAACCAACGCTATAGAGTCCGTACCTGAGTAACGGGCGTTCGAACTTATCGAGCCATCGACGACCAGCGAATAACCGCCGCTGGTACCACCCAAGCGAGCTGCGACAGTTCCAACGGTCATTGCCTGTGCGCCACCAATCTGCATGGCTGGGCCATTGCCGACGGAAGAGATCGAGCCTACGCCCTCGTCAACATCGTCAATGCCATCATTATCGTCGTCATCATCATCGTCATTATCGATGCCATCATTGTCGAAATCTTCATCATCCTCTTCGTCATCATCGTCGATCAGCGGATTGTCGGTAACCGGTGTCGATCCGACAAGGATGCCGCCGGCGACACTTCCTGAAACGACTACAGCGGGCGCGCCAACGCGCAAATCGCGGCGCGATAGTGATAGGGACAGTCCGTCATCGGTGGTAAACCCGGTCCCCTGCGTTATGCCGCCCTGCAACAACAAGGTTCCGCCTATCGGTCCTTCGAACGATGCGCCAACCGAACCTTCGCCGACAACATTGATGCTTCCCAAAACGGTTACATCGCCGGTGACCGATTGCGTCCTGATCCCGACACCACCATCGCCAATAACCGATATCGTCCCCGTATTTCTGATCGAACCGTTCAAGGGCGCGTCAACAACGATGCCGCCCGATGAAAGTCCTTCAACAAAAATGCCGCCGGTATTGTTTATCGTTCCGTTGGCAGTCGCTGGCCCGCCGACATAAATTCCATAGCGTCCCGAAGCGGACGCGATGGGGCCGTCTACGATGCCGTTGCGATCATCATCATCGGCTTCGAAATCTTCGAGCACGCTGATGCCGCCGTCATTGGTGATGGAAAAGGTCCTGCCTGGGGTAACGGCTATACCGCTGATGTTGCTCTGGCCACTTTCGGAGCGGATGATGCCATTTGAGACAGTGAAATCATTGTCATCATCGCGGTCAAGGTCACCGTCATTGTCATCATCGTCATCGACATTGTCGTTGATGCCGTCATTGTCGAAGTCATCATCGTCGTCCTCATCATCATCGGTGCGACGAATTATCACGCTGTTGTTGCTGTCCACCGTTATGACATTACCGTCTGCAACCTCCAATTCGCCGCCGACGCCAATTACGATGTCGCCATTGGTCGATGTTCGCAGTGCTGTTGAAGATTCCGTATTTACCGTCGTTTGGGCATGCGCGGCATTATGCGCCATTGCGAGGGCAAGTGCTGCGATACTGATCGAATGGAAGTGTCTCGGCATATGGATGAAGGTCCCGGATATTGAAGAAGAGGTTGATCTCCGCGCACTGGGGAAGACGCGAAAATCAACCTCGATTCCGGTAAGCGGGACTTGTTTCCTGGCAGTGTCTCGCCCGACACAGTGCGGTCAAACACCGTCACAATGTGTCATGAAGTGATGTTGGTGGGTTGGGGCAATCAAAAAGGCCAGATCTTGCAAGTGCGGCGTAGGCTAAGTGTGGCAGCGTCAGCCTGCTAGCCTGTCGGAAGGATAATGCTAACGACCAGCCCGCCAAATTCTCCATTGCGAAGATTGATTGTACCGCCATGCGCCTTGATACCCGACTGGGCGATTGCAAGACCAAGCCCCGCTCCGCCGGTCGCACGATTGCGCGAAGTTTCGGAGCGATAAAATGGATCGAAAGCGCGCGCCATTTCCGTGGTCGTCATCCCTGGCCCAACGTCCCGCACTTCGATGGCGGCTTGCCCATTGGCAGACTTCAACGACATAGTGGCCTTAGTCCCATAGGTAACCGCGTTGCTCAGCAGGTTGGCGAATACCCGCCGTAACATCAACGCATCGGCATTCATCGTAACGGCGCTGGTCTCAAGCAGGGTCACGGCAAAGCCGCGGTCGGAAAAATCGTCTACAACACTCTCAATCAGGAGTGAAAGATCGACTTGCTCGCGGGTGGGCTCCACGGTTTCATTTTGCACAAAATCAAGTGTGTCCGAGATCATCTTTTCCATCTCTTCGATTTCCGCTGTAACGCGTGCCTTCTTTGTTTTTGGCAAATCGGCGGCCAGAAATGAGAGCCTTGCAAGTGGGGTTCTAAGGTCGTGTGCGATGGCTGCCAACATCGATGTGCGTTCGGCAATATAGCCGCTTATTCTGGCTTGCATGCTATTGACTGCCGTTGCCGCTTCGCGGATTTCCTTTGGGCCTTCCACCGTCACTTCTTCAAAGCTGCCTTTGCCAATCCTCTCGACTGCGCTGCTGAAATTGCGAATAGGTCTGGCTAGACGGCGGCTGAACCACCAGACGACGGGCAGCATCAATATCAGCGCCGTCAATATGCCGCGCGAAATGCTGAAATACCATTTGGGTTGAGACGGTGATCGACTGGCAATTCGCCAACGACCATCTTTGAGTTGCACCGCCGCTTGGAAACCTCCGAAAACCAGCGGGCTAAACCGCTTGTCATCTCCATATCGTCTCGACGCATCCATCAACTCAGCTTCATACTGACGTCTTGCAACGTCAAATTGTCGATGCGCAAAGCTTTGTTTACCGGTGTCGAAGCTTAATCTGACACTGCCGGGCTCAAGCCCACCTTGCAGGACCACCGCTCGCTCAATGGTCACGGCCATGGCATCGTCAAATTGCCTTTCGAAACCCGGCTTGTCGGAAATTCTGATGCGGATCGGCGAGCCCTGACGGGCTACGCTCTCACCGCTTAGCGCACGCGCAACATCCAGACTCGATACGGGGAAATCAAAGGGAACGGCGGTCGTTGCAACCACCGACATGCTGGCAAGGGCCAATAGCGAAGCTGCGCTTAAAGCAAGCAAGAAATTGGATCGAAAGATCGAACCCTCGAAACACTTGATCATTGGCGAACAACCTTCGGAATGAACATATAACCTTCCTGCCTGACCGTGCGGATAAACTCGGCATCGGAGCGACTGGCAAGTTTCCGGCGCAAGCGGCTGACCTGCGTGTCGATGGCGCGGTCAAAAGCATCGCTATCGTCATGCCTGGAAAATTCGAGGAGCTGGTCGCGCGACAATATTCTTTGGGGATGTTCAAGAAATACACGAAGCAGAGCAAATTCGCCAGGTGAAAGCGCAACGATCACGTCGGCGGGATCACTCAACATCCCCCGCACAAGGTCGCAACGCCAGCCCTCGAAAAGCAGATTATTGCCCTTTTGGGTGCTTTGGGCCGCCACAGACCGTCGACGGATGACGGCCCGTATGCGAGCCACCAGTTCGCGTGGCGAAAATGGCTTTGGAAGATAATCATCGGCGCCGACCTCCAGCCCGACAATCCTATCCGTCTCGCTTCCCAGTGCCGATGCCATGATGATCCCGATTTCTGTCAGGCCGACCAAATCGCGCGCAATGGCCAGACCATCTTCGCCTGGCATCATGACATCAAGGACAATTATGTCGACCGCATCTCGCTCGATGATGCTGCGCAGTTCGACCCCGCCCGCTGCGCAGGAAACGCGAAAGCCATGTTGGCGCAAATAATCGGCAGCAAAATTGCGGAGCTTGGGATCGTCGTCGACCACAACGACGTGGTGAAGCTTGTCTGGTGGCAAATCAGTCATAACGCAGCGCCTCTATCGGGTTGAGCCGTGCTGCGCGGCGGGCCGGGAAATAGCCAAACACAACACCTATTTGCGCTGAAAACAGGAAACTAAGCGCGTTGATCTGGACGTCGAAAAGAAATGGTAGTCCCATCAACGGTGCGGCAATGACGCACGCCATGAGCGCCAACACCATACCGGTAATGCCGCCGAGGCAAGATAAGACTATAGCTTCCACAAGAAATTGAAGCAAGACTTCATGGCTCAAGGCGCCAATGGCAAGCCGGATGCCGATCTCGCGGGTGCGCTCGGTGACGCTTACCAGCATGATGTTCATGATACCGATCCCGCCCACAAGCAGGCTGACACCTGCAACGCCGCCCACGAGCATCGTAAGAATATTGACCGTTCCGGATACGGTATCGGAAATCTGTTTGGCATCGAGAACATTAAAATCATCGGCCTTGTCAGACCCCAAGCCCCGCCGCTCACGGAGCAGGCCAGTGATCGATTTACGGATAGTGGCAGCATCATACTCCGGGTTGAGTCCGACCATGATCGCACGAATATCCTGATTGCCGGTCATTTGCCGTTGCACAGCCTTGATGGGCATAATCACCGTATCGTCCTGGTCATTGCCGAAATTGCCTTGCCCACGCGCTTCCAGCACCCCGACCACGCTGCAGGATATGCCCTTGATCCGGAAATTCTGGCCAACCGGATCAATGCCCTTGAACAAATTGTCGACTATGGTCTGACCGATCACGCAAACGCTTTTGCCCGCTTGCTCCTCTCCGGGGCTGAACTGGCGTCCCTTGGACAGGGCCCATTTCTGCGCGATGAAATAGCCGTTGGTCGTGCCGCTGATCGTGGTCGACCAGTTCTGGGCATTGCGGATGGCAGAGCCCTGTGTCTGCGCCAGACCCGTCACAGCCGTGACACCGCTTATCTGTTCTCGGATTGCCTCGACATCGGCGGGATCGAAGGGCGGCGGCACTTCACCATTGCCGCCGCCCGGCCCGGCATTCTGGCCGGGACGGATCTGGAGCACGTCCGATCCCAGCGAGGCAATCGAGGTCCGGATGGCCTCGGTTGCGCCATTGCCGAGCGTAACCATGGTAATTACGGAGAACACTCCGATCACGATGCCCAGGAGGGTCAGGAATGATCGCAAAATGTGGCGGCGGATTTCGCGGAAAGCCAGGACAAAGGTCGTTTGCAACATCAGCGGCGCTCCACTGCCTCGACAACGCCGTCCTTGAATCGGATGATAGTACGCGCGTAAGCGGCCATCTCGGCTTCGTGTGTCACCATCAAGATGGTGATGCCAAGATCAGTGTTGAACTGCGTCAGCAGCTCCATAATCTCAACCGAGCGCTCGCTATCCAGATTCCCGGTTGGCTCGTCTGCCAGCAATATGTCCGGTTCAGTGACGATAGCGCGGGCAATCGCCACGCGCTGCTGTTGCCCGCCGGACAATTGCGCAGGCGTGTGATCGGCCCAGGGTACCAGGCCGACGCGGTCCAACGCGGTCATCGCGATTTTGTGGCGGTTCTGAGGGGCTTCACCCCTATAGAGCAAAGGCAGTTCGACATTTTCCAGTGCGCTGGTGCGCGCGAGCAGGTTAAACCCCTGAAACACAAAACCCAGATAGCGCCGTCTGAGCATCGCACGCTGATCGACATCGAGCTGTTCGACATGGCCGCCCTTGAAAATGAATGAACCGCTCGATGGCGTATCAAGGCAACCAAGGATGTTCATGGTCGTCGATTTGCCCGACCCACTTGCACCCATCACCGCCACAAAATCGCCCTGCGTAACTTCCAGATCGACGCCGCGCAGTGCCTGAAAGGCAGCATCACCCTCCCCAAAGGTTTTGGTAACGCCGCGCAATGCTATGAGTGGTTCGGCCATTACAACCCCGTCATTCTGCGGGTGCCGCTTTAACGCCGGTAACAATCCGCATTCCGGGTTGGAGGCCTTTGCCGGTCACGGCCGTGTTCCTGCCATCGCTGAAGCCCGTGGTGACGGCAATCGGTTCGAGGCTGTTATCCTCTCCCAATACATAGATCGTCTGAACGCTACCCGCGCCGATGTCCTTTTCGCGCACTACTTTTGTCCCTTGTCCGGCATTGGGAGGACGGAATTGGAAACTGCTCTTTTCCTTGGCCTTCACGGCATTTTCGGGCGGTGTAAAGCGTAGGGCTGCATTAGGCACCATCAGCACATTTTTCTGGCCCGCCGTTGCAATACTCGCGGTTGCAGTCATTCCGGGGCGAAGCGCCAGATCGTCATTGTTGACGAGCAAATTGGCGAGATAGGAAACGACATTGGATGTCGATGTGGCGGCACTGGTCGACGAGCTTCCGGCTAGGTTTTTTGCGCCCAGATCGACGCGCTCGATGGTCGCGGGGAAGGACCGCCCCGGATAGGCATCGACGGAAAATGTCGCAGGCTGCCCCGCCTTGACCTGCCCGACATCTGCCTCGTCAATCGACACCTCCAGCTTCATCTGCGCCAAGTCTTCGGCGATGATGAACAAGGAAGGCGTATTGAACGATGCCTGCACCGTCTGGCCCGGATCAATCGAGCGTTTCAGGACCACGCCCGATACCGGCGAGCGAATAACCGCTTTTGCAACCTGTGTTGAATCCGAAGAAAGTTGCGCCCGCGCTGCGACCACATTGGCCTCGGCAGCGCGCAGGGAAGCGCGGGCGCGTTCTACCGCGGCTGTCTGTGAGGCCAGCTCAGTTTTTGAGGGAACCTGTCCGTTGGAGATACGATAAACATCCTGCAGCCGACCCAGTTGCGCCTGTGCTTCGGCCAAGGTCGCGCGTTCACGGCCAACGGTTGCTTCGTTCGCTGCCAATGTTGCCTTGGAGCGGGTAACGGCGTCATCAAGCCTCGACGTATCGATAATGGCGATTGGCTGCCCCTTCACCACGCGGTCGTTGACTTCGACCATCACCTTCTCGACTATCCCTGAAATTTCCGAGCCGACATCGACCTGATTGGTCGGCGCAAGGTTTCCCGTTGCCGTGACATTGACCGCGATGTCGCCGCGCTTCACTTCGGCGGTCACATAGCTGGTTTGCGCATCTCCGCCCGAACAGCGCGTCACGACAAACAGGATAAGCAAGGCAGCTACAGCGACGGCAATCCATTTGCCATAGCGTTGCCACAGTGATGGTGGCTGTTTGCCCAGGAATTCATCAAGCTCGCTTGTTGCTGCGTCGTTCATACCATGCCCCTGTTTCATTCCGCATCCACCGGACGCCAGCCCCCGCCAAGCGCCAGATAGAGTTGAATTGCCGCTGAAAGCCGGTCCGCACGGGCATCGGTCAACCCGTCCTTGGCCGACAGCAAGCTACGTTCTGCCTCCAGCAAAGTCCTGAAATCGGCCAATCCAGCACGGTAGTTCCCACGCGCGAGCAGTGCGGCATTGTCTGCCGCCTTTACCTGATCCTCAAATGCGGCGATGCGTTCTACGGCGGTTACTTTTTCAACCCCGGGATTCTCTGCACCCTCCAACGCGCCCCGAATTTATGTTCGCTAGGAGGCCAAAACCCCCCCCGCCCCCTCCTCCTGCCCCCCGGCCCGAGCGTTTAGTGTGGCGCCCCCACAGATGACCCTGGCGAGATTTGCGAGAGACCCCCCCTGGTGCAAAATTCGCAAGGGGGCCAGG
>JACVCM010000070.1 GCA_016742125.1 Sphingomonadaceae bacterium | reverse complement strand
GTGCAGCATGGCCTATGATCATAGCCGTTTCGAGAAAAAGGACATGGTCGCGCTTGCGCTGTTCGCCGATGGCTGTGCAGCGGCTGTGATCGGACAGGGCGAAGGTCCGGAACTTGGCGCCTTCGCCAGCCATGTCTGGCCTGATACGCTCGACATGATGGGCTGGGAAATTGGCGATACCGGTTTCGACCTCGTGCTCGCCCGCGATATTCCGCAATTCGTCAATGGCCACTTCGCGCCTGTCTGCGATGGTTTCTTGATCGAACAGGGGCTGAACAAACTCGAGATGGCCGAGCCAGCCTGTCACCCGGGAGGCGGGCGCGTAGTCGATGCGCTGGGAGAGTATTTCGACCATGATCTGGCCACAACGCGCGAGGTGCTGCGCGACAATGGCAATATGAGTTCGCCGACAGTATTGTTCGTTCTGGAAGCTTTGCTCGCGAAAGGCGCGCCAGCGGCGCCGACCTTGCTGACCGCCTTGGGTCCGGGCTTTGTGGGGGCGGTGGGGTTGGTTCGGACATGACCTTCTTCGACTGGCCACTCTGGGCCCAGGGCATTTTTGCCTATGTTGTCGTTCAGCGGTTGGCCGAGCTTGCCTACGCCAACGCCAATACACGCCGTCTGCTGGCCGAGGGGGGGCGCGAATATGGAGCTGGGCATTATCCATTATTCATAGTCCTGCACACAGGCTGGCTCATTTCTATAGCGCTGTTTGCAGAACCCGCGACGCAACCCGACATGCTACTTCTCAACCTGTTTGTTGCCACGCAGACCTTCCGCTTCTGGACGCTCGCCAGCATCGGCCGCTGGTGGACCACCCGCATCATCAGCGCGCCTCATTTTCCGAAGGTTAGGCGCGGTCCGTACCGGTTCATCAAACACCCCAATTACGCGCTGGTGGTGGTCGAGATTGCGTTGCTACCCCTGCTCCTCGGCGCTCCCGCGATGGCACTGACCTTTTCGATACTGAACGCCGCGCTATTGTGGTGGCGAATCAGGGTTGAGGATGTAGTTTTAGGCGAACGCGGCGGCACCCCTTGACCAAAGCCCCATCCCCCGCTAATGGCGCGCCTTCCCGAGGGCTGAGTCCGATTCTCCGAACCCGACGGAAAAACTCAAAATAGCTGCACATTGTGTGATCGGCCGGGTGGGCCAAAGGCTGAGCCTCCACCGCAAGATACGGCTGCTCACCCAAAGTAACCGCTCAAGTTAAGGTGAAGATATGCCAACGATTAACCAGCTGGTCCGCAAGGGCCGGACCCCGCAGAAGACCAAGTCCAAGGTCCCTGCGATGGAGCAGAACCCGCAGAAGCGCGGCGTTTGCACCCGTGTTTACACGACGACCCCCAAAAAGCCGAACTCGGCTCTGCGCAAGGTGGCCAAGATCCGCCTCACCAACCAGCGCGAGGTCATTTCCTACATCCCCGGCGAAGGCCACAACCTGCAGGAGCACAGCGTCGTGCTGATCCGCGGCGGCCGTGTGCGCGACCTTCCCGGCGTTCGTTACCACGTCCTTCGCGGCGTGCTCGATACGCAGGGCGTCAAGGACCGCAAGCAGAGCCGTTCCAAATATGGTGCGAAGCGTCCGAAGTAATTCGGCCTCGATCACACTGGCCGGTTGGCGCGCAATCGCTGCCATCGGCCTTAGAGAGATAAAGGAAATATATTATGTCACGTCGTCGTCGTCCTGAAAAGCGCGTCATCCTTCCCGATCCCAAATTCGGGGATATCGTGCTGTCGAAATTCATGAACAACCTCATGCTCGATGGTAAAAAGTCGGCCGCGGAACGCATCGTTTATGGCGCCCTTGAGACCGTCGAAAGCCGGGCCAAGAAAGATCCTTTGCAGATGTTCCACGAAGCGCTGGACAATGTTAAGCCGGGCATCGAAGTCCGCAGCCGCCGCGTTGGCGGTGCGACCTATCAGGTGCCTTGCGAAGTCCGCCCGGAACGCGCACAGGCGCTTGCCATTCGCTGGCTGATCTCGGCTGCGCGTAACCGTAGCGAAACCACGATGGCTGCGCGGCTTTCGGGTGAGCTGATGGATGCCGCATCGAACCGCGGTAACGCTGTCAAAAAACGTGAAGATACGCACCGTATGGCTGAAGCCAACCGCGCGTTTGCACACTACCGCTGGTAACAGCGGGTTTGCATATTCGCTGGTAATCCCCTTCGGGCCGCCTCGGCGGTCCACACTTCGGAGTAAAGACCATGGCACGCAGCCATCCACTCAATATGTATCGTAACATCGGTATCATGGCGCACATCGACGCCGGTAAGACCACGACCACCGAGCGTATCCTGTTTTATACCGGCAAGTCGTACAAGATCGGCGAAGTGCATGACGGCGCGGCCACCATGGACTGGATGGAGCAGGAGCAGGAGCGCGGGATTACGATCACGTCGGCTGCGACGACCTGTTTCTGGAACAATCACCGCATCAATATCATCGACACCCCGGGCCACGTTGACTTCACGATTGAAGTCGAGCGTTCGCTGCGCGTGCTGGACGGTGCTGTTGCGTGCTTCGACGGCGTTGCCGGCGTTGAGCCTCAGTCGGAAACCGTATGGCGCCAGGCCGACAAATATGGCGTGCCGCGGATGTGCTTCATCAACAAGCTTGACCGTACCGGTGCCAACTTCGAATATTGCGTGCAGTCGATCATCGATCGCCTCGGTGCAAAGCCTGCTGTGCTGTACATTCCGATCGGTATCGAAGCCGACCTTAAGGGTCTGGTCGATCTCGTCGAGAACCGTGCTATCATCTGGAAGGATGAAAGCCTGGGCGCCGAGTTTTTCTACGAAGATATTCCAGCCGACCTTGCCGACAAGGCCGCAAAATATCGCAATGAACTGATCGAGCTCATCGTCGAGCAGGACGACGATGCGATGGAAGCCTATCTCGAAGGCAATGAGCCGGACGTTGCGACGATGAAGCGCCTGATCCGCAAGGGCACGCTTAACCAGTCGTTCGTGCCTGTCTGTTGCGGTTCGGCGTTCAAGAACAAGGGTGTCCAGCCCCTGCTCGACGCCGTGGTCGATTATCTGCCTTCACCGCTCGATATTCCCGATGTGCAGGGCGTGAAGATGGACAGCGATGAAAAGGACAGCCGTCCGCCTACGGACGACGCGCCGTTCAGCGCGCTGGCCTTCAAGGTCATGAACGACCCGTTCGTGGGATCGCTTACCTTCATCCGCATCTATTCGGGTACGCTGGTCAAGGGCACCTATCTGAATTCGGTCAAGGACAAGAAGGAAAAGGTCGGGCGCATGCTCGAGATGCACGCCAACGAACGCAAGGACGTTGACGAGGCGTTTGCTGGCGACATCATCGCGCTGGCCGGCATGAAGGAAACCACCACGGGCGACACGCTCTGCGCCGAACGTGCGCCGATCGTTCTCGAACGCATGGAATTCCCTGAGCCGGTCATCGAGCTGTCGGTCGAGCCAAAGACAAAGGCCGACCAGGAAAAGATGGGTATCGCGCTCAATCGCCTTTCGGCTGAAGACCCCTCGTTCCGCGTTTCGACCGACCATGAGTCCGGCCAGACGATCATCAAGGGCATGGGCGAGCTTCACCTCGACATCATCGTCGATCGCATGCGCCGCGAATTCAAGGTCGAGGCGAATGTCGGCGCGCCGCAAGTGGCCTACCGCGAATATCTCGCGCGGGAAGTCGACATCGATTACACCCACAAAAAGCAGTCGGGTGGTTCGGGTCAGTTCGGCCGCGTCAAGTTTACCGTGAAACCCGGTGAGCGTGGATCGGGAATCATCTTCAACGACGAAGTCAAGGGCGGCAATATTCCCAAGGAATATATCCCCTCGGTCGAAAAGGGTATGCGCGAAACTGCCGAGTCAGGTTCACTCATCGGCTTCCCGATCATCGACTTCGAAATCACGCTGTATGACGGTGCTTACCATGACGTCGACTCATCGGCGCTGGCGTTCGAAATTGCAGGGCGCGCCGCAATGCGCGAAGCGGCGCAGAAGGCTGGCATCAAGCTGCTCGAGCCGATCATGAAGGTCGAGGTTGTCACTCCGGACGAATATCTGGGCGATGTTATCGGCGACATGAATTCGCGGCGTGGACAGATCCAGGGTACGGATAGTCGCGGCAATGCGCAGGTGGTGACTGCAATGGTCCCGCTGGCGAACATGTTCGGCTATGTCAACCAGCTGCGCTCGTTCACGCAGGGCCGTGCCAACTATTCGATGTTCTTCAACCATTATGATGAAGTTCCATCGAACGTAGCCGCAGAAATCAAGGAGAAGCTGGCTTAAGGTCCTGCTTCATCTTGCAATTCAGAATAAGGGGGCGTGCGTCGGCATGCCCCCTTTTTCGTACGCCATCCCTCCTTGCATAACTGGTTGCAAGCAGCCCGACATCTTGCGACATCAGACTTTCTTTGACGATATTGATCCTGGCCACTATCGTGGCCGCATTGTCTGGATTTAGAGATCGATGGCAAGCCTACCGCCGCCGCTGACAAACAGGGCTGATGAATGAAACTGGACGTACCCCTGCTAAAGTTGCCGCGGCAATATTGTGCAGAAACGCTTGCAGCGGAGGTATTGGCCTTGCCTCAAAGTGCGTGGATTGCTCATCCGGGCAAGCTCCCCGGCAATGACGCAGTTCCGCTCATTACCCCGGGCGGCGCCATTACCAACGGCTTTGCAGGGCCAATGGAGCCGACCGAGCACCTGCGGCGCTGCCCCTATATCATGGAAATCATGGCCGATCTCGGTGCGGTCTGGGGACGGAGTCGGCTGATGGGACTGGCGGCGTCTGCCGATGTGCCCAATCATGTGGACGTAGGCTATTACTGGCGTACGCATTTGCGGCTGCACATCCCGGTTATTACAAACCCCGGGGTCGAATTTACCTGCGACGACCGCACCGTGCACATGAAGGCTGGTGAATGTTGGGCGTTTGATTCCTTCTGTCTGCACAACGTCCGCAATTCGGGTAACGACAAACGTATACACCTGGTGCTTGACACGGTCGGGGGCGAAAAATTGTGGGACCTTATGGTCGAAACCCGGCATTCAGCGCAGCAGGAGTTACCCGCAAAATTTGTACCCCCCGGCACCACGCCCATTACCGATCTGGCTTTTGAACGGATCAATACGCCGGAAATAATGTCGTCATGGGAAGTGCGTTGTCATATCGACTTTCTGGTCCGGCAGGCACCCGATGCGCCCGAATTGCCCGCTGTCGCTCAGGCACTCGATCGGTTCGCCACTGCATGGGCTGCGGCCTGGGCGCAATTCGGTCCGACCCTTGAAGGCTTGCCGCGTTACCATCAACTGATTGCGCGTGCCCGTGACGATTTGAAGCGCACTGGAGCAGGCCGCATCATGCTGCACAACGCCGTGCCCTTCGACCATAGTCTTAATGCGCTAATATTCATGGTCGCGGTGCCATCACCGACTCAAACCATGGCGGCGTAAGCCGATGATCATCTCGCGCAAACACCGTTTCATTTTTGCGGCTGTTCCCAAAACAGGCACACATTCGGTGCGACAGGCGCTGCGTCAACACATGGGTCCAGACGACATGGAACAGGCCTTTCTGTTTGTAGAAAAGCGATTTCCCTTCCCCGAACTGGCAGCGCTGAGGCACGGCCATTTAAGCTTTCAGCAGGTCAGGCCCTTTCTGGGAGAGGATGATTTCAGTAGCTATCTGAAATTCGCATTTGTCCGTAATCCTTTTGACCGTTTCGTCTCCTATTGCGCCTTCGCGACGAGCAAGACCGGCGCATTCGATCGCGACCCAAAAGGCGTGATGCGGCATTTCTTGTTTGTGCAGCCGCCGCACAACCACATCATTTTCCGGCCGCAATATCTTTTTCTGACCGGGCCGGACGGAGAGTTACAGGCCGATCTGGTCGGCAAGGTCGAAACGATGCAGGCATCCTATGATACCATTGCTGCGCAGCTTCGGATCCAGACGGCCCCGCTCGATCACGCCAACCGTTCACGCCGTGGCGATTATCGGGATTATTATGATCAAGAAATGATCGATGGCGTCGCCCGACTCTACGCGCGCGACATTGAACTGTTCGGTTATGATTTCTGACGGGCTTTGGCGAACGCCCCGGCCACCCATTTTCAGGGCAAAACAGACAATTTCCGATATGCAGAATGAGTCTCTTGCCTTTATTCCGGCTTCGCTCTAATGGCGGCGCTCGATTCAGCAGGCTTCGTCCCAACTGATCATAATTACCTAATACAGAAAAAGGTTTGATAAAATGGCAAAGGCTAAGTTTGAGCGGACGAAACCGCACTGCAACATTGGCACCATCGGTCACGTTGACCATGGCAAGACCACGCTGACTGCAGCGATCACCAAGGTTCTGGCGGATAACGTTGCGGGGAACGCAGCGGTCGACTTCGCCAATATCGATAAGGCGCCTGAAGAGCGCGAGCGCGGCATCACCATTTCGACCGCGCACGTCGAATATGAAACCAACAACCGTCACTATGCACATGTCGACTGCCCCGGCCACGCTGACTATGTGAAGAACATGATCACCGGTGCTGCGCAGATGGACGGCGCGATCCTGGTCGTCAACGCAGCCGACGGCCCGATGCCGCAGACCCGTGAGCACATCCTGCTCGCTCGTCAGGTTGGCGTGCCTTCGCTCGTCGTGTACATGAACAAGGTCGACCAGGTCGATGACGCCGAAATCCTCGAGCTCGTCGAAATGGAAGTCCGCGAACTGCTGTCGAGCTACGACTTCCCGGGCGACGATATTCCAATCGTCAAGGGTTCGGCGCTTGCCGCTCTTGAAGGCCGCGACGACAATATTGGCAAGGATTCGATCCTTGAGCTGATGCAGGCAGTTGACGATTATATCCCGCAGCCCGACCGTCCGGTTGACAAGCCCTTCCTGATGCCTGTCGAAGACGTGTTCTCGATCTCTGGTCGTGGTACCGTTGTGACCGGCCGCGTTGAAACCGGCATCGTCAAGGTTGGCGAGGAAGTCGAAATCGTCGGCATCCGCGATACCAAGAAGACCACTGTCACTGGCGTGGAAATGTTCCGCAAGCTGCTCGATCAGGGTGAAGCCGGCGACAATATCGGCGCACTGGTTCGCGGCGTAGGCCGTGAAGAAGTTGAGCGTGGCCAGGTTCTCTGCAAGCCAGGTTCGGTTACGCCGCACACCGGGTTTTCGGCAGAAATCTATGTTTTGTCGAAGGATGAAGGTGGCCGTCACACGCCGTTCTTCGCGAACTATCGTCCGCAATTCTACTTCCGCACCACTGACGTGACCGGCGAAGTGATCCTTCCCGAGGGCACCGAAATGGTGATGCCTGGTGACAATGTGACCATTTCGGTCAAGTTGATTGCGCCGATCGCAATGGACCCGGGTCTCCGCTTCGCGATCCGCGAAGGTGGCCGCACCGTCGGTTCAGGGGTTGTCAGCGCAATCTCGAAGTAATATAGGCCGCGCATCCCGCCGGACCCCCTGATTCGTTTCGGGGTCCGGCGGGCGGTTTAATGAATTTCAGAACAGCTGCTCCGGCTTCCAAAAAGGCAAGTCGGACTGGCTGTTTTTCGGCTCTTTGATATTGATAGAATTTGGAAATTGGTGAACCCATGGAAACGCAGAATATTCGCATCCGCCTGAAAGCATTTGACCATCGCGTCCTCGATCAGGCCACTGGCGATATCGCAGACACCGCACGCCGCACCGGCGCGCTTATCCGCGGACCCATTCCACTTCCTACCCGTATCGAAAAGTTCACCGTGAACCGCGGCCCGCATGTCGACAAAAAGTCGCGCGAGCAGTTTGAGGTTCGCACTTACAAGCGGTTGCTCGACATTGTGCAGCCCACGCCGCAGACTGTAGACGCGCTGATGAAGCTCGATCTTGCTGCCGGCGTGAACGTGGAGATCAAGCTGGCTTAACAGTCAGTCAGACATAGGAATACCGCCGGGCGTCACTCTTCGGAGTAAATTGGCCCGGGCCGCGTTCCCCGTCTTGCCGAATTGCTCGCATGTTGAGCATTCGGTGCCTGGCCCGGACGGGGCATGTTTCAAAATTGGGCTGGAATAGGCGTCACGCCCTCCTGGCAATCCTGCCAGCCGGGCCTCTGACATAAAGTGGAGTATGGATCATGCGTACTGGCGTGATCGCGAAAAAGATGGGTATGATGCGTCTCTTTAATGAAGACGGCCGTCACGTTCCCGTCACCGTCTTGGCGCTGGAAGGCTGCCAGGTGGTCGGTGCCCGCAATGAGGACAAGGATGGCTATTTTGCCGTTCGCCTCGGCGCAGGAGCCCGCAAAGCGAAAAATGTAAACAAGCCGCAGCGTGGCGAATTTGCCAAGGCACAGGTCGAGCCCAAGGCTCGCGTTGCTGAGTTCCGCGTGGACAATGCCGATGCCTTGCTGCCCGTCGGCGCGGCTTTGTCGGCTGACCATTTTGTGAACGGCCAGTTGGTCGACATCACGGGTCACACCCAGGGTAAGGGCTTTGCCGGTGCCATGAAGCGTTGGGGCTTTGGCGGTATGCGTGCGTCGCACGGCGTTTCGATTACCCACCGCGCCCATGGTTCGACCGGTCAGCGTCAGGACCCCGGCAAGGTTTTCAAGAACAAGAAGATGGCCGGCCACATGGGCGATCGTCAGCGTACGCAGCAAAATCTCGAAGTCGTTCGTACCGACGTTGCGCGCGGCCTTATCTTCGTAAAGGGCTCTGTGCCGGGCGCGAAAAACGGCTGGTTGCTGGTTCGTGATGCTGTGAAGGTTCCGACCCCGGAAGCGGCGCCATTCCCCGGCGCGCTGAAGAACGACAATGAAGCACCTGTGGTGGAAGAAGAAGTCGTCGTCGCAACCGAGGAAGTCGTTGCCGATACTTCAGCCGTAGAAGCCGAGGCGCCTGCTGCTGAAGCTGCTCCCGTTGTTGAGGCTGCCGCAGAAGAAGCGCCAGCTGCAGACGCCGGGGAAGAAAAGCCATCGGATGAAGCGACTGCTGAAACCGACAGCGAAAAGAAGGAGGGCTAAACCATGAAGCTCAAGGTTCAAACCCTCGATGCCAAAGCCAAGGGCGACATCGACCTGAATGACGACGTATTCGGCGTAGAGCCGCGCGCCGACATTCTGCATCGCGTCGTCACCTGGCAGCGTGAGAAGGCTCGCGGCACGGCTCGTCCGACCCGTGAGCGTTCGGACGTTGCCCGCACCGGCAAGAAGTTCGGCCGTCAAAAAGGTGGTGGTACCGCCCGTCACGGCGACCGCGCTGCCCCGATCTTCATTGGCGGTGGTAAGGCGCACGGCGCACGCCTGCGTGACTTCAACCCGTCATTGAACAAGAAAATCCGTGCGCTCGGCCTGAAAATGGCGTTGTCGAGTAAGGCCAAGGCCGGTTCGCTCATCGTTCTGGAAGACCTTGATCTGAAGGCCGCCAAGACGAAGGAACTGAAGGGTCAGGTTGGCAAGCTCGGTTTCGGCAAAACCACCCTCGTCATCGACGGTGAGGCGGTGAGTGACAATTTCCGCAAGGCTTCGGCCAACCTCGTCGGTATCAACGTGATGCCTGCGGTTGGTGCCAATGTTTACGACATTTTGAAGCATGAAACGCTGGTCCTGACCCGAGCAGCGGTTGAAAAGCTGGAGGCCCGTTTCAATGGCTAAGTCAAAAGAAGCAATCGACGTGCGTCATTATGACGTGATCGTTGCCCCGCACATCACCGAAAAGGCGACACTGCTCTCCGAAAACAACGCCGTTGTTTTCAAGGTAGCTGGCGATTCCACCAAGCCGCAGATCAAGGCAGCTGTTGAAGCCTTGTTCGACGTCAAGGTCACGAACGTGAACACGCTGGTGCAAAAGGGCAAGACCAAGCGCTGGAAGGGCAAGCCCTACACGCGTTCGGACGTCAAGAAAGCGATCGTCACTTTGGCCGAAGGCCAGAGCATCGACGTGACAACCGGAATTTAAGGGCAGGATCATGGCACTCAAGAGCTACAAACCAACCAGCCCCGCCCGTCGCGGCCTCGTGCTGGTCGACCGTTCGAGCCTGTACAAGGGCGGCCCTGTCAAGGCGCTGACCGAAGGCAAGAAGAAGACCGGTGGCCGCAACAACAAGGGCCATGTCACCTCGCGTGGCATCGGCGGAGGTCACAAGCAGAAATATCGCGTCGTCGACTTCAAGCGTCGCAAATGGGATATGCCCGCAACGGTCGAGCGTCTGGAATATGACCCCAATCGTTCGGCGTTTATCGCGCTTGTCAAATATGAAGACGGTGAACTGGCCTATATCCTCGCGCCGCAGCGCCTCGCCGTTGGCGATAGCGTTGTTGCCGGTGAAAAGACCGACGTAAAGCCCGGCAATGCCATGCTGCTGAGCCAGATGCCGGTTGGAACCATCTGCCACAATATCGAGATGAAGCCCGGCAAGGGCGGTCAGATCGCCCGTTCGGCAGGCACCTATGTGCAGCTGGTCGGTCGTGACGGTGGTCGCGTTATCGTTCGCCTGAACTCAGGTGAGCAGCGCTACATCCTGGGCACCTGCATGGGTACGGTTGGCGCGGTCTCGAACCCCGACAATTCGAATACCACGCTTGCCAAGGCCGGTCGCAACCGCTGGCGCGGCATGCGTCCGCTGACCCGCGGCGTTGCCAAGAACCCGGTCGATCACCCGCATGGTGGTGGTGAAGGCCGCACCTCGGGTGGCCGTCATCCGGTGACCCCATGGGGCAAGCCAACCAAGGGTGCCCGCACCCGCAGCAACAAGTCGACCGACCGGATGATCATCCGTTCGCGGCATGCTAAGAAGAAGAGGTAACTCATGTCTCGTTCCGTCTGGAAAGGTCCGTTTGTTGACCTCTATCTGCTGAAAAAGGCAGAAACCGCGCAGGAATCGTCGAAGGCTGCGCCGATCAAGACCTGGTCGCGTCGCTCGACAATTCTGCCGCAATTCGTCGGCCTGACGTTCAGCGTCTATAACGGCCACAAGTTCATTCCCGTTTCGGTGAATGAAGACATGGTCGGCCACAAGCTCGGTGAGTTCGCTCCTACGCGGACCTACCACGGCCACGGCGCAGACAAGAAGGGCAAACGCTAATGGGCAAGGCATCCGCTCCCCGTCGCGTCGGCGACAATGAGGCGCTGGCCGTCGGCACCACTATCCGTGGTTCGGCACAGAAGCTCAATCTGGTTGCTGCGCTCATCCGCGGCAAGAAGGCTGAAGATGCGCTTAACATCCTGACCTTCTCGACCAAGGGCATGGCGCCTGACGTTCGCAAGGTTCTGGCATCGGCCATCGCCAACGCTGAAAACAACCACAATCTCGACGTCGACAGCCTTGTCGTGGCCGAGGCGAGCGTTGGCAAGGCGCTGACCATGAAGCGTTTCATGGCGCGCGGCCGCGGCAAATCGAGCCGTATCCTGAAACCGTTCAGCCGTCTGCGTATCGTTGTGCGCGAACAGCAAGAAGAGGCATAAGTCATGGGTCAGAAATCAAATCCAATCGGGCTTCGCCTGCAGATCAACCGGACCTGGGACAGCCGCTGGTACGCCGAAGGTGCGGACTACGGCCGCATGCTTCTGGAAGACATCAAGATCCGCAAGTTCATCTTTGAAACCCTGCCACAGGCAGCGATCTCGAAGGTGGTCATCGAGCGTCCTGCCAAGAATTGCCGCGTGTCGATTTACGCAGCCCGTCCCGGTGTCATCATCGGCAAGAAGGGTGCAGATATCGAAAAGCTGAAAAAGCAGATCGGGCAGTTCACCAGCGCCGACGTGTCGCTCAACATCGTCGAAATCCGCAAGCCGGAAGTCGATGCCAAGTTGGTTGCACAGGGCGTTGCCGACCAGTTGATCCGCCGTATCGCCTTCCGCCGCGCCATGAAGCGTGCGGTTCAATCCGCGCTTCGTCTCGGTGCAGAAGGCATCAAGATCACTTGCGGTGGCCGTTTGGGCGGTGCTGAAATTGCCCGCGTCGAATGGTATCGCGAAGGCCGGGTTCCACTGCATACGCTCCGCGCGAATGTCGATTATGCCGAGGCCGAAGCGCTGACCGCTTATGGGATCATCGGTATCAAGTGCTGGATCTTCAAAGGCGAAATCCTGGGTCACGATCCGATGGCAACCGACCGGCTGATGATGGAAGCGCAGACTTCCGGCGTCCGTCCGCAGTCCGATCGCCGCTGAGTTTAGGAACTAGACATGCTGCAACCAAAGAAAACCAAGTTCCGCAAACAGTTCAAGGGACGCATCAAGGGCGAAGCCAAGGGCGGTTCCGACCTGAACTTCGGCTCCTATGGCCTGAAGGCGCTCGAACCGGAACGTATCACAGCACGCCAGATCGAAGCTGCGCGTCGTGCAATCACCCGTCACATCAAGCGTCAGGGTCGTTTGTGGATTCGTATCTTCCCCGACGTTCCGGTCACCAAAAAGCCTGCCGAAGTCCGTCAGGGTAAAGGTAAGGGTTCGGTCGAATATTGGGCAGCCAAGGTCAAACCTGGCCGCATCATGTTCGAACTTGACGGCGTTCCGGGTCCGATCGCTGCCGTTGCTTTCCAGCGCGCCGCGATGAAACTGCCAATCAAGACCAAGGTCGTGGCGCGTCTCGGCGACACCTCGCATCTGGGAGCATCATAAGATGAGCAAGACTGAAGATCTGCGCGTCAAAACCGACGACCAGCTCGCCGTACAGCTCGGCGAACTTAAGCGCGAAGCGTTCAACCTGCGTTTCCAATCGGCCACGGGCCAGATGGAAAAGCCGGCCCGCGTCCGTGAAGTCCGTCGTGACATCGCCCGCATCAAAACCCTGCAGGGTGAGCGCCAGCGCGCCGCCGCAAAGACGGCATAAGGAGCTACCCATGCCAAAACGTATTCTCACCGGGACCGTGGTCTCCGACAAGAATGACAAGACGATTGTCGTTCTCGTGGAGCGCAAAGTGAAGCACCCGCTTTACGGCAAGATCATTCGTCGCACGAAGAAATATCACGCCCATGACGAAAACAACGTCGTCAAGGAAGGCCAAGTCGTCCGCATCGAAGAGTGCGCGCCGATTTCGAAGAACAAGACCTGGCGCTTGGTAGCTGACGCTGCCGCAGCACCGGTCGCAGCTGCAGCGGAGGATTGATTCCATGATTCAGATGCAATCAAATCTCGATGTGGCTGACAACAGCGGCGCCAAGCGCGTCCAGTGCATCAAGGTGCTCGGCGGATCCAAGCGTCGCACCGCCGGCGTTGGCGACATCATTGTGGTGTCGATCAAGGAAGCGGCTCCGCGTGGCAAGGTGAAGAAGGGTGACGTGCACAAGGCCGTCATCGTTCGCACCCGTAAGGACATCCGCCGTGCCGATGGTTCGGTTATCCGTTTCGATAGCAATGCTGCTGTCCTGATCGGTAACAACAAGGAGCCGATCGGCACGCGTATCTTTGGTCCGGTGGTTCGCGAACTGCGCGCCAAGAACCATATGAAAATCATCAGCTTGGCACCGGAGGTGCTGTAATCATGGCTATGGCAAAAATCAAAAAGGGTGACACGGTTGTCGTGCTCGCCGGTAAGGACAAGGGCAAGTCGGGCGAAGTGACCGCCGTGATGCCAAAGGACAGCAAGGTCGTCGTTTCCGGCGTCAATGTTGCCGTGCGTCACCGCAAGCCTTCGCAAGCGAACCCTCAGGGCGGTCTCGACCGCTTTGAAGCTCCACTGCACATCTCGAATGTCGCATTGGCCGATCCCAAGTCGGGCAAGGCAACGCGCGTTCGCGTTGAAACCAGGGACGGCAAGAAGGTCCGTGTGGCCGTGAAGTCCGGGGAGACGATCAATGGCTGATACAAAATACACTCCGCGCATGAAGCAGCGCTATGACGACACAATCGTCAAGGCTCTGACCGAGAAGTTCGGTTACACCAACCGCTTCGCCGTGCCGAAGATTGAAAAGATCACGCTCAACATGGGCGTGGGCGAAGGTTCGCAGGACAAGAAGAAGGTCACGACCGCTCTTGCCGAAATGGAACTGATTGCTGGGCAGAAGCCGGTCATCACCAAGGCGAAGAAGTCGATCGCTGGCTTCAAGCTGCGTGAAGGCATGCCGATTGGTGTGAAGGTCACGCTTCGTGGCGCCCAGATGTACGAATTTCTCGACCGTCTGGTGACCATCGCGATGCCGCGTATTCGCGACTTCCGTGGCCTGAACCCGAAGAGCTTTGACGGCCGTGGCAACTTCGCCATGGGCCTGAAAGAACAGATCATCTTCCCTGAAATCAGCTATGACGCCATCGACGTGGTGCGCGGCATGGATGTTATCGTAACGACTTCGGCAAACACGGACGACGAAGCGCGCGAACTGCTCAAGCTGTTCGGCTTCCCTTTCCCTGTAGAAGAAGCTGAAGAAAAGGCGGCTGCATAATGGCTAAACTGAGCTCCATAAACAAGAACGAGCGTCGCAAGAAGCTGGCGAAGAAATATGCTGGTCGTTACGCGAAGCTCAAGGCGATGGCGAAAGACCAGTCGCTGGACGATAGCGAGCGCCTGATTGCTCGCCTGAAAATGGCGGAAATTCCGCGTAATGGCAACAAGCACCGTATTCGCAACCGCTGCGAAACCACGGGGCGCCCGCGCGCTTATTACCGCAAATTCCGGCTGTGCCGTATCGAACTGCGCGATCTCGCCAATAAAGGCATGATCCCGGGCGTCACAAAGTCGAGCTGGTAAGGACAAGATAGATGGCAATGACAGATCCTTTGGGTGATATGCTCACCCGCATCCGCAACGGCCAGCGGGCGAAGAAAGACAGCGTCGTTTCTCCCGCTTCGAAATTGCGTGCACATGTTCTCGACGTGCTCCAGCGCGAAGGCTATATCCGCGGCTATAGCGAAGAAGCCATTGGTGCCCACAAGGGTATCCGCATCGAACTGAAATATTTCGAGGGCGCACCTGCTATCCAGCATGTTGCCCGCGTTTCGAAGCCCGGTCGCCGCGTATATTCGGGAAGCCAGGAGCTTCCGGTTATCCGCAATGGCCTTGGCATCACCATCGTTTCGACGCCAAAGGGCGTTCTGTCCGACGCCGAAGCGCGCGCACAGAATGTCGGCGGCGAAATCCTGGCGGAGGTATTCTGATGAGCCGCATTGGTAAGAAACCTGTTGCCCTTCCGTCTGGCGTGACCGCCAGCATGGATGCCGGCACGCTTTCGGTGAAAGGCCCGAAGGGCGAACTGAAAATGCCGATGAGCGACCTCATTTCCTATGAAATGAAGGACGAAGGCCTTTCGGTGCAGCCTGCCAACAACAGTAAAGCGGCTCGCGCTTTCTGGGGCATGCAGCGCACGCTCGTGCAGAATCTCGTCACTGGCGTGACCGAAGGTTTCACCAAGGTCCTCGAAATAACCGGCGTCGGCTACCGCGCGACTGCACAGGGCAAAGTCCTGAAGCTGCAGCTCGGCTATAGCCATGACGTGAATTTCGACGTGCCGGAAGGTATCGAGATCAAGACGCCCGATAACACCACGGTGGAAATTTCGGGGATCGACAAGCAGAAGGTTGGGCAGGTTGCTGCCGAAATCCGCCGCTGGAGGAAGCCTGAACCCTATAAGGGCAAGGGCATCAAATACCGCGGCGAATATATCTTCCGCAAAGAAGGGAAGAAGAAATAAGCCATGGCAAAACTGTCTCTCTTTGAAAAGCGTCGCCAACGCGTCCGCTCAAAGCTGCGGTCGCAGGTTGCCGGTCGTCCGCGTCTGTCGGTGCATCGCACTGGCCGCCACATCTATGCGCAGGTCATCGATGACAGCAAGGGCGTTACCGTCGCTTCTGCCTCGACCCTCGACAAGGATGTGAAGGCGAAAAACGGTTCGACCGCTGAAGCCGCTGCCGATGTCGGCAAGCGCGTTGCTGCGGCTGCCAAGAAGGCTGGCATTTCCAGCGTGGTTTTTGATCGTGGCGGCTTCCTGTTCCACGGTCGCGTCAAGGCGCTTGCCGATGCAGCGCGCGAAGGCGGATTGGAGTTCTGATGATGGCTGATGAAAATAACAACGCAGAAGTCGTCACCGAAGGTGTAGCGGTTGAAGCCGAAGCGACCGAAGGTCGTCGTGGTCGTGGCAATCGCGGTGAAGGCCGTGGCCGTGGCCGTCGCGAAGAGCGCCGCCCGGCCGAGGAAGATGATGGTACGATCGAAAAGCTCGTTCACATCAACCGCGTTTCCAAGACGGTTAAGGGTGGTAAGCGCTTCGGTTTTGCCGCACTCGTCGTTGTCGGAGATGGCCAGGGCCGGGTAGGCTTTGGTCATGGCAAGGCGCGCGAAGTGCCGGAAGCCATCAACAAGGCTACTGCCGCCGCAAAAAAAGCGATGATCCGCGTTCCGTTGAAAGACGGCCGCACGCTGCACCATGATGGCAAGGGCCATTTCGGTGCGGGTAAAGTCACCGTCCGTTCGGCTCCCGCAGGTACCGGCATCATCGCCGGTGGTCCGATGCGCGCCGTGTTCGAATCGCTGGGCGTTGCGGACGTTGTGACCAAGTCGGTCGGCACGTCGAACCCCTATAACATGATCCGCGCTACTTTCGCGGCGCTGTCTGACCAGACCAGTCCGAAATCAGTAGCGCAGCGTCGCGGCAAGAAAATCTCCGACCTTCTGGGTCGCGGTGGCAGCAAGACCGCTGAAGCCGATGCCGAAGCTATTGCGGAGTAATCGATATGGCGAAGATTAAATTGAAACAGACCGGTTCGCCGATCCGTCGTCCCGCCTCGCAGCGCGCGACCTTGAAAGGCCTTGGCCTCGACAAGTTGAACCGCGTTGTCGAAATCGAAGACACCCCCGAAGTGCGCGGCATGATCCGCACAGTTCGGCACATGGTCCACCCCCCCCACCCCCCCCCCCCCCCCCCCCCCCCCCCCCCCCCCCCCCCCCCCCCCCCCCCCCCCC
>JACVCM010000164.1 GCA_016742125.1 Sphingomonadaceae bacterium | reverse complement strand
ATCCAAGCCATCTGCCGCTGCCGGGGGAACCACGGCGGTCGCTTGGAATAGAAGGTTCCAGATTGCTCCAGCGTCGAGGTTTGCGCCTGTTGCGAGCGGGGCAAGGTGGGGCGTCAACGCTGCAGCAAGCGCTGCATCATTCGCCAGCTCGCCAGCGAAAGAGGCAAGATTATCGGACGTGCCAAGCGCATCGTCGATCGCGAAATCATATGTCTTTTTGGCCATAGGTCCCCTCCAAGTGATGCAATACCGCATTACCGTGGATGCAAAAGCACCAATTAGAACCGGATCGACAGACATCGGCGCGCAGGGGGCGAACAACAGCAAATCTTGACAATGTTCCTGTTTTGTTCTAAGTGTCGCTTCAGCACAGGGGGGAAGCTATGAGCACGTTCTATGGCAACGACACGCAATCGTCCGCCACTGAAGCGCGCGGCACCGATGAGGATATGTGTGCCAGATCGGTCTCGGATCTTCCTGATCGTGGGTGCTTCGGGCTTTCGCACCCCTATATTCAGCGCCTGATCTTTCTTGCCGGAGACGCGGAAAGGGGTCCGCTACCGGCCAATTAGTGTCGCGTCTGCCTGCGGCCTGAAATACAAACTAGGCAGACGGCGTTTACACGGAGACCGGGCGTTGGGCGAAGCAAAGCGGCGGATGGACGCGGAACGGCGGCGATTGCTCGACCAGGCAGAAAGCTGGATGGTCGCTCCGAGCGAGTGGGAGGCCGCGCTCGTCGAGGAACTGCTCGACGCAGAACTCGAATGCGTTCCGCGGATGTCAACCGAGGACCTTGCATGGATGAGAATGCCGGCAAATCGATGTCATGAGAATTGCTGGTGGTATGAGGCAAATGATCCGACGGGCCGATCCAAGGCTGTAACCGGCTGGTGGTTGCAAGGACTCGATTTTGTTTTGCACACTGTGATGGAGGCGGACGGCCGCTATTGCTGCATCACACCGTCGATGGCGCAAGAGCCTGAGATCTATTTCATCCCCGACCCCAAGCTGGAGTGGATAAAGGAGCCGGATCGCATAGCCGTGATCCGCAACGGCCAAGAAGTTGACCTTGGGGTCAGGCGTTTCCCAGCCTTCACCATCGCCTGGAACCAGATGCTCCGGGACCGGCTGCTCGCTGGCATGAACCCTCACCAAGCGATTGTTTTTACACGCGAGGAGATGCTCGAACTGAAGCGCACGCATATGACTGTGGCGGAAATCTCTTCTCTGGAGGGCTGAACCCTACAAAGCGTGCTTCGAAGCCAGGGACACGGGTGGGCAGACATCGCGTTGCCAGCGTTCCTCCTCTTCGCGCACCGAGTAGCTAGCTAACAATCATCCTCAAACTGGTTCTATCTCTCGAATATATTTGAAAAATATGGGGTTGGCCCGCATTTTCAGATTCTCCCAAGATTGCCTTGACCAGCGGCGATCGACCGTCGCGGGTTGTCCAGCCTTGGTAAGAGGGCACGGCAACCTGCACTGACGAGGGGCACGCGGACCGGACCGGTCGGAAACGCCGGTCGGCGCGCCATGGGTCGCAATGCCAACGATCGACGCTGCGCATGCTTTTGCGCTCGACGTCTCGCGAGTGAAGGATAGGGCAGGTCTCGCGGATCTCCTGCAGGAAGCCTGTTTGCGAATGGGCTGCTCCTGGTTCGCCCTCAGCCATCATATCGACTTTCTGGCAGCCCCGGACCGGGGCGTTCGCGTCCACAATTACCCGGAAGAATGGGCACTCTGGTTCGACGAACAGCGGCTGGGCGTCACCGACCCGGTCCACCGCGAAAGCCAGCGCAGCATGTCGGGCTTCCTGTGGCACAATATGAAGACCGAGCGACCCGAGGACGAAATGATACTCGCCGAGGCGCGCCGCCACGGCATCGGCGACGGGCTCACGGTGCCCGCCCATCTTCCCGGCCATGCGCACGGCTCCGTTTCGTTCGCATGGAAACCGGGCGCCGTTGCAAGCGCCGACGCACTGCAATTTGCCAGAATGATCGGCGGCGCAGCCTTCGACGCGGCGCGTCTGATCACCGATCCCGACCTGGCGCACATCGGACACAGCCTGGCCCTTCGG
>JACVCM010000069.1 GCA_016742125.1 Sphingomonadaceae bacterium | reverse complement strand
GCCTCGCAGCGCGCGACCTTGAAAGGCCTTGGCCTCGACAAGTTGAACCGCGTTGTCGAAATCGAATACACCCCCGAAGTGCGCGGCATGATCCGCACAGTTCGGCACATGGTCCAGATCCAGGACTGAATTCCATTAGCGCGAATTAAAGCGAAAGCGAGTGCAAGACATGAAACTGAACGACATCAAAGATAATGAAGGCGCACGTCACCGGCGTATGCGCGTTGGCCGTGGTATCGGTTCGGGCAAAGGTAAGACTTCTGGCCGTGGCCAAAAGGGCCAGACCAGCCGTTCGGGCGTTAGCATCAATGGCTTTGAAGGCGGCCAGATGCCCCTTCACATGCGTATCCCGAAACGGGGCTTCAACAATATCTTTGCCAAGGACTACGCCGAAGTGAATCTGGGCATGATCCAGAAGTTCATCGATGCCAAGAAAATCGACATCAAGAACACCGTCGACCACGCGGCACTCAAGGCCGCTGGCCTGGCACGTGGCGGCAAGGACGGTGTCCGCCTGCTGGCCAAGGGTGAATTGACCACAAAGGTCAACTTCTCGGTCGCGGGCGCTTCCAAGGCTGCGGTTGAGGCGGTCGAGAAGGCTGGCGGCAAGGTCGAGATCCTGAGCAGGACCCCGGCTTCGGAAAAGGCTGCGGCGAAAAAATCTTCGGCCAAGAAGACCGAAGCCAAGAAATAAGACAGGCGGCGGCGACTTCGCTCTTGTCATGGCAGCCCCGCTTCCCGATATGGGCTGGCGGGGTTTGACATTTCTGGGGGTATCCGGCGGATGTCAGGCAATATTTGGGGTTGAGTGGCGGTTCGCAGGGAGTGGGGCGACGCTTTGATCCGAAACTAAGGAAGTACATCATGGCATCTCGGGCCGACCAAATGGCCTCGAACCTCAATCTATCGAAGTTCGGGCAGGCAACAGAGCTTAAGAACCGCATCTGGTTCACCATAGGCGCACTCATCATTTTCCGTATGCTCAGCTTCGTGCCGCTACCGGGTGTCGATCCGGTGGCGCAGGCTGCGCTCTATGCCAATAACGCAGCTGGCGGCGTGCTCGATATTTTCAATACCTTCTCGGGCGGCAGCCTTGAGCGCATGAGTCTGATTGCGCTTGGTGTCATGCCCTACATCACGGCGTCGATCGTCGTGCAGCTCGCAGCCTCGCTGTCGCCCACATTGGCGGCGATCAAGAAAGAGGGCGAAAGCGGGCGCAAGAAACTCAACCAATATACCCGTTACGGAACGGTTTTCCTGACGGCTTTGCAGGGCTATTTCCTTGCTGCGGGTCTTGAAAGTCTGGCAGCGGCCAATGGCATTGGTGCGGTCGTCGAACCCGGCCTGATGTTCCGGATTGTCGCCACTATCAGCCTTATCGGCGGAACGATGTTCCTGATGTGGCTCGGCGAACAAATTACCTCGCGCGGTATCGGCAACGGTATTTCGCTGATCATCATGGCGGGTATTGTCGCACAGATGCCCCGGCTTTTCGCGCAGTTGCTCGAAGGCGGGCGCACCGGTTCTATCAGCGGCTTTGTGATTGTCGGATTCTTCGCCATGTTCGTAGTGCTGACCTTGCTCATCTGCTTCATGGAGCGTGGCCAGCGGCGGGTGCTGATCCAATATCCGAAGCGCGCAACGCAGCGCGGCATGATGCAGGCCGACCGCAGCCATTTGCCGCTCAAGATCAATACCGCAGGCGTCATCCCGCCGATCTTTGCATCGTCGCTGCTCCTCTTGCCGATTACGATTACGCAATTAGGCGGAAACCAGGTCGCAGGCGAGAGTACGATGGGCGATTTCGTCATTACGCTGAACCAGTATCTGGCGCACGGGCAGCCGGTCTATTTGCTGCTCTATGGCCTCGGGATCATCTTCTTCTGCTTCTTCTACACCGCGGTTGTATTCAATCCGGAAGAAACCTCGGAGAATCTGAAAAAGGCCGGTGGCTTCATTCCGGGTATTCGTCCGGGCAAGAATACCGAGACCTATCTGGATTATGTGCTGACGCGCATCACGGTGCTGGGCGCAGCCTATCTGACACTGGTCTGCCTGCTGCCAGATTATGTCATGGCGCAGACCGGGCAGCAGCAATTCTTTGCCATAGGCGGCACGAGCTTGCTCATTCTGGTCAACGTCACCATCGACACGATTTCACAGATCCAGAGCCATTTGCTGGCGCACCAATATGGCGACTTGTTGAAAAAGGCGAAGCTGAAGGGTGGACGCGCCCGCTAAGGACGCGACACTGAAACGGGTTAGGGGAAGCGTTTCATGAATATCATCCTTTTGGGCCCACCGGGTGCGGGCAAAGGCACCCAGGCCGCCTTTCTGGTCGATACTTACGGGATGGTACAGCTTTCCACCGGCGACATCCTGCGCGCGGCGGTGAAAGCCGGAACCGAAGTCGGCAAGATGGCCGATGAGATCATGAAGGCGGGCAAGCTGTTTCCCGATGAACTGATGGCCGAAATCCTCGGCGAGCATATGGATGCAATTCCCGCAGAAAAGGGCCTGATATTCGACGGCTATCCGCGTACCGCACCGCAAGCGGAGCTGCTCGACGGACTCTTGTCGTCGCGCGGTCGCACGCTCGATCACGTGATTGAGCTCGTCGTCGATGAAGACGCTCTGGTTGAGCGCATCGTCGGCCGTTACACCTGCGCCAACTGCGGGGAAGGCTATCACGACAGGTTCAAGCAGCCCAAAATTGACGGGGTTTGCAACAAATGCGGATCGATGGAGTTCAAACGGCGTCCCGATGACAATGAACAAACAGTTCGTACACGAATGGCCGAATATCGGGCGAAGACAGAGCCGATCCTGCCCATTTATGACACGCGTGGCTTGGTAAGCCGCGTAGACGGCATGGCATCCATCGCCGATGTGACAGACGCAATCAAAGCGATCGTCGACTGACAATTCCCGATTGCGGCAACCGCCTGCTCGGCGCTACACCTGTCATATGAGGGGAATCATTCCAGCTGCTGTTTTCGCGACAGCTATGTCATCGCCTGCGTCTGCCGAGGTCAAGACGACTTCCGAAAGCGGGTTCAACGTCGTTCATATTACGTCCGTGGCGGCAACCCCGGAGGAGATATGGAAGCGGCTGCTGGCCCCCAAGGACTGGTGGAACAAGGCGCATAGCTGGTCCGGTTCGAGCGCTGGCTTTTACATCGACGCGCAGGCCAATGGCTGCTTTTGCGAACTGTTTCAGGAAAAGGGCGCTGACGGGAAGATCAAGACCACAGGCAGCGTCGAGCATATGCGGGTTATCTTTGCGCAGCCAGGCAAGGTCTTGCGGATGCAGGGTGCGCTCGGCCCGCTCCAGTCCGAAGCGGTGATCGGCACGCTCACCGTGGCTATGGAACCAGCCAAAGACGGCAAGACGACCAAGGTCAGCTTTTCCTACGTTGTAGGCGGCTATATGCGTTACAAGGTCGCCGATATTGCCCCCGCTGTCGACAAGGTCCTCGGCGAGCAATTCAAGAATATGGTGCAGCCATTTACCGCTGCCGGTGGGAACGAAAGCAAGGACAACGGTTTTTCGCTCGATGTAGACAAGCTCGAAGACCCGAAGGCCACCGATGAGGCAGAGGCCGAAGGGTCGCCGAACCCTGGGCCCAGCTGATTGCCGGTGGTGGTCATCACAAAGCAGCGGACGAACAGTAAGGTCGAAATCGGCTGGTGTGAAATGGTCGATATTCCCAGTCTTGGATTGTACCAGGTCCATGCCAAGATGGACACGGGCGCGGCAACATCCTCAATCCACGCCAGCCGGATCAAGCCCATCACCCGCGACGGCAAGGCATGGGTGGAATTCTGGTTTCGTCTCAATGCAGGCGAGAAGCCGAAGCGCTATGAGGCACTTGTCATCGACCGGCGGGCGGTGCGGAGCTCCAATGGCGAGAAGCAGGATCGCTATGTCATAGCCGCGCAATTTTGTTTCGGTAAACTGTGCTGGAACGGGCAGCTAACCTTGGCGAACCGGCGGTCGATGGCCTTTCCCTTGCTAATCGGCCGAAGGGCACTAAGGCGCGGTTTCCTGGTTAATAGCGGGAGACGCTGGGTTCTCGGGAAGCCGGCGAAGTAAGGAACATAATTATAATGAAAATCGCAATGTTGGCGCGCAACGCCGACCTCTATTCGCACCAGCGTCTGGTCGAGGCCGCACGGGCGCGCGGGCACGAGATCGATGTCCTGAACACGCTGCGTGTGACCATGAACATCACCTCGCACCGGCCCGAAGCCTATTATCAGGGCGAGAAGCTCGGAAAATATGATGCGGTCATCCCGCGCATCGGCGCATCCGTCACATTTTACGGTCTTGCCGTATTGCGGCAGTTCGAGATGATGAGTGTTTGGCCGCTCAACGAAAGTGTCGCTATCGGGCGGTCGCGTGACAAGTTACGATCATTGCAGATACTGGCGAAGAAAGGTCTCGGCCTGCCCGTCACTGCTTTCGCGCACGACCCCAAGCAAACCGATGAAGTCATCAAGATGGTCGGCGGCGCGCCGGTGGTGATCAAGCTCCTTGAAGGAACGCAAGGCATCGGTGTCGTGCTGGGCGAAACAGAAAAATCCGCCCGCTCGGTGATCGAGGCTTTTCGGGGCGCCAATGTGAACATCCTTGTCCAGGAATTCATCAAGGAAGCAAACGGCAGCGACATTCGCGCATTTGTAATCGGCAACAAGGTTGTAGCGGCGATGCAGCGCAAGGGCGCAGAGGGCGATTTTCGTTCGAACCTCCATCGCGGCGGTTCTGCCGAAGCCATCAAGATCACACCCGAGGAGCGCTCGACAGCCGTTCGTGCGGCGCGTGCCATGGGCCTCAATGTGGCCGGCGTCGACATGCTCCGCTCCAATCATGGCCCAGTGATCATGGAAGTAAACAGTTCGCCGGGACTTGAAGGCATCGAAAAGGCGAGCGGCAAGGATATTGCGGGCAAGATAATCGAATTTATCGAAGAGAATGCCGTAAGTGGCAAAACCAAGACGAAAGGCAAGGGATGAACTGCCCCAGTGCTTGACAGCGCGCCCGACTCACCCTAAAGCGCCGTCATTCCGAACATCTGGTGCAGCCAGCAGCGCTTTATCGCGTCCGCTGGTTTTGTGCGTTTCGGGACATCATCAGCGTTGAGATAGGGTTCGTCCTTCGGGGCACCTGTGGAGCAGGAGTAGATAAATTGGCACGTATTGCCGGAGTTAACATTCCAACCAACAAGCGCGTGATCATTGCGCTTACCTACATTCACGGTATCGGCCGCACCAAGGCAGTCGAAATCGCGGACAAGCTGGGAATTGATCATAGCCGCCGTGTTCAGGACCTTTCGGATGCCGAAGTCCTGCAAATCCGTGAAACCATCGATGCCGGTTACACCGTAGAGGGCGACCTTCGCCGTGAGCGATCGATGAACATCAAGCGTCTGATGGATCTCGCCTGCTATCGTGGCCTTCGCCACCGTAAAGGCCTCCCGGTCCGTGGCCAGCGCACGCATACCAATGCGCGCACCCGCAAGGGCAAGGCCAAGGCGATTGCTGGTAAAAAGAAATAAGAATTAGGCTTCGGCCTCGTTTCTTTTTCGCAAGATTTTCAGACAGGATTTTTCATTATGGCACGCGAACCACAGCGCATTAAAAGGCGGGAGCGTAAAAATATTTCGGCAGGTGTTGCCCATGTCAACGCCAGCTTCAACAACACGATGATCACGATCACCGATGCCCAGGGCAACGCGATCAGCTGGTCGTCGGCAGGCACGATGGGCTTCAAGGGCAGCCGCAAGTCGACACCTTATGCCGCACAGGTCGCTGCAGAAGACGCGGGCAAAAAAGCCGCCGAGCATGGCGTGCGGACGCTCGAAGTCGAAGTCAAGGGTCCTGGCTCGGGTCGCGAAAGCGCGCTCCGTGCACTTCAGGCGGTGGGCTTCACCATCACCTCGATCCGCGACGTGACCTCAATCCCGCACAACGGTGTCCGTCCGTCAAAGCGGCGTCGCGTATAACGCATTCGTTTCAGGGGCGGCTGGCCGGTCGTCCCTTCTTTTACCCGCGGACCGGCACGGTGCACCAAATCGCCGGTTTCGCAATTAGCTAGGGGAAATCCATGTCCGTCAATATCAAGAACTGGCAGGAACTGAAAAAGCCCAACGCCCTTGAACTCAAGTCCGGCAGCGATGCGAAGCGCAAGGCGACCTTCGTTGCCGAACCGCTTGAGCGTGGTTTTGGCCTGACACTGGGCAATGCGCTGCGTCGCGTATTGCTCTCATCGCTGCAGGGCGCGGCGATCACCTCGATCAAGATCGAGAATGTATTGCATGAGTTCTCGAGCCTCGCTGGCGTTCGCGAAGATGTCACCGACATCGTTCTGAACATCAAGCAGGTTGCGCTGAAGATGGAAGGCGAAGGTCCGAAGCGGCTTCAGCTGTCCGCAACCGGTCCAGGTGCCGTCACTGCCGGCGATATCGCGGTTTCCGGTGATATTCAGGTGATGAACCCGGATCTGGTCATCTGCCACCTCGACGATGGCGCGACGCTGAACATGGAAATCACGGCTGACAGCGGCAAGGGCTATGTTCCTGCGGTCGCCAACCGTCCGGCGGATGCGCCGATCGGACTGATCCCGGTCGACTCGCTCTATTCGCCAGTTCGCCAGGTCGCTTACAAGGTTGACAATGCGCGTATCGGCCAGGAGCTGGACTATGACAAGCTGTCGCTGACTATCGAAACCGACGGCACGGTAACTCCCGAAGATGCCGTGGCTTACGCCGCGCGCATCCTTCAGGACCAGCTGCAGGTGTTCGTCCACTTCGAAGATTCGATGGCTGCATCCTCGCCGATGATCGGCATGGCGGCGCCTTCTGCTTCTTCGGAAGAATCAGATGCGAACCAGCTTAACCGTTACCTCCTCAAGAAGGTAGACGAGCTCGAACTGTCTGTCCGCAGCGCAAACTGCCTCAAGAACGACAATATCATCTACATCGGCGATCTTGTACAAAAGAGCGAAGCCGAAATGCTGCGTACCCCGAACTTCGGCCGTAAGTCCCTGAATGAAATCAAGGAAGTGCTGTCCAGCATGGGCCTGCGTCTCGGCATGGACATCCCCGGTTGGCCGCCTGAGAATATCGAGGAAATGGCCAAGAAGCTCGAGCAGGAGCTTTTGGGGTAAGACGTTCCCCTCTCCCTTGACGGGAGAGGGTTGGGAAGACTTGCAAACTTGTTTGCCAGTCGCAGCTGGATGAGGGTGAGCGAGCCATCGGCTCGCGCGGTCGTAACGACCGCTCCCCCTCACCAAGTTTCGGTAGCGTTCTGAAGAACGCAACCTTCACTGTCCTCTCCCGCAAGGGGAGAGGAAAGGGCGATTGGCAGCGGCCCCGACTGCTGCCTGCTACGGGGTACCTGACACGGCCCCATAACGAACGAAGGAACTGGATATGCGCCATAAAGTTGGCCACCGTAAACTGCAACGCACGACCTCGCATCGCACAGCGATGCTCCGCAACCTGGCGGCGTCGCTGATCAAGCATGAGCAGATCAAGACCACCTTGCCCAAGGCCAAGGAACTGCGTCCTTATATTGAAAAGCTGATCACACTCGCGAAAAAGGGCGGCCTTTCCAACCGCCGCCTGGCACAAAGCCGCCTGATGGACGACACGCAACTGAAGAAACTCTTTGACGAGCTTGCCACACGCTATGCCGATCGCAACGGCGGATACAGCCGCGTGATCAAGGCTGGCTTCCGCGGTTCGGACGCTGCACCCATGGGCGTCATTGAGCTGGTCGACCGCAATGTCGACGCCAAGGGCCAGGATTCGGGTCCGGTTGAAATGGACGATATGGACGAAGCGGCCTGATCGGCATTTCATGCTGAATTTTCCGAAGGGCGGTATCCGAAAGGGTGCCGCCCTTTTGGTTTGACTCAACCGGGCCTGCGGGCAGCGTGAAACAAAAGGCCCGATATCATCCACAGGCTGGACAGGATGATGGTGAACAGGCCGCCGCGCACGTCGCCACCCAGGATTCCTGCGAACAGGCCGATTGCCGCCTGAGCGCCGCCTGTTGCCAACATTGCAACGGCCAGGGCGCCTTTGTAATGGTGGGAAAGGACGGCGCCACCGATCGCCAACATCAGAACTCCACCAAACCAGAGATTGACCGGGTTATCGTTACTGCCGATCATACCCACGGCCAGGTTCGACCAGACGACCATGAAGCCCGCAAATATCGCGAACATCGCGCCAAACCGGAAGTACCGATTTTTCGATATGTGCATCGCCAGTTCGATCAGCCCGCCGATCGCTGCGAGTATAATCGCCGCCACAATGAAATCGGTATCGTCCCAATTGACCTCGGCTGTAAACTGCATTGCTATTAGCGGCGTCAGGATGATCGCGACGGCGCCGCCCCAGCCCATGAGTCGCCATATATGTCTGCGCGGTCCACTTTGCGCTTGGATGCGTGTAGTCATGTCGTTGCCCTTCGCTGGAACTGGAGGCACATAGCTGCCATGTTCGGCAATGAGCGACATGAGCGGGGTATGAGCGATTGGTGAAAATGAACTCAGCTAGCATTCGTTTCGGTGGCTTTGTGCTCGACTGTGAAAACCGGCTGCTCTTGCGGGAGGGTGTGCCGGTCGAACTGAACAATCGCTACCTTGACGCGCTGATATTGCTGGCGAGCCAGCCGGGCGCCCTGATTTCCAAAGACCGCTTCCTGGAGGAGGTGTGGCGCGGGGTGCCGGTGACCGATGAAGCACTGACCCAATGCATCAAAATATTGCGACGGGTGCTCGGTGACGATGCGGCAAGACCGCTTTTTATCGAGACGGTGCCGAAGCATGGCTATCGCTTTATTGCGATGCTGGGTGAGGGCTCGTCAGATCCCGCAGGTGAGAGCCGACCTTCTAAGGGATCCTTCAACTGGCAGCATTTTTTCCTGCTTGGTGGCGCAGCTGTGGTGGGCGGCGGAGTCGCCGGTCTTCTGGGCGGGCTTTTTTACGGCTTTGCTGGCGCGGCCCACCCATTGCAACCGGGGATGGGCGCGGGTTCGATTGTGCTGGTACTGACATCGCTGACGATCCTGATTGCGCTGATCGGCGCGGCTGGGGTCGGCCTCGGCATCGCTGCCGCCCTTTCTCGCGGCGGCGACTGGCGCTGGCTGGTCGGCGGAGGTGCATTTGGCGGGCTGGTGATAGGCGGCGTGGCCAAGCTGCTCGGGCTTGATGCGTTCAACCTCTTATTGGGCCAGTCACCCGGTAACATGACCGGCGCGCTGGAGGGCGCCGCTTTGGGAGGGGCAGCAGGCCTTGCGGTCTGGTTCAGCGGACGAAATGGGCGGATCAGGATATGGCCTGCCGCTGTTACAGGATTTGTCGCCGGAACTGCGATCCCGGCCTTCGGAGGAAGATTGCTTGGCGGCAGCCTCGATCTTCTGGCGGGCGTGTTCCCGCAATCCAGGTTACGGCTCGACCAGATCGGCGTGCTTTTTGGCGAACAAGGTTTTGGCCGCATCAGCCAGATGGTTACGGGCGGCCTGGAAGGAATGCTGTTCGCCACCTGCGTCGCCTTCGCCATTCTTTGGGCGAGGCAACAACTGGCGCGTGACCGATTTTTTCGACGAAGGTGCGACATAATCCTGCGGATTTATTGGCTATTGGGGCCTGAACCATTAGGTTGGACAATAATGAATTTCGAATGCTGGGGATGACGATATGCATAAGGCGTTTTTGGCCGGGGTCGCGGCTGTGGTGATGGCGATGCCCACTGGTTCGGTTGCCAAGGATGCAACGACCGCCGAAGTCGGAACCATGCTGGTCTATCCCAAAACCGAAACCGTTTCCGTTGTCGATGAACAATTCGGGGTGAAGGTTGCCGACCCTTATCGCTGGCTGGAAGACGATGTCCGGAACAGCAAGAAGGTGGCGGACTGGGTCGCGGCGCAGAAGGCCGTGGCCGACCCCTATCTTGACAGCCTGCCAGGCAAGGACGTGCTGGCCGCGCGGATGAAAACGCTATTCGATTATGAGCGTTTCAGCCTGCCGCAAAAGGCTGGTGGTTATTATTTCTTCACCAAGAATGACGGGTTACAGAATCAGTCGCCGCTTTATGTGCGCAAGGGCCTGAAAGGTAAGGACCGCTTGCTTATCGATCCTAATCTATGGGCAAAGGACGGCGCGACCGCACTCGACCAATGGGAACCTTCGCCCAATGGCAAGCTGCTCGCTTATGCAATTCAGGATGGCGGGTCCGACTGGCGCACGATCCGGGTCCTCGATACGACGACTGGCAAGAACATCGGCGCCGATATCAAATGGGCCAAATTCACCAATATCGCCTGGGTCGGCAACGAAGGTTTCCTTTATTCGCGCTTCGCCGAACCCGCCAAGGGGCAGGAATTCCAGGCGCTGAATGAAAATCAGACGCTTTATTTTCACCGCATCGGTACCGCACAGGCCGAGGACAGGGCTGTATACGCCACCCCGGACCGGCCCAAGCTTGGGCATAGTGCGCAGGTGACATATGACAATCGCTGGGTGCTGATTACAAGCGCCGAGGGAACGGACGATAAATATGAATTGAACCTTATCGATTTGGGCAAAGGCAAAAAGGTCAAGTCGCTCGATCAATGGAAGGTCACGCCCTTGGTAAAGGGCCTCGACCATGACTGGCAATTGGTTGAGGGGATGGGCGACAAGCTCTGGTTCGTCACCAACAAGGGCGCGCCAAAACTAAAGGTGGTCCAAGCGGACATTTCCGGTAAGGAGCCAATCTTCACCGACGTCGTCGCTGAGCGGACAGACACGCTTTCACGGGCGCAGATTGTCGGAACGCGGCTGGTTTTGTCCTACCTCAAGGATGCGGCAACACGCGCTGTGGTGCTAAGCCTCAACGGCGAACCTGTTCAGCAAATCAGCCTTAATTCTATTGGAACGGCGTCGGGCTTTTCCGGCAAGCCGGGCGATCCCGAAACATTCTACAGCTTTTCCAGCTTTAACCAGCCGGGCGCCATTTATCGCTTCGACAGCAACAGTGGCAAATCGACCCCGTTCGTCCAGCCAAAATTGAGCTTCGATCCCGGGCAAATCAGCATCGAGCAGCGCTTCTACTCATCGAAGGACGGCACCAAAGTGCCGATGTTCATTGTCCACAAAAAAGGGCTGGATCTCTCCAAAGGCGCGCCGACCCTGCTCTATGCCTATGGCGGCTTCAACCTGCCGCAGCTTCCGGGTTACAGCCCGACGCGGATGGCGTGGATCCAGTCGGGCGGGGTGTTCGTGCTCGCCAATATTCGCGGGGGCAGCGAATATGGCAAGGCGTGGCACGATGCCGGCCGCCTGCTGAACAAACAGAATGTCTTCGATGATTTCATCGCGGCCGGCGAATATCTGATCAAGGAAGGGATTACGACCAAGGACAAGCTGGCGATCGAAGGTCGTTCGAATGGCGGTTTGCTCGTGGGTGCTGTTGTCAACCAGCGCCCCGACCTTTTTGCCGCTGGGCACGCAGCAGTGGGCGTAATGGACATGCTTCGCTTCGACCGCTTTACAGCCGGACGCTATTGGGTCGACGATTATGGCTATCCGAACCGCGAAGCCGATTTCAAAAACCTCTATCGCTATTCGCCCTATCACAACATCAAATCTGGTGTGGACTATCCGGCCGTCATCGTGTCGACTGCGGATACAGACGACCGCGTCGTGCCAGGCCACAGCTTCAAATATACCGCAGCCTTGCAGGCGGTCGATACCGGCATGGCACCCAAGATTATCCGCATCGAAACGCGCGCAGGCCATGGCAGCGGCAAGCCAACCGATAAGCTGATTGAGGAATATTCAGAGATTTACGCCTTTCTGGCTAAATGGACGGGGCTGGAGCTGAGGTGAAGACAATGTCATTTGCGATGCGGTCCGTGACATCTCTGGGTATGCCTGCGCGATGAATCAATTGGTGAACCGTTTTGCACTGGCTGCACCTGCTGCCGGATGGTTCATCCTTTCGATCGCAGCATTCGGCGTCAGCCATTCTGCGGTTACTGCGCTGGTTCTGGTTATCGTGGTACTGGCCGCGGTGCATCATGCGGAGATCGTTGCACACCGGGTTGGCGAACCTTTTGGTACGCTCATTCTCGCGGTGGCCGTGACGGTTATAGAGGTCGGCCTCATCATATCGCTAATGCTCGCGAACAGTGAGGCCGCGTTGACCCTTGCGCGTGACACAGTCTTTGCAGCAGCTATGATAATCATGAATTTGCTACTCGGACTCTGTCTGATGGCGGGTGCAAAACATCAGGAAGAGGCTCGTTTTACGCGAACCGGTGCGACCGCTGCGCTCAGCACGCTGGCGGCATTGACGGTGCTGACCCTTATCCTTCCGAATTACACGACCAGCGTGGCGGGTCCGCAATACAGCCCCACACAGCTTGTCTTTGTCGCCATATTCTCGTTGCTCCTCTACTTGCTGTTCGTTTTCGTACAGACGATGAAGAACCGGGATTACTTCCTGCCGCGCGGCGATCTCCAGAATAAGCCGACTGCACATGCGCCACCGCCGAGCCTGCGAGACACGTACGTGTCGCTTGTCGCCCTTCTGGTCAGTCTCGGGGCCGTGGTGCTCATGGCCAAATCCCTGTCGGGGCCGTTGGAGCAGACGGTCGCCTCTGCCGGAGCCCCACGTGCGCTCGTCGGGATCGCGATAGCTGCAATCGTACTGTTGCCCGAGAGTATTGCCGCTGTGCGTGCAGCCAGCGCCAATCGGTTGCAGACAAGTTTGAATCTTGCGCTCGGATCGGCACTGGCCACCATTGGCCTTACCATACCTGCGGTAACTATCGTATCCTTGTCGATTGGCCTGCCCCTCGCGTTGGGGCTGGACGGAAAGGGCACCGTACTTCTGGCACTGACCCTTTTTGTTGCGGCGCTCTCGCTGGCCCGCGGGAGAACAACCTTGTTGCACGGGGCGGTGCATATTGTCATTTTTGGGGCATATCTGCTGACAACCATCTTGCCGTGAAACCGTTCAGGAAAACGCTCATTTACCTGAACAACACCTGACAACCCAATTCAGCATCGCGTCAAGGCGACTCGCGTAGAAACTCCTTTATAGCGCAGGCAAGATGCTGCGCTTCGTAGGAGAATGAAGATGAAAACTCTGACCAAAAGCTTGCTTGGCGCCGGGGCTGCTGCTGCAGCTTTGGTAAGTGTATCAGCGCCCGCACAGGCGCGCGACCGCTACGACCGCGATCGCGATGGCATTAGTGCCGGCGAGGTAATTGCAGGGGCGGTGGTGCTCGGCGGTCTGGCAGCAGTAATTGCCGCATCGGATGATGATCGCGATTATCGCTATGGTTACGACCGCAGCCGTTACGATTATGACCGTGCGGGTTATGGCTACAACTATCGTCATGGTGGCAGTCGCGCTGCCGTCAACCAGTGCGTCAACAGCGTTGAGCGCTGGGCAGGTCGCTACAGCCGTTCGGACGTGACACAAATCCGCGACATCGAACGCACTCGCTATGGTTATCGGGTGAAGGGCAATGTCATTGTGCGGGACGACTGGCGCGGTCGTAACTCGGCCTATGACCGCTACGACCGTTATGATCGCGGTTATGACCGTGGTCGCTTCACCTGTTATGTGGAGCGTGGGCGGGTGGTCGATATCGACTATAGCGGCCTGGACCGTTGGCGCTAAGCGCCAAATATGAACAGCAAATGGTTCAGCCTGGTGACAGGCTGGACCATTTACACATGGAATGAAGGGCAACGGCCCTGCAACAGGAGGCATGAATGGGGTATTTTCGCAAAGGCGCGCTGGCCGTGGGCACAGCGGCGATACTGGCAACTTCGGCAACACCAGCCATGGCGGTTGTGTCGCTCGACCGGGGAAAATCTGTGTTGAAGACAGCGGGCGAATATGATGGCTGGGGCCACCGACATCGCTATCGTCACCGCGACCGTGTTGACGGGGGTGACATTCTGGCGGGAATCGCCATTCTGGCCGGCATAGCCATTGTTGCCGACGCAGCCAGCAAGAGCAGTGACCGTTCACGCAATACGGACCGGTATCCTACCGAGCGTTATCCTGACAATGAGCCCAGCGACGCACGCGGAGACTATCGCGGCAATGATGTCGGTAGCGCGGTTGAAGCATGCTCTGCCGCTGCCGAACGCGATGGTGCGCGGGTCGACGAAATACGCTCTGTCACCCGCGATGGCGAAGGCTGGCGGGTTGAGGGCGGATTGTCGGGCGGCGAAGACCGTGATTTCACCTGCGGCGCGACCAATGGCGAAGTTGACTTCGTCCAGTTCGGTGATCGCGACATCTGATCAGATCCGGGCGGACCTGCGCGCCGCCCATTCTGCCTTGCTTTGGCCATAGGCATTGACCCTGAACGTGTCGAACGGTGGCGGCATTTGTGTCGGTCCCTGGTTGACCGAACCAAGCCGCTCAGCCAGCGCGATTGACGGACTGTTATCGGGGTCGATTATGTGGATTACTGCGTCCCATCCCAGCACGTCGAAGGCATAGTCCATCGATGCCTTGGCAGCCTCCAGGGCGTAACCCTGGCCTGCAAATTCGCGCCGAACACCCCATCCCACTTCGTGCGCAGGCCACCCATCCGGATACCAAGGGCCGATGCGCCCGATCCATTCCCCTGTGTCGCGACGGATGAGCGAAAACATCGCATAGCCGCGGATCGTCCACGCGCCCGCCATGGCGCAAAGGCTGCGCCAGCTTTCGGCGCGGGACTGCGTACCTCCAAGAAAGCGCATCGTTTCGGCGTCGCCATGAAATGCCGCCCAGCCTTCGAAATCTTCCGCCGATGTCGGTCTGAGGATCAACCGTTCCGTGACAAGATATGGTCCGCTGCTCATGTCGTCTCTCCCACTCGCGATGACGGCTTATGCATTTCGGGCTCCTGAGGCACAAGAAAAAGCGGCATCGCCATTTTGGCGATGCCGCGACTTCATGAACCGGGCAAGGGGGAGGGGGAATCCCGGTTCAATCTCTTTTATGTTACCTGCAGCGACGGCCCTTGTCGATTTCACGACCGAGCAGAGCGCCACCGGCAGCACCGATGATCGTGCCGGTGGCCCGATCCCCGCGTGTGTCCACCGCTCTACCCGCTAGCGCGCCTGCTGCTGCACCGATGACCAGACCGGTGGTCCCATTCTTGCGGCGGCAGTACATCCTGCCATCCTTGCCCCGCCATTCACGATACTGACGGTTGCGGTTCTGGTACGATACGTCTTCCTTGTAACCGGCCGAAGCCGTGGTGATCGAGAATTGGTCGGCGGCGACAACTGCCGTCGCAGGAAGCGTCAAAGTCGATGCGGCCAAAGCCATGATAGTCTTTTTCACGTGGTTTCTCCTACGTTGAACCTTCTCCACCGGATTTAACTACTCAGTTCCGGTTCGGTTGCATGATGATGGGATTCGATCATGAGCAGCCTGTTTCATGGCCGCCCATCAAAAGGATCAGCGGCAGCGATAATTGCTTCGGTCGATCTCGCGACCCAGCAACGCGCCGCCCGCTGCGCCAAGAATGGCGCCCAAGGTCTTGTCACCGCGACCGGCGATTTCGTTACCGGCAAGCCCACCAACAGCGGCACCGATGATCAGGCCAGTGGTGCCGTCATCGCGGCGGCAATAATAGCGACCGTCATTGCCCCGCCACATCCGCGTGTCTTCGCGAATATATTGCGCGTCCCGACGGCCCTCGCGATATCCGCGATCATAGGCACGCTGTTTCTTGTTCTTGTACCCCCATGCCGGAGCATGGTCAGGCGGGTCGGCAAGAACGGCAGTGGTCGGCACAATCATCGTTGCGGCGGCCAACGCCAAAATCGTCTTTTTCATGTCTCGTCTCCTTTTCTTCTGAAGGACGATGCCATTTGAAACCCCGGACCTGAACGTTTGTTGCATATGCCGTTCAGACACCGATGAAGCGTTTTTGAAGGGCGATAGAGCGACGTGGAATCCACATCGTCGAATTGTCGCGACGTTAGCCTTGCCACTTAAACAGAAAAACTCCACATAGGGGCCATGGCCAATATCATCGCTTTTCTGTTCGGAACTATTGCCCTCATTCTTGCCATTATCGGTTTCATACCGCTGCTTGGATGGCTTAACTGGCTGATTATCTTGATAGCAGCCGTGGGGGCAGCTTTCGGATTTGCCTCGGACAAGAATAGCGGGCGCAATTTCTGCTTCGTGGTTATGGCCATTTGTGCGCTGCGGCTCTGGATGGGCGGCGGGATCATCTGAGCGCGCCTAAATCTTCCGCTGACACATCCCCGACAATCGACCGCGTTGGCCTTCTGGCAGCGATCGGGGCCTATACTGCATGGGGCTTCATGCCGGTATTCTTTCGGCAGATGGCGGCCGTTCCGGCGCTGGAAATCATTGCCCACCGGATAGTCTGGGCAGTGCCGCTGCTCATCACGATCATGGCATTCCGGCGCCAGTTGGGCGAATATCTGGGCGTGCTTGCAAGCTGGAAACTGCTACGCTGGATGCTCGCGAGCGGTACGCTGATTTCGGTCAACTGGCTGGTATACGTCTGGGCCGTCAACAACGGGCATATATTGGCCGCCAGCTTTGGCTATTATCTGAACCCGCTGTTCAATATTCTGATGGGTACGGCTTTCCTGGGCGAGCGGCTTAACCGGACGCAGGTTGCTGCGGTCGCGGTCGCCGGGGTCGGGGTTGCCGTGATGGGCAGCGGCGCGCTCGATACATTATGGATCAGCCTCAGCCTGGCGGCCAGCTTTTGCGCTTATGGACTTGTACGCAAGATGGCGCCTGTCGGCGCAGTGCCCGGCCTGGCAATCGAGACGACCTTGCTGCTGCCGATTGCGATGGCGGGGGCGTTCTGGTTCGCGTGGAATGGCCCGCATCCGGGTTGGGGAAGCGATCTCCGGACGACATGGCTGCGGGTGGCGGGTGGGGCAATGACCGCTTTGCCCCTGTTGCCATTTTGCGTTTCTTGTCCCCGGATG